>WLGW01000025.1 GCA_009703055.1 Actinomycetota bacterium
CACCGTTGAAGAAGTGATCTCTGTGCCGGCAATCTGTGCCAGACGCATGTCGTCTTCGACCATCTCGGCGAGAATCTCGACTTGGGCTTCTTCCACATTGCGGCCCTTACAAGCCGAGCTGACACCAGCCACAATCTTTGCCCGATCAAATGGCACCCGAACACCAGAACGCTTCAAGACCATCAGAGGCGCACCCTCAAGGCGCTCATAAGTGGTGAAGCGGTAGCTGCATTCCGGACACGAACGACGGCGGCGGATTGCACAGCCATCCTCAGTGGATCGCGAATCGATCACCTTGGTGTCGTCATGGCGGCATACGGGGCAATGCACGAACTCTGAGAATAGAGCACAGAAATTTAACTTTCTGTTAGTTCGCGAAGAAAAAACGAGATTTTCTTCACCCCTCGCATGAGCGATTAGGGGATGCGAATGACCTGACCAGGTTCAATTGTTGAACCATTGAGAATGACCATCTCGCTGACGAGATCGCCAATGGCGCCCTTCGGAACGACTTGACGAGCAATGTCCCACAACGTGTCACCGCTCTTGGCCACAACCGTGCGCGGAATGTCTTGCTGGGTGGGGGCAGGATTCGAAGCAAAGGCTCCGGAGGTGATGAACACCGATGCCAGGCCGAACACCAGAACAGCTCCGACGGTCATGCGGCGACGCTGGAAGGTGCGCTGGCTGACCGCTGGGCGAACTGAACGGCTGGCATTCGAACGAACAGTGTGTGATGGGAAGAGAAGAGGATCGATGGTGGTAGCCATGGGATTTCCTTTCAGAATGAGGGTTTGGGGGACCGGGCGGTCTATGTGGTGTTCACCGTAGCGAACGGGTGTTCGTTAGTTTGCCCGAACATCTGTTCGGTGTCAACCCTTCTGGCGAACAATTGTTCTCCGAACAGGTGTTTGACCCGAGCCACGAACACCTGTACGCTCATCCCCATGTCTGAAGCCCTTACTGAACGCCAGCGCCAGATCCTTCATGTGATCGAACAAGCCATGCAGGACCGCGGTTATCCACCGTCAGTCCGCGAGATCGGCGAGGCCGTGGGGCTCAACTCGCCCGCCACGGTGCACACCCACCTCAAGACCCTCCAAGACATGGGCTTCATCCGTCGCGATCCTTCGAAGCCACGCGCGATCGAAGTCCGCTTCGACACCAACTCTGAAGTAGCTATGGAGCGTCGTCCATCTCGCCACATTCCACTCATTGGCGATGTTGCAGCAGGTACGAATGTTCTTGCACAGCAGAACGTGGAAGATCTCATTCCGCTTCCCACCGACTTCACCGGCGAAGGCGAACTCTTCATGTTGCGCGTACGCGGTGATTCCATGATTGAGGCAGGCATTCTCGACGGAGACTTCGTTGTTGCACGTCAGCAACAAGTCGCAGAAAACGGCGACATTGTCGTTGCCGGCATTCCTGGTGATGAAGCAACAATCAAGACTTTCAAGAAGTCAGGAAA
This sequence comes from Actinomycetota bacterium, assembly GCA_009703055.1. Lineage (GTDB taxonomy): Bacteria > Actinomycetota > Acidimicrobiia > Acidimicrobiales > Ilumatobacteraceae > UBA2093. The sequence continues at coordinate 1,472 of WLGW01000025.1, forward strand.
GACCATCACTCTGATTCCTGCAAACGAGACGATGAAGCCGATGGTGTTTGATGCAGACGAAGTACAAGTCTTCGGCAAGCTCGTCACCGTGATGCGCAAACTCTAAGAACGAAACATCAAAAGGCCCCGTGCAGTTCGTACTGCACGGGGCCTTTTGATTTCACAATGTGACGACGCGAGTTATCTCGCTTCCGCCAACCCTTGCTCACTCCATGCCAGCATTCCGCCAGTCATGTTGAGCGCGTCGTATCCGCGATTAATGAGCCATGCAGCCACCTTGCCCGAGCGGTTTCCGCTGCGACACACCACAATCGTCATCATCTTCTTGTCGAGTTCATCCAAACGATCGGGCAACTGCGCCATCGGGATATGAAGCGAGCCATCGATATGACCGGCATCCCATTCGTTCTGCTCGCGTACGTCCACCAGCAATGCGTTCGGGTACACCTGAGCGGCCTTCACATCGATTGCAGGAAGCGTGTGAGGGATATTGCTATCTGCCCACGCGTTGTAGCCACCAATGAGGTCAGACACATCGGCGAAGCCATGCGACTTCAGCAGACTCGATGCCACTGACGAGCGATAGCCACCTGCGCAATTCACCACAACAGGAACATTCGGATCGAGTTCAGGAATCTCTCGCAACAATGCTGGTAATGGAATATTGCGCGCACCAGGAAGCATGCCGAGAGCAGTCTCGCCACCATTACGTACGTCGATGACCACAAGTTCACGAAGTGATGCCATGCGTTCCGCCAATGATTCCACCGACAATCGTGATTGCTTCTCGACAAGATCTGGGTTGTTCAACATCTCTAGTTCTGGGTTGCTGATGCAGCCCACCACGTTGTCAAAGCCAATGCGAGCGAGACGTGTACGCGCCTCACGTTCAAACCCTGCGTCAGACACAATCACAATTGCGGTACCTGGCTTCATGACTTCACCGGCATATTCAGCGAAACGCCCCGAAAGGCCCACATTTACTGAACCACGGATGTAGCCCGAAGCGAAGGACTGATCATCTCGCGAGTCGAGAATGACTGCGCCCTGTTCAGCGAGCGCAACTGCTTCAGGGGCAGTCAACTCTTTCATCGGTGCATCGTCATCGTGCAATGGTCGAGCCTCGCGGTTGCGGTTCGCGGCGAAAGGGAAATACTCCGGTGCCACGTTCTGACCTTCGGTCACAACATCAACGAAGTCGTCAATCACCATCGGGGCCAATGCGTAGTTCACGCGGCGCTGTTCGCCAATGGTCGACACTGTCTCGGTGGACAATTGCTTGCCACACGACGAACCCGCACCGTGAGCAGGGAAAACTTTTGTGTCATCGGGCAGCAACAGCAACTTGTTATGCAGAGAGTCAAACAACTGACGTGCAAGTTGGTCTGCGGTCACTCCAACCGAGGACAACAGGTCAGGTCGACCAACATCGCCAATAAACATTGTGTCTCCGGTCAAAACACCGAACGGCGTTCCGGTCGGGCCGTTCTCGCGCACCACAACACTGATCGACTCTGGCGTATGCCCAGGGGTTTCCAGAATTTCTAAATCAACATCGCCCAAACTGATGTGCGAACCGTGCGCCATTGTTTCGATGTCGAATTCAACACGACCTTTCGCAGCCGCGCCGAACACAATGGATGCTTCCGTTGCGGCAGCGAGTTCCAGATGTCCTGACAAGAAGTCAGCATGAAAATGAGTCTCGATGACTTTCACAATGCGCAGTCCATTCGCAGATGCATCAGCAACGTATTGATCGATGTCGCGCTGAGGGTCAATGACAACAGCAAGCCCAGACGTGGTGTCACCCACCATGTAGCTCGCGTGTGAAAGACATTCGAGGTAGTACTGCTGAAAAAACATATTCATCATCCTTTGGATTGATTCCATGATACCCTAGGGGGTATGTGTAGACAAGTGACATGCAAGAAGTGCAGCCGCCCATCATGGGCCGGTTGTGGAGCTCATGTGGAGCAGATCCTCGGACATGTTGCCAAAGCTGACCGTTGCCAGTGCTCATCCACCGCATCAGCTGCGACCCCCAAGAGTGGTCGCCGTTGGTTCCGTTCGAACAAGGGATAATGAATCATGCAGATTGATACCGACGTCATCGTTGATCTTCAGAAGCGACTTCGTCGTATTGAGGGCCAAGTTCGTGGAATCCAGAACATGCTCGAAGAAGAACGTGAATGCCGCGACATCGTGACCCAGATTGCGGCCGTCACAAAAGCAATGGAACAAGTTGGGTTCAAGATGCTCGCATCAGGTCTCGCCAATTGCTTGCAGAATCCTTCAGAAGCAGCAGCATCTGGATACTCCGTTGAGGAAGTCGAAAAGATGTTCCTCAAACTTTCATAGACATTTCTCCAAATACAGCAACGCCATATACTGAAAATGTGACGGTCCAGTACCAAATTGATTCTTCTGGCCGCCAACGCAAGGTTGTACTACTGGACCCAACTGCTCCGTTTCTTGTGATTCTGAAGAATGCTCGCCACTCAAGAGGTCTACCCCGAGCCAGATTTTGGTATGGATCTCCTTGCTATTGGATGATTCCATTAGATGTCACAGTGCACGTCATCATTCCTCAGATCATCGCTCGACCGCTGCCCCGTTGCGCACGACTTTTGCGACTCACTTCAACTCGTTGGGACAGAAGTTGGCTGGACTCGGAGAGCCCCATCACGCTCGGTCGATTCAGCTACGCCCTAATCCGACCACTTCTAGCACCTGAGAACAACAGGAAAATTACTCTTTCTCAGAAGGCGTAACTAGTTCACGGCTTCGTGGGAAAACTTTCAATCGAAAGCGAAGCACCTCCGACATTGACCTCAAGGCGAAACGAATAAACCGGTAGGACGAAAAAAAATCACTCCTTGCACTCCTCCATGTCGAGCCCTCCTGGTGCCTGCCCCTTCGAGTCTGTTCCACCACCTCAATAGCACCAACAAGGGGTGTGGAATGAGAGCTCAGAACCGAGAGATAAACATTTGTCATCGCTGAGTCCTTCGGAATGAAGGGCAAAAGTTTTGCCAAAAATTGCGTATTGAAAGCCCGAATCGGAGAATTGACATCGGCAAATTTGGTCTTGAAAAGAAAAACACATAGCAATCGCAATGATCTTGTGGCCAACCGTCTGTAGCCCGGACTCGAACGATGTGTTCTTGTCGCCAAGACAAAATTCATTCCATTCCTAACTGTCGAAATCAAACGGACGACATCCTCGCTACGAAATTGTCCGTCCCCGTCCAATTGCACCGTCACGTCAGGGCAACAATCCACTGCTCGTTCATATCCTCTTAGGACCGATGGGCCGTGGCCTAAACGAACTGAATTGGATTCCAGATGGAGCAAGTATCTTTCGCTCTGAAATGAGCGAATTATCTCGAGAGAATCATCGTTGCTCATATCGTCTTGGATGAACAGATGAATCTGGGAATCAGAGAGAATCCCAACCTTCTCTAGTTCTCTCAATGTCTCCGAAAGCCCATCACCTTCATTGAAGACGGGCATCACCACAGCAAGAGAAAACACAGCCCGAGGCTACTAACGCATCCAAGACTTCCGAAGTCGCCAGAGTTCGCTTACGAAACTATTGACCCAAACGTTCGGCGACAAGGCGCAACTTCGCATCGGGTTGCACAACCGCAACTCGCACATTGCGTGAGCCACCCGCACCGTAGAAGTCTCCTGGGCTCACCAGTGCCCCACCCTCTCGAGCAAGACGTTCTGTGAAACTCCAAGCATCTTCAGCGTCGAACCACAAGTAGAAACCACCATCTGGCATGCCGATGTCAATTCCTGACCACTTCGACAATGTGGTGGCCATGTATTCAAGACGTGAGCGATACCTATCGCGTTGCACCGTCACGTGCTCATCGTCATCAAGCGCTGCAACACCTGCTGCTTGCGCCGGACCAGGCACCATGAAGCCAGCGTGCTTACGCACTTCTTTGAGGTATTCAACAATCTCTGCATCACCTGCATAGAAGCCGACACGGAGGCCGGCAAGGTTTGAACGCTTTGACAGTGAATGCACTGCAATCACACCATCAAGGCCGTGCTGCAAAATGGATTGCGAGGACGTCGCCCACGTGAATTCGGTGTAGCACTCATCACTAAACACTGGGATGTTGTTCTTGCGTCCCCAGTTGGCGGCGTACTTGAGATCATCAAGACCACCCGTGGGGTTACTGGGGCTATTCACCCACAACATCAATGCGCGATCAATGTCTTCTTGAGAAAGAGAGGCGAAGTCCATGTGGCCTTCTGCATTCATCGGCACAGCAAGTGGTCGAAGGCCGGCAAGAATCGCACCCATCTCATAGGTGGGATACGCAACGGCCGGATAAATCACGGTGTCACGATTCGGGCGACGCAACTTCATGTACTGAGGAGTCGTTGCAACAAACTCCTTTGTGCCGATGCAGGCAGCAATCCGTGACAACGGAACATCAATCGAGAAACGACGGCCCATCCAGCGAGCGATTGAACGGCGCAACGCTTCTGTTCCGATGGAGGCGGGATAGCCACGCTCAGAACCCGAACCAGCAAGTGCATCAATTACTGCCTGAGGCGGTGGATCGCACGGTGTGCCGATAGAGAGATCAACAATGCCGCCGTCGTGTGCCGCAGCCATCTTTTGGTACGCATCAAGACGGTCGTACGGATACGGAGGTGGCTCGAAGCCCACGAGATCTCTATTGATGTCAGCCATGGTGGTTCTAGTTTCCACTATTTGACGTGGTGACGACGAACTCCCGCAATCGACCAGCCGAGGCTTCAGACAAACGGGCGCGGATTCGCAGGCCTGTCTCTGCCTCTTCAATGGACACGACTTCACCTTCACGATGCACGGACGCAACGATGTCTCCACGCTCGAACGGCACCAACAGCTCGGTCACCTTACTGATGGCTCGCATGCGGTCGGACAGCCGACGCAACAACACATCCATGCCCTGTTGTTGTAACGCAGACACCGCAACGGCCCCTTGGTACTCCTCCACTAGCGACGCACCGTGATCATCGAGCATGTCAGCCTTGTTGAACACGATGAACTCGGGAACATTGTCTGCGCCAATTTCGGCCAGGACTTCACGCACGGCAGTGATCTGCTGATCAGGGTGAGTCGCACTGCCATCGACCACATGTACCAACATGTCGGCGGCCGCAGCAACTTCCAGTGTGCTCTTGAACGACTCAACGAGTCCGTGAGGCAATGCACGAATGAAACCCACCGTGTCGGTGAGCAACACGGGCTCACCACCAGGAAGCGATAAACGCCTCGTTGTTGGGTCAAGCGTTGCGAACAACCTGTCTTCAACGAGTACACCCGCGCGCGTTAGGGAATTCAGCAAAGTGGACTTCCCCGCGTTGGTGTAGCCAACGATGACGACTGAGGCCAACCCGCTGCGGCTACGGCTCTTACGTTGTGTCGAACGTGTGCGCTGCAAGTCTTTGAGGTCACGCTCGAGTTTTTCAATGCGACGCATGATGCGGCGACGATCAACTTCAAGACGAGTTTCGCCAGGACCACGAGTACCGATGCCACCACCCTGCTGTGACAAGCCGGCCTTTGCACCACGACGCAAGCGAGGCAAGCGATAGCGCAACATGGCAAGTTCAACTTGCGCTTTACCTTCTTGGGTGTGCGCATTCTGCGCGAAGATGTCAAGAATCACAGCAGTACGGTCGAGAGCCGTACGACCTAATGCACGTTCCAAGTTGTACTGCTGACCTGGCGTGAGCTCATTGTCAAAAACAACTGTGTCGGCATCGAGCGCCAAACACACTTCCTTGAGTTCTTCAACTTTTCCTTTACCGATATAGAACGCAGAATCGGGAACATCGCGACGCTGTGTTACACGCGCAGCTTCATCGGCGCCCGCAGTATCAATCAGCAGCGAGAGTTCATCAAGACCTTCGTCTGTCTCTTCATCGGTCTGGCCACCCATCGTGACGCCCACCAACACAATCCGTTCCCGAAAAGAGCGCTCAATCAGTGTCTGAGTCAGCGCCTCCTGGTACGGATTACTCATACAGGAACCGTGATGGTTGCAATGTATTCGGCAGGGCCGGTGAGAGTGGCGCGATGATCATCAGAGATGCGCACTCGGGCAACTCCGCCGTCCATGTGCACGACAACTTCTTCTGTTGACTTCGGAACAAGTCCCCACGAGATTGCAGCATCTGCTGCAGCGCACGCACCAGTGCCACACGCACGAGTGATTCCTGCGCCGCGCTCGTGCACCCGCATCGTGATGGCGTTACTGCCTGGACCCGGCTCGATGATTTCAAGATTTACATGCGGAACAAGTGACCCGAGATGTCCGAGGTCAACGATGGCAACTTCTTCAACACCCACAACTGAATGGGGATTACCCAGCGACACGTGACTCACAGGTCGAATCGGATCACATTGAAGGCTCGCCCATCCTTCGGGTTCAGGAAGACGAGTGACTTCACCCATATCAACACTGACCTGAATGACATCGCCATCCCAATCGCCCACCACAGTCGCTGTGCGCATTCCTGCATCAGTGCGAACGTTGTATGTGGTGTTGGGCGCGCCCTTCACAGCAGCATGAGCTGCTTGGACCAAACAACGAATACCGTTGCCGCTCATCTCAGCAACACTGCCGTCGGCGTTATAGAGACGCATCGTGAGTTCGGTCGCACTCGTGATTTCCAAGAGCAAGAGACCATCGGCTCCGATACCTGTGGAACGCGCACACACGGCACGAGCAACTTCAGGCCACGCGGTTGTCGGCTCACCCTGAGCAAGGTCGTAGACAAGAAAATCGTTTTCAAGTCCGTGATGCTTGGTGAGCGTGATGTCCATCAGTCCACAGACTATGCGAGAGCAGCCACAACCAAGGGGGCGACTTCTGCAATCGGGTCATTCTGTACCTCAACCCACTGAATTCGTGGGTCACGGCGGTACCAACGCTCTTGGCGAACCGCGAACTGCTGGGTGCGCAGAATGGTTGCATCGATGGCTTCTTCGAGAGTCCAGCGACGCTCAATGTGCTCGATAACTTCCTTGTATCCGAGTGCCTGTCGTGCGGTGTCAGAGATGCCCTTTGGCTCATTCAACACACCGCGTACTTCGTCGACGAGACCCGCTTCAATCATTTTGTGCACACGCAATGCAATGCGCTCGCGCAGAGCCTCACGCTGCCACTTGATTCCAATCTGCACCGTGTCGACCGGAGGGTAAGCGCCAATGCCTTCACCAAAAGAGCTGAATGTCTTGCCGCTGCCGAGGCACACTTCCAATGCACGAATCATGCGACGGCGATTGTTCGGATCGATTTTCTTCACCGCTTCGGGATCAAGTTCTGACAACTGTTCATACAAAGCTTCAGTGTCGCGATTCGCTTCCAATTGTGCACGAATTTTGGGGTAATCCCCCGGCATAGACAAACCATCCACCAAAGCCGTGACATACAAACCCGTGCCGCCGACAATCAACTCACTTGCATCTGCCTTACTGATTTTCTTTCGCGCAGCCGCAACATCTTCGGCGAATCGCGCAACGGAATACCTTTCCGAGGGCTCGGCAACATTGACGCAGTGATGCACAACACGACTCTGATCATCCTCGGTCGGTTTTGCTGTGCCGATATCCATTCGTCGATACACCTGCATCGCATCGGCGGCGATGATGTGCACATTCGGAACCGTTGTGGCTGCCGCCATTGCAACATCGCTCTTGCCGCTTGCGGTGGGGCCGAGCACCACCACTGATTTCTTGATCGTCACGCGTTACGCCGATGCAAGAGGGATACGGATTTTGTGTGTTGCTTCGTGCAAGACCTCAACAAGGTGACCCTTGAGGTAGTGCGCAGCGGCATCTTCAATTTCAACACTGCAATAGGTACCGGGGCGCAATGGCTGTGGCACGGTGAAGTGCACCAACTTGAACTGGCGTGTGCGACCCGACATGATGCGTGGATCTTGCTTACTGGGGCCGTCAACAACAACTTCTTCGATGCGACCAATGCGCTCTCGGTGTTTGCGCAACGCACTGCGTTCCACAACTACACGCAGACGATCAAAACGATCTCCCACTTCGGCAGGATCGCAGAACTTCTCCACCATCAATGCAGCTTCTGTTCCTTCACGCGGAGAGAAGATGAACTCAAACACCGAGTCGAAGTCTGCTTCCGCAGCAACTTCCATGGTGCGAACAAAGTCAGCTTCGGTTTCGCCAGGGAACCCCACGATGATGTCGCTGGTCACTGCGATGTCTGGCATCAAGCGACGTGCTTCAGCAAGACGCTCGAGGTATCGGTCTGCGGTGTATCCACGATGCATAAGAGACAACACGCGATCAGAGCCTGATTGCAATGGGTAGTGCAACTGTTCGCACACTGCTGCTGTTTGCGCCATGGCTTCAAGAACATCGATACGCATGTCTTTGGGGTGCGGGCTTGTGTAACGCACGCGACGAATGCCTTCGACTGCTCCGACCTCGCGCAACAACTGAGCAAACTGCGGACTTGCTGACACATCGGCGCCATCACGACGTGCCGCGAGCGACAAGTCGCGTCCATAGCTATTCACGTTCTGGCCCAGAAGCGTTACTTCTGTGATCCCCTGGGCTGCAAGTGACGCCACTTCGCTCACAATGTCAGTGAATGGGCGACTGATTTCCTTGCCACGCACTGATGGCACGATGCAATACGCACACGTGTTGTCGCAACCGATCTGAATCGTGACCCATGCGTTATACGAGGTCTCACGGCGTGCTGGCAAAGCGCTCGGGAACAATGCATGGTCATCCATCACTGCTTCTTCGAGAATTTCAGTGATCGGGCCGTGTTCCGCGGCGTACGCAAGAAGCTCGTTGGTGCGGTGCACGTTGTGGGTGCCCATGACAACGTCAACCCATGGTGCGCGAGTCTGCACAATGTCTTTGTCCTTCTGAGACAAGCAACCGCCCACGACGATGCGACGACCGTCCTTGGCGTCTTTCCATGTCTTGAGGTGGCCCAGGGTGCCGTACAACTTGTTGTCGGCGTTCTCACGAATACAGCAGGTGTTCAACACCACGACATCGGCATCGGCATCATCTTCTGCCCTGGTCATTCCATCGGACTCCAAGAGGCCAGCGATCCGTTCGGAGTCGTGTTCGTTCATCTGACACCCAAAGGTGCGAACTACATAGGACTCTGGGCTCTTGCCACTCACGCTGTTGAGGCTACCGAGCCCCAGCGCACGCCCCCTTTAATTGATGGAGCGAACACTTCACTCAATTGGCCCCGAGAAAGCCGGAAGGCCGGTCCCCGCCTGGGACCGGCCTTCATACGAGTGGCAGCTCGTGCTTGGTAACTGACGAATCAGTCAAGTTCGATCGGCGCTTCGTCCTTTTCAGAGAATGCTTCTTCTTCAAGGTCGTTCAGGCCAGCCTGAGCACGAATCTTCTGTTCCATGTCCACCATGAGTTCTGGGTGATCATGCAAGTAGTTCTTGGCATTCTCACGGCCCTGACCCAACTGCTCACCTTCATAGGTGAACCATGCACCGGACTTCTTCGCGATTGCCATTTCAACTGCAAGGTCGAGCAATGCGCCTTCGCGACTAATGCCCTTTCCGTACATGATGTCGAACTCGGCCTGACGGAATGGTGGAGCAACCTTGTTCTTCACAACCTTCACACGAGTACGTGCACCAGTGACTTCTGCACCGTCCTTGATGGCCTCAATACGACGAATGTCGAGGCGAACCGATGAATAGAACTTGAGTGCACGGCCACCAGGAGTTGTTTCTGGTGAGCCGAACATCACGCCGATCTTTTCGCGCAACTGGTTAATGAAAATACAGATGGTGTTCGACTTGTTGAGGTTGGCGGTGAGCTTGCGCAATGCCTGGCTCATAAGACGGGCCTGGAGACCCACGTGTGAGTCGCCCATGTCGCCTTCGATTTCTGCACGTGGTGTGAGTGCAGCAACGGAGTCAATAACAAGAACGTCGATCGCACCGGAGCGGATGAGCATGTCGGCGATTTCGAGCGCCTGCTCACCAGTGTCTGGCTGCGAGATGAGGAGCTGATCGATGTCGACACCAATGGCCTTGGCGTACACAGGGTCCATAGCGTGCTCAGCGTCGACGTAGGCACAGATGCCGCCGTTGCGCTGAGCTTCTGCAACAACGTGCATGGCAAGGGTGGACTTACCGGAGGACTCTGGTCCGAAGATTTCAACAACGCGACCACGTGGCAAGCCACCTACTCCGAGAGCAAGGTCGAGAGGAAGGGCGCCGGTGGGGATGGCTTCAATCGCCATTGAACCCTTCTCGCCCATTCGCATGATGGAACCTTTTCCATACTGCTTGTCAATCTGGGCGAGGGCCGCATCAAGGGCCTTGTCGCGTTCTGGTGTTGGTGTGCTCATGGTGTGTGCCTTTCGGATGCATCCTCAGCGGTTGCCGTGGATGACGGACTGTATGCAATGGGTGTGTTCGAACAACAACACTGTAACTACGAACAGGTGTTCGGTCAAGCATTTGTTGTCGGCGCCATGTGCACCGCAGTCCCCGCTACGCGGCAACCCAACTTATTTGGGCCGAGCAAGTTGGACCTTAGCCAATCAGGACTTGACTTTCAGCCATTCTTCGGCCTGGGCAATATCTTCTGGTGATGGTGGCCGAAGGAAGAGGTCGACGCCTTGCCAGACGCCATATGTGAGCGGATACGAGATGATCGGAATGCCAATCGCCATCACGCCGGCAACGACCAGCAACGGGACCAAGGCAACTCCAAAGATGACTGAGATGACCATCCAACCGATAATGCTGCCAAAGGTCATGAACACGCCCATCGTTGCTGCACCGAGCTCATAGCCCTCATAACCGCGTTCCCAATTGATGCCGCATGTCTGGCACTGCGCTTCTTTCTTGTACCACGACGAAAAGAAAGAACCTTTGCCGCCGCACCATGCGCACCGACGAAAAAGCCCGCGAATAATCATGCGTGGCAATGCTGGTCTGGTGTGGTCATGCAGTGGATGTGTCATCGGGGCCTCCGCGAAGCGACTGAGTAAAGCGCTTCTTGCTTTCCTCAAACTGTATGTTACCGATATACCCCCCTAGGTATACAAAATCTTTGGAAGTGACGGGTGTCAGGCGGGCGCTTTGTCCTGCCTGTTGCATCCACATCAATTGCAGTTGGGAGAATCAAGTGAAGGTGGCACACTGTTGGTCTCCATGGTGGGCGTAGCTCAGTTGGTTAGAGCGCCAGGTTGTGGTCCTGGAGGCCGGGGGTTCGAGACCCCTCGTCCACCCCATTCGCTCGCTGGCACCGAGAAATCGGTGCCAGCGAAATGAATGTTTGGGTAACGCCGTGGAGCACCGTCTAAGGTGTGAACTTCATAATGCGCCTTTAGCTCAGCTGGTAGAGCAACGGACTCTTAATCCGCAGGTCCTGGGTTCGATCCCCAGAGGGCGCACCATTTTGTCGGCTTCTGAAGGTCGCAAACAGTTGTCCTGCAGAGGAGTTGCGTTTGACTTGTTGTGCCGAGTGCGCACCGATTAGCAGATCCGTTGCACCCAGGTTTTGGGATTAGGACAACGACAACTTGCCGCAAAATCTCGTCTCCATTTCCGTGCGAGCTAGGCGAAATCAAACTGCTTAAGGCAGTTCGCAGAAATCTCCAGGCATTGGGTCGGGGGCATCACGAAACGGACTAGTTGAAAACGTTGTCTTATTCTCGGTCGTCCGAGCATGGCAATCCAAAGAACTACGCGACTATGTTTGCAAATGTCGTTCAGCTCCCTGGGTTGACTTATCGAAAGCTTGTTTTTCCGTATGGCAATGTTGAAAAGAAAATCGCTGAACTGCAGAGCCTCTAGCAAATCTGTCTTCAATTGTTTAGTGATGGCCTGTATCCCACTGTTGATGATGTCTTGCGGCAGCACTGACACACTCAACAGCGAGACCGCAACTACGACAACTGTCGAAGAATCAGCAAATTGGGTGTACGGGGACACAGGCGATCCCGTTGTGGACTCATTAAATGTTTTTGTTGCACCCTTCGTGCAACCAGTTTGCGACACTCTTCGTCAATGGAAACCTCCCGCAGAGACCACAAAAAAAGAATTCGACGATTTCGCAAAACAAGTTGCTGCATTAAAGGACATGATCGGCTCGCCCTCCAAGCCGACATTTAGGGACACTTACTGGACCATCTACTCACTTGCCGAGGAGGCTTTAGATTACGAACGTAGACACCCAAATGACAAGTACAGCGCGTTCACAGCGAGCTTTGGCCCGAGAGAATGCGATCGTCTGAACTTTACAACTGCTAACTCAAAATTTGGCGTTGATGTTACTGATCCCGCTGCCAGTTCCGAATCGACCACAGCCCCTTCATCCGAAACCAATTCGCCGCTAGAAGAGCCAAAGAAAACAGACACTACCCAAGCTCCCGCAAACAGCGCGGTAATGCTGTCTTCAGCGAACATTACAAGATTAAAGCAAGAGTGCCGTCGGCACGAAGCTTGCCTATTCAATTACGACTGGTTCGTGGCTTACATTAATGACAACAAGGATTATCTCTTCACTACCAGCAAGGCATGTATGTCATATTTTCGAGACGCAATGGATGCAATGGCTGTCACATATGAGAAAGATTTTCAAGATTGGGAAGTTATGAACCAAGATCGTTGCTTCGTAATGGAGGATTAAGTGGCCAGCCACCACCTCATTCTGATGAGGCCTTACACACTGGATTCATTCGTTTCAACATCTTCCTTGTGATTTTTTGTGTGTGACCTTTTGCAACCGAATCCCCATAATTTTGCTTCTCTCTATCCGAAGGAAAACTAAGCCGATTACATCGAATTCAACTTCTTTGGGAGATATTCCGGAAAGTGTGCGGGTTCTCATCTTGCATCTCAGAAAAATCTGGCATTTTGTGCTTGTTTTTCTTTGTGATTTTCTGAAGCAGCCCACCGGCAGATGTGTCCACTCGGAGAGGTCTAGTTTGTGTGGGACAACCAAAAATCGGGGGATTTTGTGAAAGTCATTGTTTTTGGGCAATTCCAAAAGGCCTGCGAATGGATGGCCGGCGAAATCAAACTTCAACCCGGATTTGAGGAAGTTATCCCAGTCACGGATGCCGAGAGTTACAAAGAGTGGGCCCGACAGATGAAGGATTTCGCTCTGATCGTAGGCCAATTCAAACTTGCCGACTACCAACCCGCCGAAGCAGCACTGGCACAAGAAGACATCTTTCCTGAAAGACGCATTGTGTGCGCAGCATCGGTGAATGCACTGTTATTGCAGTGGGCTTCCGAACAGTTCTATGACGGCGTGATTGATCTCGTGAACTATCGCAAAACATTTATGAATGATGCTGTTGCATTGTTGAATGCGGAAAAAGGACACGGATATGCATCGGTGGGTTTCCCACTGACAACGACACTTCCGCTCATGATTCCCTATCGCGACAGTATTGACGAAGACATCGTGAGAATGATTTCGTACGGCTTCAGCAACGGAGAAATTGCTGAGAGTATTCACCTCTCGGTTCAAACAGTGCGAAATCGCATTTCGCAGTTGTTGGTCCTTTCAGGCGCACGCAACCGCACACAACTCAGCACGATCTATCTTTTGCCGTTTGCATCGTTCACAGCCGATGGAATACACCCCAGATTGGCCGTCGGAAGCGAACTACCGAACGATCAGACTGAAGCGATCTGAACCACTTCTGGTTTTGTCAACTACCAAATGTAGGTTTCGGCGAGTCGAGGATTCCCACACGGCCATTCCGCACGCTTACCAATGTCCTTTACCGCGTTGCATTGTGAGCATCTAGACAAGAACTCAGGTCGTGGCCTCTTGAAGATAATGAGCCAGATCTTCTCGTTCTCCGGATTGTTTTCTTGTTCCCAAGCATGACTCAAGATATTTGCTGCGCGCTGTCCCGGAGTTCCGTCAAACGGGATGACTTCACCGGCAACTTGCTTGGGCATGGCCAGTGTCAATTGAATCTTGCTTTCTTCACCTTGTCCATGCATTCATTCATGGCGTCCCAAAGCAGACCACTCGGTAGCGATTCGTCAATGGTGGTTTCTTCTATAACAGCACCGGGAACGTGTCTTGCAAACTTCATACCCACACAGAATCCGTTCAAGGTAAGTGTTACCACAAGCGCAACCCTGCGGCGCTCTGCGTGTTCAGAAGGGGGACAATCTGTTTCCCCAGTCTCAGGATTGAGTGGCGCCTCCCACCCAGTTGTCTGAATGACAATTCCATAAAGTTCCTCAATGTCGGAATAATTGTTATCCAACAAGGCATAAATGTCACTAGAAGAACCAAGAACAAAGGTACTACCTCCGGCATCAACTCCGTAGAGAATGCTCTTTGAGAGTTCCATTGGACTCTCAAAAGCAATATCTTGAGTAATGGTTCTCTCGTTCAGCATTGGCAAGCCTCTGCTTCCAATTTCGCATCGCACGCAGCGAGGCTTGAAGAACACGGGCCGGGTATTACGGCTTTCGTTGTAATTTCATCTGCAGCTTTGATGAATTGGTCACCAAAGAGGCGGATCCACTTGTCCAGTATGAAGTTCTCGGCATAGTGGATTTCATTATCAGGGGTGAGGTCGGATGTGATGTCCATTTCCTCAGAGAGTTTCATTGCGCCCCATGTCGCAGTAATTGAATACGTTCTCATTACTAATTCGATTGTGCCTTGTAAGGAAAAATCTCACAACCCCACAACCTCGATCAATTCGATTAAGGGTTAGTGTGACATTCATGGCTGTTCTTGAAGTAGAAACGTTCACCTTGAACCCAGGCGTCGAGGCACTCGCATTTCGTGCGCTCGACGAAGGGATGCAGGAATGGTGCTACCTGAATCGCCCAGGCCTTGCGCGACGCACGACAGCCCGATCCGATGACAATTCCTACGTGGTCATCACATTGTTTGAAACCGCTGAGCAATCTCAACCGAAGTACTACACAGCCACTGACGCAGTCGTTGTTGCGTGGAGTGCAGCGATTACAGAATCCAGTCGCAAGACGACTGTGTATTCATTGCTCTGATTACTGCTGCACCAGCGTGATCGGATTGCCTTCAGGATCCTTGATGCCTGCAATCAACGCACGGCCCGGGATTTGAAACGGGTCCGACGTCAACGAACCGCCAAGTGCCACCGCCATCGCACGCGATGCTTCAACGTTTTTCACCTGAATAAACAGTGTGACTCCACTGCGATCGCTTTGGCGCATGTGGCCACCGATGCCATTTTCCGGTCCACCGATTCCTGCAGGAATTTGACGGATGAATCCCTCGCCAATGTCCCAACTGAACATCTCACGATAGAAGTTCTCGAGCAGGTCAGCGTCTAACGCTTCAATCTCGAAATAAACAACGGGGCGTGCCCAATCTTTTGCCATGACGTTCTCCTACAAACTGAAGGCTGCAACAACTTCCACGTGGTGTGTTTCGGGGAAGATATCAAGAACTTCTACTTCACCAATGGTGTAGCCAGCATCGGTCAGCAACTTCGCATCACGAGCACCAGCTACCGGATCACAACTCACCAAGATGATGGTCTGCGCACCAGTTTCGATGATTGCTTGTGAGCCATGCTTGCCCAAACCATGACGCGATGGGTCAGCAATGACCACATCAACTTCGGCGGCTTCCCAGGTGTCAACGTTTGCTTGTTCAATCACTGCGGCACATTCGGCCAAGTTACGAACTGCATCACGACATGCGGATTCTGACGATTCCACGAGCAGCAACTCATCAAAACGCTGCGAGAACGCAAGGCTGAACAAACCAACTCCGCCATACGCATCGAGCAACATGCCGCCTTCGATGCCCAGGTTGTCCAAGCGACGCGCCACAGAGTCAACAATCAACTCTGCAGCCTCTGGCGATGACTGGAAGAACGAACCCATCGAGACCTTGAACAGATGCTCGCCCACCTTCTCAGTGATGGTTGCGCGCTCCCCTGTTTTTAAACCAGCAGGGAGCCCATTGGCCAATTTTCCCTCGTGAGCCCACACACCAATATCGCCTGTGCGCGCACCCACGCGAATCGTGACTTCACCCGCACCTTCGAGAACAGGACGCGAGATGAAGTCGTTCAACAACGGATGCGACACCATGCAGGACGACACAGGAACAATGTCGTGCGATTCGTGCGCACGGAAACCAAGATTGCCAGAGCTATCGCTCACCATGCGCACTGTTGTGCGACGTGCATCTTCTGTGAGTCGACGCAATTGCGGATCAACCTCAAGACGCGCTGTGCGTGCATACGCCTCAGCCACAATGGCCAACTTTGCCTGACCCTGAATACGGCGCTCAATGTGCTGCCAATCGCATCCACCGCAACCTTGTGCCACGTGCTCACACGGCGGAACGCGGCGGTTCTTGCTTGGCTCGGTGATGGACAACAGTTGTCCACGGCCAAAGTCGTTCTTCTTCTCCGACAGTTCAATCTCCACCAGCTCGCCTTCAACGACGCCAGGAACGAACACCACGCGACCATCATCCATGCGGGCTAAGCCGTCGCCACCGGCAACGAGTTTTTCGATACGAACTGAATGGGTCGATGTCACTCATTCAGCGTATGCCACGCAGAGCAATCCCCTCGGGACTCGCACCACCTCATTGGCTAAGGTGAAGCCCGTGACGTTGCCGATCCAAATCGCCCCCTCTGTACTGCCCGCTGATTTCTCCAAGTTTGGTGAAGAGATCCATGCATTGGATGAGGCTGGCGTCGACATCATCCAATTCGACGTGATGGACGGCCAATTCGTCCCCAACCTCACCTTCGGGCCAGACGTGATCGCCGCTGTGCGTCCATACACCAAGAAGCCATTTGAAGCGCACCTCATGGTCTACACACCTGACGTGATGGCCCAGCGCTACATCGAAGCAGGCTGCCAACGTCTCATCGTGCACGCCGAGGCATGCACACACTTGCATCGCACTCTTGAAAACATTCGCACCATGGG
>WLGW01000026.1 GCA_009703055.1 Actinomycetota bacterium
CTGGATTGTTCTTGTAGCCGTCAAAGAAATGCTCAAGATCAACCAGCACCTGACGACCATGACCATTCAAGAAGTCAACGGAGTCCGCAACCATCAACACGCCTTCGTCAAGCGTTGTCTGCAAAGCATCGGTAACGTGGTAATCCCAGGACTTTGCAACGATGCACACGGCTGACGTATTCGCATCAAGCAAGTTGCGAAGAGTGGCATCATCGTCAACTTTTCCTTTAGGGCGACGGGTGGAGCCGAAAGCCACAAGAGTTGAGTTACGGAAATTGAGTTCCTTTGCCGCACGAGCGAAGAACTCGATGTCTTTCGGATTCGCACCTGGCCATCCGCCTTCAATGAAGTGAACGCCGAGATACTCCAGCTGTTCTGCAATTCGCAGCTTGTCTTCGACTGTTGCCGATACGCCTTCCACCTGCATGCCATCGCGCAGTGTGGTGTCGAACGCTTCGACCATTTCAAGTGAGGTGGTGGTGTTCATCTCAGTGTCTCCGTTGTATATCTTGTCTGGTGGGGTGAATCAGGGAATGAAAAAACCGCCCTAAGGCGGTCGGTGCGCGCACGTCGGAGGCCGGCGTGCGCTAGAGAATAATGATGATTGACGCAGCAGAGCCGAGAAGGCGGCGGGAGGTGCTTGCGGTCAACATGAGAGAAAGTATCGCCGTATTTCAGGCAATCGTCAACTCCCCTGTGGGCAAAGTTGCTCTGGCTGTGGGGAAACCTGTGGAAAACCCATCTCCCTATAGCCGATAAGGGTTTCCCATGTTGAAAACCCGTGAGAATTATTCAGTTCTGTGGGCTCTAAGCGAGCTCGAGCCAGTCCTTGTACTGCGGCAGTTGGCCACGAACGGCCTTGCCGTAGATGTCGGCCACCTGCTTGGTGATCGGGCCGGGGCAAGGAACGCTGCGGTCATCCACCGAGTTAATGGCGCTGACTTCAGCGGCGGTACCCACACAGAAGATTTCTTCAGCGATGTAGAGGTCGGAGCGAGCGATATTGCCCGTCTCGACTTCGTAGCCAAGGTCTTGAAGAATCTTGATGACGCTCCACTGGGTAATGCCTTCCAGTGCTCCAGCCGAGAGTGGCGGTGTGATGACCTTGCCATTGCGAACAACGAAGAGGTTTTCGCCGGTGCACTCGCTGACAAGACCTTCCATATTGAGAAGGATTGCTTCGTCGTATCCAGCGCGCAACGCCTCAACCTTTGCGAGTGAGGAGTTTGCATAGTTTGCAACTGTCTTTGCTGCCGGAGGAAGCATGTTGTGGTCCAGACGCTTCCATGAAGAGATCTTCATGCGCACACCCTTGGTCATGGCATCCTCGCCCAAATAAGCACCCCATGGCCAGCACGCAATCGCAACGTCAACACTGCACGGCAATGTATTCAGCCCCATCTCGCCATATCCGTAATACGCAATCGGACGAATGTAACAACCAGGCAAACCAGTGGAACGAACTGTCTCACGAGTTGCATCAACAATTTCTTGCACCGTGTAGGGAATTTCCATGCCGAGAATCTTTGCGCTGCGGAAGAGTCGTTCGATGTGCTCGGTCAAACGGAAGACTGCGGGGCCATCAGCAGTTTCGTATGCGCGAATTCCTTCGAAGACACCTGTTCCGTAGTGAAGCGTGTGCGTGAGAACGTGCACCTGAGCTTTGTCCCAGTCGACAAGAGTGCCGTTCATCCAAATTTTCGGTGTTGGGACAAGAGTGGGCATGGGTGCTCCTAGCGGTGTGTTGGTTGAAGATTACTTGCCAGCAACGAGTGCGGCGATTGAGTTTCCGATTTCGACAGTGTTGCCCGTGGGGGCGGTGTCGCAAGCGGTACGAATACGAGCTGCGGCATCGTTTTCGCCCAGGAATTCCAGCATCAAAGCAGCAGACAAGATGGCTGCAGTGGGGTTGGCCTTGCCTGTACCCACGATGTCAGGTGCTGAACCATGGGATGGCTCAAACATGGACGGACCAGTGCGAGAAGGGTTGAGGTTGGCCGATGATGCCAAACCAATGCCGCCACTGACGGCACCACCGAGGTCGGTGAGGATGTCGCCAAACAAGTTGTCGGTCACGATGACGTCATAGCGGTGCGGATCTTCCACGAAGTAGATGCAGGCGGCGTCAACATGGTTGTACGCGGTCCCTACTTGTGGGAACTCTTTTGCAACATCGTTGAAGGCACGCTGCCAGAGGTCACCCGCGAAGGTGAGCACGTTTGTCTTGTGTACCAGCGTCACGTGCTTGCGCTCGCGCTTCGCTGCAAGTTCGAATGCGTAACGGATACAACGCTCGACGCCATGACGTGTGTTGACACTGCCCTGTGTTGCGATCTCATATGCGGTACCCCGACGAAGAACGCCACCTTCGCCCACATACGGGCCTTCGGTGTTTTCACGAATGACAACAAAGTCATGTGAAGTGGTGTGACCAGGTGCAGTGCCTGCGAACGGACGTTGGTTCACATAGAGGTCGAGATCAAAGCGCATCTTGAGAAGAAGGCCCCGCTCAATGATCCCAGGAGGAACATCAGGGGTGCCCACGGCGCCCAACAAGATGGCATCAAAGTTGCGTAATTGATTCAGCACATCGTCGGACAAGATCTCACCGTCGCGCAGATACCGCATGCCACCAAGGTCAAAGTCAGTGGTCTCGATGGCGACTCCGGTCGCACGCACCACCTTGACGGCTTCCGCCGTGACTTCTGGTCCGATTCCGTCTCCACCAATGAGTGCAATGCGATGTGCCATAGAGGCTCCATCGTAGAAGGCGCAGATAGCCTTCCTCGCATGGCAAAGCACCTTCTGTCAGCAGAGACCTACAAAAGGCTCGAGGCCGAGATCACCCATCTGGAGCACAACGAGCTTCCACGCGTTGCAGACCTCATTGGCATTGCCCGTGAAATGGGCGACCTCAAGGAAAATGGCGATTACCACGCCGCCAAAGACGAGTACGGCCAGTTGAATGACCGCAAGAACCTGCTGCTTTCCATCTTGGAAAGTTCAGAGATTGCCACTGCTCCAC
This sequence comes from Actinomycetota bacterium, assembly GCA_009703055.1. GTDB lineage: Bacteria > Actinomycetota > Acidimicrobiia > Acidimicrobiales > Ilumatobacteraceae > UBA2093. The sequence goes on from WLGW01000026.1 coordinate 3,026, forward strand.
CAGCAGGCGAAGTGGGCGTGCTGTCTCGCGTCACCATTTTGTTCGATGGTGATGATGCTGACGACGCCGAGTTGTATCTCATCGGACATATCGAAGAGAAACGCACTGGTGAAGGTGTCGAAGTGATGAGTCCTGTCTCCCCCATCGGTTCTGCATTGTTGGGCAAGCATGAGGGCGAGAAGGTTCAGATCACTCTCGAGAATGGCGCGAAAGTTTCAGTGACAGTCGTAAAGGTTGAGAACTGAGCGATCACCCAACTCCGAATCTGCCGCCTGGTCGTTTCATCTCTCTTCCCGGACGTGGCACCACGTACTTTCGAGAAGTTGAAGGCCCTGTTGGCGCACCAACCTTGTTGTTGCTGCATGGCTGGACCGCAACAGCCGACCTCAACTGGTTCATGTGTTACGAACAACTGGGCCGACACTTTCGTGTGATCGCACTTGACCATCGCGGACATGGACGCGGCATTCGCACCAAGCGCCAATTCAAGTTGTCGGATTGTGCCGACGATGCGGCAGCACTCGCTGATCAGTTAGGTATCGAGAAATTCATTCCTGTCGGGTATTCCATGGGCGGCACCGTTGCACAACTTGTGTGGAAGCGCCACGCGCATCGTGTCAGTGGATTAGTTCTTGCAGCGACGTCCGGACATTTTGTGGAAGAGCGGAAAGAACGAATTGGTTTCACTGCACTCGCAGGCATTGGCGCATTGTCTCGGCTCGTGCCTGCATCCCTTCGTGAATCGATCTCTCATCGTTTGTATGTGTCACGTAAAACAATGACGTGGGAACCGTGGGCAGCCAAGGAAGCCTCGGACCATGAATGGCGTCTCATTCTTGAAGCTGGTGCAGCGCTTGGTTTATACGACTCTCGCAAATGGCTTCCTGAAGTCAATGCACCAACGGCAATGATCATCACGACCCAAGATCGTGTTGTCGCCACTGATCGACAGCATGAACTTGCCCAGTTGATACCGAATGTTTTTACACAGACAATTGATGCCGACCACGATGCAGTGTTTGCACACGCAGATCGCTTTGTACCCATGCTTGTGAATGCATGTCTCAATGTGCATCATCGTTCAATAACTGATGCCCCCTCCCGCGATTCAGTGTCATGAAATCTGCAATCAATCTTCGGTCGAGGTGGCGTCGCAATAGTCGTCTCGCTCGCCTTGGCGCTCGTATCGGTCTTGCCCATGCCGGTACATCAGCACGCAAAGTATTTGCTGGCGCTGAACGTCGAGAGCAATTGTCGCGTGATCGCGAGATGAAGACTGCTCAACAGGTAGCCACCGAACTCGGCAACATGAAGGGCGCACTCATGAAGTTGGGCCAGATGGCGAGCTATCTCGATGATGGTTTGCCTGAGCCCATGCGTCTTGCTCTTGGGCAATTGCAATCAAATGCACCTCCCATGGCGGTCGAACTTTTTCATGAAGTCTTAGAGGCCGAATTAGGTCGTCCCGTCGCTGAGATGTTCGTCGAGTTTGACGATGAACCCATTGCTGCTGCATCAATCGGACAAGTACATCGCGCAATTCTTCGCACACCAGCAGGTGAACGTGCCGTGGCAGTCAAAGTGCAGTATCCCGGCGTTGCTGAGGCGATTGATGCCGATATCCGTACTGCCGACTTGTTGGGCGCTTTGCTTGCGTTTGGTTTCAAAAGCCTGAACCCCGAAGACATGGTCGCTGAGATTAAGGATCGACTGCGCGAGGAACTTGACTACACACTCGAGGCACAGAACCAGCAGACATTCGCTGATTTCTATCGAGGACACCCGTTTATTCACGTTCCTGAAGTTCTGCATGAATACTCCACCTCTCGCGTTCTCATCACTGAACTCGTGAGCGGCCATTCGTTTGCTGAGGTTCTGGAATGGTCTCAAGAGGAACGCAACAACGTGGGCGAAGCAATCTTCCGTTTTGTCTTCCGCAGTTTGTATCGCTTCCGCGCCTTCAATGGTGATCCACATCCTGGTAACTACATCTTCCACAAGGACGGTCGTGTGACCTTCCTTGACTTTGGACTCATCAAACACTTCACCGTTGAAGAGATGGAGATGTTCCAAGGAATGGTAAGCGCGGCTGTGTTGGAAGACGACATGGAGAAGTATCGCCGCATCATTGAAGAAGCCGGAATGTTGCAACCCGATGCGCCTTTCACTACTCAAGAGGCGGGCGATTATTTCGCACACTTCTATGCGCCCGTGCGCGAGTCAAAAGAGATGACGTGGTCGACCGAATACGCCACGTCAATCGTGCGTCACACTTTTGATCGCACCTCGGCCATTGCGCAATACGCCACTGTTCCGAAAGCTTTTGTGTTCATTCAGCGCATCAATTTGGGCCTGTATGCATTGCTCGGGCAACTTGGTGCCGCAGGCAACTTCCGACGCATCAGTGAAGAGTTGTGGCCAATGACAAACGCTGGCCCGTCGACGCCGATGGGTGAAGCTGAAGCCGCCTGGCTTGCGACAAAGGACTAGCTAGAGGATGGTCTCCATGTCGAGACCAATATCAAGAATTGGCGACGAATGAGTGAGTCCACCGACACTGATGAAATGCACGCCTGTTTCAGCAACTGCCTTTGCCTTCTCTAACGTCAAGCCACCGCTTGCTTCCAACAACACTGCATGACCTGTTGATTCAGTGTGCTCCGCGCTGATGTCGACTGCCTCACGCATGATGTCAGGCGACATGTTGTCAAGGAGCACCACGTCTGCTCCGGCAGTGAGTGCTACGCGCAGTTGCTCAAGAGTGTCCACTTCAATCTCAATCGGCAATGAGACCGCAAGTTCACGAACCTTTGCAAATGCTTGAGCAACGCCACCAGCAGCCGCAATGTGATTGTCCTTCACTAATGCGGCATCACTCAGGCTCATGCGATGATTCTGGCCACCACCACATCGCACGGCGTACTTCTCCATTGCACGCAGGCCGGGAGTGGTCTTGCGGGTGTCGCGAATAATTGCAGACGTACCAGCGATTGCATCGACCCACTTCGATGTCGCTGTCGCAACACCCGAGAGATGGCACATCAGATTCAATGCCGTACGTTCCGCTGTCAACATCAACTGGGTCGGTGCTTCTACACGCGCCAACACATCGCCGGACTGCACACGATCACCATCATTCTTGACACGTTCCACATTGCTAGCTGTTGGTCCACAGACCATCTCAACTGCAGCGATAGCGATATCAAGTCCTGCAAGACATCCATTCGCACGGGAACCGAAAGTCACCACACTGCGCTGCTCAAGCGGAACCGTGGCAACACTGGTGATGTCGATTCCACCATTCAGATCCTCAGAAACGGTGTCACGAATGACTTGCTGGACATACTCGGCACTGAGACCTTGTGCTGCGAGACGAGAGAGCGTGACTTCTGATGGTGAGTGCAAGTTCATGCCGAGACCTCCATGCGTCCGTCAACAATGCGACACGATAGGTGACGCATCCAGTCTGTGCGCGGTTCGGCAAAATCTGTTCGGCGATGGCAACCACGGCTCTCTTGACGAGTGTGCGCTGCTTCCACTACCGCAATAGCCACCGTCAACATATTGGTGGCCTCAAAAGCTTTTCGTGTGGGCACTACATCAGCAGAGGCATTTGCACCCAAGGTGTTCAAAATACGAGCTGCTGCCTTGAGTCCGTCGGGAGTGCGCAAGACACCGACGTAGCGCGACATTGCGGAACGCAGTGCTGCACGGTGATATGAGTCAATCAATGCACCTTCGACGTCCTCATCGACAGTGCTGACTTCTTCGGGAAGTTTCCAACTCAGCGCACGCCCGACGCGCGTACCAGCAACAACACCTTCCGTGAGGCTGTTGGAGGCCAATCGGTTGGCGCCATGCACACCCGTACACGCGGCTTCACCGACGACATACAAACCTTGCAATGATGTCGCACCATCCAAAGTTGCCTTCACACCGCCGCACACATAATGCGCTGCGGGAGCAACAGGGATGAGTTCACGTTGCGGATCAATACCCGCCGCAAGACAAGAGGCAGTGATGGAAGGGAATCTGTCCTCAAACTTCTCAATTTTGCGAGCATCCAAATACACGTGGTCGTCAACACCTGCTGGCGCTTCCGACATCCGTCGACTGATCGCAGATGCGACAACGTCTCGTGGTGCCAAGTCTTCTTGTGGGTGCACACCGGCCATCACGCGTTGACCAGCGGCGTCGAGAAGGATTGCACCTTCACCACGAACGGCCTCACTAATCAGCGCTTGCTGCCCTGTCGCTTCTGGACCACTCCACAACACCGTGGGGTGAAACTGAATGAATTCAAGATCGTTTGCTTCAACACCTGCGCGAAGTGCAAGTGCAATGCCATCGCCCGTTACCGCAGGAGGGTTTGAAGTGGATGCGTACACCTGGCCATAACCACCCGTTGCAATGATCACAGCACGTGCAGTCACGATGCCGACGCTTTCGACGCCGCCATTGCTGTCCAACATCGCTACCCGAACACCTGCAACAGCACGAGTTCCGTTTGCAGTCTTACCCGTGACGACGTCAAGACCGAATGCGCGCTCCACCACTTGCACTCCGGCAAGACGGACTGATTCGTCAAGTGTTCGCTGCACCTCTGCGCCGCTTTGGTCACCGCCAGCATGAACAATGCGATTGTGCGAGTGGCCACCTTCACGGGTCAGTGCGATTTCACCCGATGAATCACCAGCATCAAAGGCAGCACCAAGTTCCATCAGATAGCGAATAGCGGTCGGAGCCTCGGAAACAAGTTCTCGCACAGCGCCTTCATCGCAGAGTCCTGCGCCCGCTTCCAATGTGTCCTGCACATGCAACTCAATGGAGTCATTCGGGTCGAGCACTGCTGCAAGCCCACCTTGTGCCCAGTTCGTACTGCCTGCCGCAAGAATGTCTTTTGTTACAAGGACAACGTCGCGTACAGGCCGCAGTGCAAGCGCTGCGGATAGCCCCGCTGCTCCGGACCCGAGAATCACAACATCAGTGTCCACGAACCATGTTGGCTCTGGCGCCGCTAACTGGCGAGGGACGCGATTATTCGCCGACACGTGACGGTGTGCCGATCGCAATCATGCGCTCAACAGAAAGACGCGCACGATCAGCAATATCACGAGGCACATCGACAACATCTGTGCCATGCACGAGAGCATGTTCCAGTTTTTCTGGCGTAATCATCTTCATGTACTTACACACAGCTGCACGGTTCACTGGTTCAAACACAGTGGTCACGTTGACCTTGCGCAATTGATGCAACATGCCCGTCTCAGTGGCAACGAGAACCTTCTTTGCCTTCGTTGTTCGAGCCGCATCGAGCATTCCACCGGTGGAGAGAATGTGAGTTCGTTCCGCCGGCACTACGCCTTCCGAGGCGAGATACATCGCACTTGTTGCACAACCACATTCAGGGTGCACGAATAGTTCTGCATCGGGTTCGGCAGCAACCATTGCTTTGAGCTCTGAGCCATTGATGCCCGCGTGCACATGGCACTCGCCCATCCAGATGTGCATGTTGTCGCGCTTTGTCATTCGCTGCACGTGTGCGCCGAGGAACTGATCAGGGCAAAACAACACAGGAACATCAGCAGGAATTGATTGAACAACTTCCACTGCATTGGAACTGGTGCAACAGATATCGGTCTCAGCTTTCACCGCGGCAGTGGTGTTGACATAGCTCACCACCACAGCACCAGGGTGTTGTGCTTTCCACTCACGCAGTTGGTCCGCCGTGATGGTGTCTGCCAAAGAACAACCAGCTCGCTCATCGGGAATGATGATGGTTTTGTCGTAGGAAAGAATCTTTGCTGTCTCTGCCATGAAGTGCACGCCGCAGAAAACGATTGTCGACTCGGGAACTGTTGCAGCGATCCGAGAGAGGGCAAGTGAGTCGCCCACATGATGAGCAACATCTTGAATCTCGGGTACTTGATAGTTATGCGCAAGGATCACTGCATCTTTTTCGGCCGCGAGAGCACGGATGCGGTTTGCCCATTCTTTGTCGACGGGGGAAGTCACGTCAGCAAGGCTAGGCGTACCAATTCTGAATTGCGCCTTTGTGAAAAGACGCACGTTCACTAAGCGTTGCTCGGCAAGTTCACTGGCGGATCAAACCAAAATCGTGTGATGGCTTCAGCCAGAGATCCGGTGGCTGACCCCGGGTCAGTCACAACGTCATCGGGTTGGTCAGCAAACCTCAGGACACTGGCAACTCCATGGTCAGCAACTACTACGACGAGGCGTACTCGACGGCGCTGAGCATGCTCGCTCGGTGCGCCTTCGACCGTGCCGTCAGGCCCAAGCGGTGCAGCCCATCCCGTTGTCACGATTGTGGCTGCATCAAACATGCGAGCCAAAGCACTCGAGGGCGCATCAAGCAACTCGTACACATCAGGATGCTGCGCAAGGAAACACATATTGGGCTCGGTCACAGGGCGAGCTGCACAATTGACTCCGTACAAGCGAGCACCGGGCAACTCAAAGGTCTCGAGCATGGTGTGCAGTTTTGCCTCGACCCCAACAGCGATGTCGAGAATGTCAGCCGGTGAATGAATTGTGGGTGCGGTGTCTTTTTCCATGTGCCACATGTGCACACGAGGCAAGAGATTTAGGAAACGAAATCGGAAAGATCTCGCGCGCCGCGTGACACCATTGCACCGAACTTCGCACCGGGGTGACGACTCATTCGCTCGAGAGGTCCTGAGATGGAAAGTGCCGCGATGATGTCGCCTGCCCCGTCAATCACGGGAGCACTGACAGACGCAACACCTTTCACACGCTCTTCAACAGATTCAATCCACCCACCATTGCTGAGCTTCGCGCCAGACAACACGCGCCCCGCAGATCCGCGTGAAATGGGAAACAACGCGCCCTCGGGAACGATCCAACGCAAGCCATTCGGCGACTCAAGACTGACGACACAGCGACGCCCGTCTGTTTCGGGGAAAAACACTTGCACGCTTTCGCCGGTCTTATCCCGTAATGCCGTTGCGACATCGCGAGCTCTCCGAAGGAATGGGAATTGAGCAGTCGCCGCACGACCAAGGCCTGCCATTGATGGCCCAACGCAATAGAGACCTTCATCATTACGACGCACTGCACCGTGATGTTCCAAAGCCGATAACAAACGATGGCACGTGGCGCGCGGGATACCTGTGGCCTCAACGACCTCAGCCAAAGTGAGCGGACGTGTGACAAGAACGTTCAAAACGACAAACGCCTTGTCTACAACTCCGACCCCTGATACGCTGTCCATTAATTGGGAATCATATCCCACATATTGAGACAATCAAATATGCGATTCCGAAAGGATCACACATGTCGAATCCAATGACTCTCCCTCAGAAGGTCTGGGACCAGCACGTCGTTCATGGCGCACCTGGTGAAGCCGACCTTTTGTACATCGACTTGCACTTGGTGCATGAAGTCACCAGCCCGCAGGCATTTGATGGTTTGCGCCTCACTGGTCGCCCATTGCGTCGCCCCGACCTCACCATTGCAACTGAAGATCACAATGTTCCGACGGCAGACATTCACCTTCCGATTGCAGATGAGATTTCCGCACGTCAAGTGCAAGTACTTCGTGACAACGCAGCGGAGTTCGGCTTCACGCACTTCCCTATGGGCAACGCCCGTCAAGGAATTGTTCACGTGATTGGACCAGAACAGGGACGCACTCTTCCTGGCATGACCATCGTGTGCGGCGACAGCCACACTGCAACGCATGGTGCATTCGGCGCACTTGCTTTCGGAATCGGCACCAGCGAAGTGGAACATGTTCTTGCAACACAAACACTTCCTCAGTCACGTCCAAAGTGGATGTCCATCACTGTTGATGGCGAAGTCCCTGAAGGCGTCACCGCAAAGGACATCATCCTTGCCATCATCGGCAAGATCGGAACTGGTGGCGGCATCGGCCACGTCATTGAATATCGCGGTTCAGCGATTCGTGCGCTTTCGATGGAAGGCCGCATGACGGTGTGCAACATGAGCATTGAAGCTGGCGCAAAGGCCGGCCTCATCGCACCAGACGAAACAACATTCGAATACTTGAAGGGTCGCGAGAATGCACCGAAGGGTGCCGATTGGGACGCAGCAGTTGCCGCATGGAAAGAACTCAAGACAGATGACGGCGCAAAGTGGGACAAGGAAGTCTTCATCGATGCCTCAACACTCACGCCATATGTCAGCTGGGGCACAAACCCTGCACAGGTATTGCCCATTGACGGCGTCATTCCTTCACCATCAGATGCTGATGATGAGACAGGTGCCGACACCATCAAGCGTGCACTCGAGTACATGGGTCTCACCGCTGGAATGAACATGCGCGAAGTTCCTGTCGACACTGTGTTCATTGGTTCCTGCACCAACGGTCGCATCGAGGACATTCGTGCAGCAGCCGAGGTGTTGAAGGGTCGCAAAGTCACCGTAAAGCGTGTGATGGTTGTTCCCGGAAGCCATGCCGTGCGTGAGCAAGCAATCAAAGAAGGCCTCGACAAGATCCTCATTGAGGCAGGCGTTGACTTCCGTGAGCCTGGTTGCAGCATGTGCCTTGCAATGAACCCCGACAAGTTGGCACCAGGCGAACGCGCCGCCAGCACAAGTAACCGCAACTTCGAGGGACGCCAAGGCCGCGGCGGACGTACGCACCTTGTCTCCCCCGCCGTCGCTGCAGCAACCGCTGTGGCCGGACATTTCGCAAGCCCAGGAGATTTGAAGTGAAATCAGTACAAGTTCTCACCGGACGCGGTGTGCCTCTCAAGCGCAGCGACGTCGATACCGATCAGATCATTCCTGCTGATTGGCTCAAGCGTGTTGAGCGCACTGGCTTTGAGGCTGGGTTGTTCTCAACGTGGCGCGATGATCGCAACTTCGTTCTCAACGATGAGCGATACAGCGGCGCAAGCATCTTGGTTGCTGGACCCAGCTTTGGCGTGGGCTCATCTCGTGAGCACGCCGTGTGGGCAATTCAGCAGTACGGGTTTGACGCAGTGATCGCGCCGAGCTTCAGCGACATCTTCCGCAACAACTGCACCAAGAACGGATTGGCTCCGGTCATCCTTCCGCAAGCAGCGGTCGAAAAGTTGTGGGAACTCATTGAGGCTGATGCCAACACTGAGATCGTCGTTGACATGGAGAAGTTGTTGGTGGAGGTTCCATCGGCTGGCTTCAAGGAATCATTCCCGATGGATGCTCCGACGCAACATCGTTTCTTGAACGGTCTTGACGACATCGGCATCACGATGACTCATGCAGCAGAGATCGACTCTTTTGAGAAGACTCGCCCCAGCTGGCTGAATTAGTCGGCTCGAAGGGCAGTAACTAAGCCAGTAGAGCGTCGAATCGGATTATTGATGGCATAGGCAAGAGCCTCTGCCGTCGCAATAATTGTCAACTGTTCAGTGGGTCGCGAGATGGCCGTATACAAAAGCTCACGCGTCAATATCTTTGACTGTTGCGCAGGCAAAACAACCACGGCGTGCGTGTACTCCGAGCCTTGACTCTTGTGAATAGTAAGACCATGCACAGTGTCGACCGATGGAAGGCTGTTCACCGGAATCTCAACCGGCTTCTCGAGCCCTTCGAAAGCAACTTTTCGGCTGCCACCGATATTGCACACCACGCCCACGTCACCATTTGCCAATTGCAGTGAGTCGTCATTCTTGTTAATCATGACTGGGCGACCGAAATAGAACGGATGAGACGCACTCCCCTTTACAGCGCGTTGAATGGACCGGTTCCAACCCGCGACACCCATTGCTCCTTCACGGTTGGCGCACAAGATCTGCACCGAGGCCAGGGTGGCTAGTGCTTCGGCAGATTTGCCAGCTTCAGCAAGAACGGCAACAGCATTTGCGTTGTCAATGACCAATTGCGTCAGTTTCTTCAGATCGTCTTTTTGTACTTTCGGGTCAATCCATGAAACGTCGGGCGAAGTCTCCGCCAAAATTTCAAGGAATAGGTCAATGTCTTTCTGCGACTGAGCATTTCGCACACATTTCACTAATCGATTGATACGCGAGGCTTCTGGGTAGCGGTGCTGCACAGTGCGCGGAACGAACGAACTGTGAAATCTAGAACCAACAGGCTCCGTGACTTGCGAGATATCGCCAAGAACTGTTCCAGCATCAACGCTTGCTAGCTGATCCGGATCTCCTACTAGCCACACTTTTGCACCGTCTTCCAGTGCTTCGAGCAAGTGATACATCAATGACAATGACATCATTGAAGCTTCGTCCACAATGAGCAAATTGCATTTCAGACGACTCTTCGGGTCTGAATTGAATTTGTAACGCTGGGCACGTCGCGGCGACATACCCAGAAGCTTGTGAACTGTCTGTGAATCCGCCGCATCGAGAATTTTCTTGACGACTTCTTCGGGTGCACTTGAACGAGCGAGCGCTCGCATCAATGATTGTCGCATGCGCCTAGCTGCTTTTCCGGTGGGCGCGACGAGAGACAACTTGATGTCGTCCGCACCTTCTCCCGAGAACATAGTGATGAGTTCGCCCGAGATATAGGTGGTCTTTCCTGTACCCGGGCCACCGAGTACCACCGTCAGCTGGCCACCTGCGTGTAAACGCACCAGATGATTGACGACTGCTCGTTCTTCTTCGTACGACCGCGCGATGTACAAGCGAGTGTCATCGAGAACAAACGGATGTCGTGGAGAAGTTTCGGGCTGAGAGGAATTTCGCACCAGTTCCGTGCAAGACGAAAGCAGTGACTTCCATGCCTTTGCAGAAGTGGGCCACGAAACCCCTGCGACTACTGGTAGTTTCGGAAGTGCTTCGATATCGATACATGTGTTTCCGTCTCGCCCTGCCCCGATTGCCATAGCCAGGACTGCTACCACTTCTGCAGCAAGCGCAGTTTTTGGTTGAGCAAGGTCAATCAATGCATCTACCGCATGCAGGTCTACAACAGAGACAAACTCTTCCTTGATGAGTGACTGAAACCGAGAGTGATTACGCATGACCGACACCCGCCAGGACATTTGATAGACGCGACCACAAGCCGGTTGGAGCAGTCCATTGAAATACGCCATACGGACAACCTTGATCGTCAACAAACGCAAGGTCATTCACCATTCCACGAAGGAAGAAGTAAGCAACGCCGCCGATGGCGTCATCGCTGCTCACTGCAGGCGCCTTCCAACGAAGAAATCTATGAACTGCTACCCCGTACAAAATGGCCTGCAGTGGATAGTGGTGATGTTCCATGGCATGTACTAATCGAGTCGGATGATATGCGTCGATCAACCGTTCATCGTCTTCTTCGTCTAGTCGGTTGCTCTTGTAGTCAGTAATAAACAACTTCTCTACGCCGTCAGCATTCTTCACACGTAACACTGCGTCGATCGAACCATTGATCAGTCCCGCCAGTGGAATGTTGAACTGTTCACTACTCAAAAGTTGTGCGTAATGGAACAATGGGTCATTACTGGGAAGCATTTCAAGTAATACATCACCAATTTTTTTCACACGAACGTCCTTCGACAAGTGCGCTAGTCCCATCTCGAAAGAAAGTTCAGGAAGGCGGTCACGCGACGGGATAGTGGCCAACGATGCACCACCCATGAGTGGACCAAGTGGAGTCTGGGCTGCAAGCACCAGACCATCAATGAGGTCTGTACGCGATGAAAGCAAAGATGGGCTAGATGCGTGTTTGTCCACGAGTCGCGTCATCTCATTGACAATGGATGGCGCTGCGGTATCGAAGTGCTCAAAGATTTCGTGAATAACTGTTCCGATGTACGTACCTTTTGGTACGCGAGCTAGTGGCATGGTTGCGCCAACTGCAACATCTGCTGCTGCGGAGTGCACGTGGCCCCCAAAGAAATCTGGTTGTTCATCGAGGCCTGAACCCGGCGCAGCATGCAACACTGATTGAGCACGGCCAGCTGCAAGTTCAGAGATACCCGAGAACGACGTACGGCGATATGTCTGCGTAGTAGAGCCATCGAACGGACGAGTACTCACCGGTACAACACGTGTGGGAATTGTTGGCGAGACTTTCGCGGGGATAGGCACAACAGGAATGAGTGAATCTTCTTGACCAATTGCATCAGTGTTAATACACGAGTACGCCACACAGCCCTCTTGATCGCTGGGCAACAAGATTGAGAGATGATGCTTGGCGCGGGTTACTGCAACATAAAACTGACGCTTTGTCTCATCAAGCGCTTCAGCCTCTGACGCCAGACGCGCTAACGGAGTAGGAATACCTGCTTCTACCCACGCGACATCGATGCAACGAAATTTCTTGCCCGCAGCGTTGGCTCGGGGCGACAAGAACACAGGTGGCTTTTTCGTGCTGCGCTCATCTGCGGTCTTTTCCTTTGTGTCGCCAAGAGTTTTGTCTTTCCACAAATCAGCAACAACCACAATGGGGAATTCAAGACCCTTAGCTGCATGCACAGTGAGAATCTTCACTGCATCAACATCACTTTCGATGCGGCGACTTACAAGTTCCGCAGTGGCATCCAGAGATTCGAGATCCGCAATTGTCTGCAATGCCGTGGATGCTTCAATGCCCTGACCTTCTGTTTCTTGGTGAATGAGTTCCACAAGGTGACGCAAATCGGTGAGGCGGCGCTCGGCACGCTCTGAACGCAACATTGAATTCAAGCACAGCGGATTACTAAGAATCTGGGCCTCAACCGCCGCGATCCCATCTTTGCGAATGATACGAGAAAGGGCGCGAATAAAATCATGCTCAACATCGATGCCTGCCATTGATTCCGCAGCTGAATCGTCTCCCCCATCTCCGGTATTTGTAGATACAACACCGTGCGCCATCACGGCGGGGTCAAGTAGCGAACGTCCAAAGAACATGCTCGACACTGCAGTGCGTACCAGGCCCATGTCACTAGGGCGATCTAGTGCTTGCAGCAACTGCTGCAGTGACTGCGCCGCTTCACTTTGAATGACGGACGCGGTACCGCCACTAACGGCCGGGATCTTCATGGAACGCAGTTCTCGTTCGAGGCTGATACCAATCTCATTCGCTCGCACCAGCACACAAACATCTGAAAGCTCAATCTCCTTGCCATTGATCTGTGCGTGTTTCAGTAGTTCAGCAACACGAAGCGCTGCAACCTTCTGTGGAACATTGGCTTTCGGTTTCTCACCCAGATTTACAATCTCTACTGGCTGAAAACGCGACAACTGAGAACCTGCATTCTTTGGTGCAGAATTCACGTGTACATAATCGATGTGATTTCCGAAACTCTGGCCGTCCATCAGCGCGTTCAGCGCCGTGATCATGTCTCCATCGGAACGGAAGTTTGTATCGAGTGAAATGAGATTCTTTACGTCACGCTCTTCAAGGTATGCATTGACATCAGCCCCACGGAATCGATAGATGGATTGTTTCGGGTCACCGACTACCACCAGGAAAGAATCTTTTGAGATTGTTTCGATGATTCCGCGAAAGATGCTCCATTGCATGGGGTCTGTATCTTGTGCTTCATCTACGAATGCCATGCGATACTTCTGGCGAATCGCAGAAACTGCCACTGCATACTGAGGGTCTGACATGACAGCGGCGGCTCGACGTAATAGGTCGTCGAATGTTGGATTAGCTTGCGTTTGTTCATGAATCGATGCGACCATTGCATGAATGTCACGAACAAGTTGTTGTAGTTGAGCTGCATTGGTGTGAGACGGATCCACCCACAACTCGGCATCAGGAGCTGACACTTTCTCTTCTACCACTTTTGCCAAAAGCGCTGGGTCCCACGGCCGCAATACACCGGAACTCGCTGCAGGGTCAGAAGCCATCTGAATTGCCTGCGTGGCCACGTAGTCGTTTACTTTCTGTTGGATGAGCATCTTGGTAGATGCCGCTTCGTTTCCATTGCCACTAGGTAGTCCAGCCAACGTCAGAATGCGCGAACACACCGAATGAATGGTGCCAATGGTTGCCATATCGAACTCGACCGCAGCGCGACGTAAGTTAACAACGATCTGCTCCCGCTTCGATTCATTTTGACTGCAGAGATACTGAGACAAATCATCGTCGGGTACTGCAGTTCCAATAGACACAATCTCAGCCATCTCAATGATGCGACGGCGAACACGATCCTTTAGTTCTGCAGAAGCATTTCGAGTGAATGTGGAGATCAGGAAATCTCCGATACGCAATGTGTCGTCCATTGCGAGTTCACGCGTGACCAAAGCGGCAACTGTGTAGGTCTTGCCCGTGCCAGCGCTGGCCTCAAGGAACAGACCATTTGTGATCGTAAGTTTATCGATGGCAGACGTGTTACTCATTTGACGATGAATCCTGAGACCTTGATGGTTGTCACACCATGTTTTGCAAAACTCTTGTACTTCGGACCATTAACCACACTTGTAAGGGTCGACCAGAATTCACGGATTGGACCGTCAATCGCAAACACGTCTGAATACTTGGGCTCTTCTCCAAACAAACGACGTTCCAAAGACTTTCCGTATTTATCGGAAGCAACAAATTTGTCAAAAGCGAATTCAGGAGATTTTTCCTCATCACCAGATGCATCAGCAGCGATGATTGCCTTCACTGCTCCATCAAAAGTAACCGCCGGTATCGCGCGAGCTAAATGAACGGCGTCTATGAGACCCGTGAGCCGGCGCAGAGCATCCTCTTTCGTGAGTTCTGTCTCAAAAAAGACATTGTTTACTTTGATTTCATTTTCCTTGCTGTCGTACCCAAAGAGAATTGTTGAATGCTTAATTACTCCTTGTGCCGCAAGTATCAAGAGCAGAATGACAGCTCGTGAACGCAAACGATCAACTCCGTACAGAGAAGTAAAACCAGCGAGTTCTTCAGTTTCGAAATAGGACACAGTCCCTTCCACTACCCCATTGGGGAGTTGCAGGGAGATTTCGTGTTCGGTTTCCACCATGGTCGGAAAACCCCAGTCCTTAACAAGGCCCGCCGCTTCACTCAACAATGTTTGAGCACTATCGAGAGCATCGTCTCCAAGAATTCCAACGGGCACTACCCCGCGTTCCTTTTTCAAGGTCTGCCACGCAGATGTTTCGTCACTCTTGAATTTCTTTGCTGAGCGACTTGGTGAAGTGGATGTTGCTTCCGATAGGTCGCGCAATTCATTCCACAATTCGCGCAGACGCCGGTCGTCAATATCAACTGGCAAGAGTGCAATATCTGCCTGCGTTTTGTCTACCCACTTGCTAACCCCGACTGTCTTCAAGAAGAAATCCTCGGGATAGTCGAGAACCTTGATGAGGTCTTCAATGGTGACCACTTCCGGGTTCTCTACATCGAATGGCGTCACGGTCGAGATCTGCGAAGTATTCGTGGTTCCCACTACAGATCCTGCCGTGAATGAGGCACCGTTGTGACCC
>WLGW01000027.1 GCA_009703055.1 Actinomycetota bacterium
GGCGAAACCCTCGATGCAGGCAACGCTGAACTTCACCGCCTCACCACTCCAGTGTCTCTCGACAAGACCGTGGGTGACGATGGTGACGCAACCTTGGGCGACCTCATGGACAACGGCCAGGGAACTCCTGAAGACGCTGTCATGGCATTGGTCGACACCGAATTGCTCGATGAGCTCCTCGGAACCCTTGATGATCGTGCCCGCTATGCAGTGGAAGCCCGTTTCGGACTTCTCGATGGCGAGCGCAAGAGCTTCCGCGAGGTGGGCGAAGACCTTGGCGTCACAGCCGAGGCAGCTCGCCGCTTGGTCAGTCGTGCAGTTGAAGGACTGCGTGACGACGCCGAGCGCATCCTCGCCGTCTGATTCAGTTCAGACCCCGTTCTCAACGCCTATTTCCCACCATCGGGAAATAGGCGTTGCGTTTACCCCCCTTTAAGCGCAAGGCTGTACCTCTTATGGCACGTAGTTGGACCCCCGATTCCTGGCAGGCATTCCCCGCACAGCAGCAACCCGAATGGCCAACCAATGGCACCCTCGAGTCTGCGCTGTCTCAAGTATCTGCATACCCTCCCCTCGTGTTCGCTGGTGAGGCTCGTTCGTTGCAAGCCGCACTTGGTCAAGTAGCTGCAGGAAATGCTTTCTTGTTGCAAGCCGGTGACTGTGCAGAAAGCTTTGACGAGTTCAACGCTGTCAACATTCGCGAGAAGTTGCGCGTCATTTTGCAGATGGCAATCGTGCTCACCTACTCCATGGGTGTTCCCGTTGTAAAGATCGGTCGCATGGCTGGTCAATTCGCAAAGCCACGTTCGTCCGGTACCGAAACAATTGGTGATGTTGAATTGCCATCATTCCGCGGACACATTGTCAACGATGCAGCGTTTACTGCTGAAGCTCGTATGCCAAACCCTGAGCGTTTAGTGCAGGCATACCACCAGTCGTCTTCCACGCTCAACTTGTTGCGCGCATTCACCAAGGGCGGCTTTGCTGACCTCAACCGCGTGAACACATGGACACAAGATTTCGTTGCAAATAGCCCCGAAGGTCAGCGCTATGTCGACCTCTCGAATGAGATTGAGCGTGCACTGCGATTCATGCGCGCATGCGGCGTCGACACCGAATCCGACTCTTCACTTCATGAAGTCGACGTGTACACCAGCCACGAAGCACTCATTCTTGGTTACGAAGAAGCATTGACTCGTCAAGACTCCCTCACTGGCCAGTGGTACGACTGCAGTGCACACATGCTCTGGATCGGTGAGCGCACACGTCAGCTTGATGGTGCACACATTGAATTCTTGCGTGGCGTTGGCAACCCCATTGGTTGCAAGGTGGGCCCCACCACAACACCTGAGTACGTCCTTGAGTTGTGCCAAACACTCAACCCCGCACGTATTCCTGGTCGCCTCACACTCATCAGCCGTATGGGTGCCGACAAGGTGGAAGATTCACTGCGTCCACTTCTTCGCGCCGTGAAAGAAACAGATCATCCTGTTGTGTGGGCATGTGACCCGATGCATGGCAACACCATCACTGCACCAAACGGTCGCAAGACTCGTCAGTTCGAAGACATTGTTGCCGAGATTGCTGGCTTCGTTCGCGCCCATAAGGCCGAAGGAACATGGCCAGGCGGTATCCACGTGGAGCTCACTGGCGACGATGTCACCGAGTGCACCGGCGGAACACACGATGTCACAAGTGATGACCTCAACGAGCGGTACCAAACAATTTGTGACCCACGTTTGAACGGCCGTCAAGGTCTCGACCTCGCATTCCGCGTGGCCGAACTCATTCGCAACCACGGATAATCATGTCGACACTTGATGCGGCGTGGAGCCTTGCTGATGCCTGGCCCGTTGCAGCGTCATCAATTGGTGTCGTGCATAGCGGTGGCGTGGAAACACACGGCGACATGCAGCGTCGTCAACGTCTTGCAAGCGTGAGCAAACCGCTTAGTGCATACGCAGTACTTGTTGCCATTGAAGAAGGCAGCGTTCATCTCGATGACGCTGTCGGACAAACCGGATGCACAGTGCAGCATCTGCTCGCACACGCAGGTGGCTATGCCTTTGAAGGCGCCAACCCCGTGGGCAAACCTGGTGTGAAGCGCATTTATAGCAATACTGGCTTTGACATGTTGGCTCAACACGTTGAACACTCAACAGGAATTGCTTTCGTGGAGTATCTCGACGATGCAGTCTTCGCGCCGCTCGGCATGCACAACACCGCGCTTGAAGGATCATGCGCCAAAGACGTGCACTCCACCGCCGAGGACTTGTTGCAATTCGTTCATGAACTGCGCTCCCCTTCTCTCATCGCGCACGAGACCTACATGAGCGCCGTGATGCCCGTGTTCCCTGACCTTGCCGGCGTTGTCCCAGGCATTGGTTCTTTTGATCCGTGTCCGTGGGGCTTGGGTTTTGAGATTCGCGGTCAGAAGAGTCCGCATTGGACTGGCACACGAAACTCATCATCAACGTTCGGGCACTTCGGTGGCATCGGCACATTTATGTGGATTGACCCCGTTGCAGATGTCGCATGCGTCATGATTGCAGAACGTGAATTCGACGAATGGGGCATGCAATATTGGCCCGCATTCAACGATGAAGTTCTCCACTGCCTCGGAAGGTAACCAATGACAACCCCAACGAAGGAACGCGGCCTGGCCAAGTTCACCATGGGCATTGGTCCACTGCTTATTTGTGGCTTTGCTGTTCCGGTTTCGAACAGCATGATCTTTGCTGCTCTCAGTGACTTGCAAGACAAATACGGATTCAGCAACGCAGGTCTCGGGCTCATCGCTGCATCGGGATTCCTTGCGTCGCTGATTGTTCAGCTCTTTCTTGCACCGTTCGCAGATCGCGGCAAACCAAAGCGTTTCGTTCTTGCTGCATTAATTCTTGCGGCCATCGGTTCTGCAATGTTTGCCTTCGGAAACACACTGTGGATGTTTGTGGCTGCACGAGCAATCACTGGAGCATCATTGGGCACAAGCGGCCCCGCCATCAAAGCCATTGCAGCCAACATCGACAAATCACGCGCTGCTGAACGACTTGGACGTTTGCGCGGTTTGGAACTCGCTGGTTTCACTGGCGGACCACTCATCGGAGCACTTCTCATCGGTCCATTCGGATTACGTGGCGCGTTCCTCGTTTTCGCAGTTCTCGCTCTGGCCGCTTTCTTCATTGTTCTGCCACGCCATCTTCCATCGCTCCCAACAACGGGGGAATCAAATCGTCTCAGTCTTGAATTGTTGAAGCTTCGACCAGTGCGCGCAGCCGCGTTGGCTTCGCTCACACTCTTTATTCCCATTGGTGTGTACGACGCATTGTGGGACAGATACGTCACCGACCGCGGTGGCACGAATGCCATGGTCGGAATGACATTCCTTCTCTACACCATCCCCTTCATTCTTCTTGGCGCTGCTGGTGGTCGACTTGCCGACCGACGCGGTGCTGCGCGCATGACCGTGATCGGAATCTTCATGACTGTGCCGTTGGTGTTTGTCTATGGACTTCTCAACAGCGCATGGTTGCTCGTCGGCTTCGCAGTTGTCGAAGGTGTGATCGGTGCACTCACAATTCCTGCAGCGCAATCACTGATGGCACAGGTTGCACCAAAAGGACGCGCATCTGCAGCGCAAGGACTCAGTGGTGCCGGCGACCTGATGGCTGGTGTGTTGATGTCACTCATCGCACCTGTTCTCTACGGCTCATCAGAATCCGTGGCACGTGGTGGCCTGATTACATTCGGCTTCGCAGCTCTCATGATGGCAATATGCGGAACGGCGGTGGCCCTCATGTTGAGACCCACCGCCGATTCGCGATCTGCAACGAACTAGTCGTTGCACTTCAATTGTTCAGGCTTGATTAGCTCAAGCGCTCAACGATCATTGCCATGCCCTGGCCACCACCGACGCACATGGACTCCATGCCGTAGGTCTTGTCTTCCCACTGAAGACCATTGATGAGGGTTGTCATGATGCGTGCACCGGTCATACCGAATGGGTGACCAAGCGCAATGCCACCACCGTGGATGTTGAGCTTGTCCATTGGAATTCCGAGGTGCTTTGCTGAAGGAAGAACCTGTGCAGCGAATGCTTCGTTGATTTCGACGAGGTCGATCTGATCGATTGTCATACCGGCGCGCTTGAGAGCCTGGCGGCATGCTTCGATTGGTCCGAGGCCCATGATTTCTGGGTTGAGACCAGAAACGCCCGATGACACGATGCGTGCGAGTGGGGTGAGACCCAACTGCTTTGCCTTGGTGTCGGACATGACCATGACTGCTGCTGCACCGTCGTTGAGTGGGCAAGCGTTACCTGCGGTGATGGAACCATCAGGGCGGAACACTGGCTTCAACTGCGATGTTGCTTCGTATGTGGTGCCGGCACGTGGGCCGTCGTCCTTGGAAACAACAGTGCCGTCTGGGAGGACGAGTGGTGTGATCTCGCGCTCGAAGAAACCATTCTCCTGGTGAGCAACTGCGAGGTTGTGTGAGCGAACACCAAAGTGGTCCATCTCTTCACGTGTCACGCCTTCAACCTGCACCACGTTCTCTGCGGTCTGGCCCATTGCGATGTATGCGTCTGGCAAACCTTCTGCAGGAGTCCACACTGCTGCGCCACCTTCGGAACGTGCACGTGTACGAGCACCGGCTTCCTTGAAGATTGCGTTTGGAGCAGAGTCGGAAGCGCCTGATGCGTAACGGCTCACTGCTTCAACACCGGCAGCGATAAAGCAATCGCCTTCTCCGGCGCGAATGGCGTGTGCTGCCATGCGGATGGTCTGCAATGAAGAAGAGCAATAGCGGTTGACGGTGACGCCAGGAACGTTGTCGAGGCCAGCCAAGATGGCGACCATACGACCGATGTTGAATCCGCCTTCACCTGCAGGCTGACCGATTCCCATGATGAGGTCTTCGACATCGTCGGCCTTCACCTGAGGAACTTTGGCCATGAGAGCCTTGACGATCTGTGCTGACATGTCGTCAGGACGGAGATCCTTGAGCGAACCCTTATTTGCGCGGCCGATTGGGCTGCGGGCTGTTGCAACAATTACTGCTTCGGGCATTAATGACTCCCTGTTTGGTGGTCCGCTGGTCGAACCGACTCACCGACATTAACCAAGAAACAGGGGAAATCACTCCTCCGAGGACGCTTCTTTTGCCTCTGCGGCTGCCAAAACACGGTCCATTTCCTCCAGCTGCAGGGGGTCCTTCATCCCCAACAACTTGGAATAGAAACGAATGCCCGCGCTCGAGCCGTTCACATGGACAGGTACTCGGTCTCCGAGGTCCATGCCATATTCCTTGGGAATATCGACACCCCAGACCCCCATCTCGTGCAGGTCTTCTTCGGTGGCGGCCAATTCACCGCCATTCATCATGTACAAATCCGCGTCAACAAAGAAGGTGAACTCAGCCATACATACGACCGTACTGTCCCCTATTCTTCCTGCATGAATCTTCCCGTTGTACCCCTCGCAGATATCGATCTCTCGAACCCTGAGTTCTGGACACAGCCCCGCGACTGGCGTTATGGCGCCTTCAAGACTCTTCGCGATGAGTCCCCCTTCCACTTCTTTGAAGAGCGAATGGTGGAGAATTCCCCTATCCCGCCAGGTCCTGGTTACCGCGCACTTGTTCGCCACGACGACATCTGGCATGTGAGCCGTAACGCCAACTTGTTTAAGAGTGGCGCAGGTTCCAACATCGGTGACTTGCCCGTCGAGATCAACGAGTTCTTCGGCTCCATGATCAACATGGACGACCCCAAGCATTTCCGTTTGCGGTCCATCGTGTCGAAGGGTTTCACGCCAAAAGAAATCGGAGCACTCGAAGAGTCAGTTCGTGTTCGCTCTGCTTCCGTGATTGATCGCATGTTCGAACGCTTCCCCGAGCGCGAGTGCGACTTTGTTCGTGAAGTGGCAGCACTCATGCCATTGCAAATCATCTGCGACATGATGGGCATCCCCGAATCTGACGAAGAGATGATTTTCAACTGGACGAACACCATCCTCGGTGTCGGCGACCCCGAGTACGTCGGCACATTTGACGACCTTGTTCGCGTTGGTGGCGAAATCTTCTCGTACGCACTTGCACTTGGTGAAGAGCGCTTGAAGAACCCTGGCAACGACATTGCATCCATCATGATGAACGCTGTTGTCGACGGCGAGCGCCTCACCGCACAAGAGTTCGGTTCTTTCTTCATCTTGCTCGTGGTTGCCGGCAACGAGACAACTCGTACTGCAATTGGTCACGGCATGCGCGAGCTCACCATTCATCGCGATCAGCGCGAGTTATGGTTCAACGACTTCGAGACACACACCAAAACTGCAGTGGAAGAAATCGTTCGCTACTCAACGCCGGTGATTCACTTCCGCCGCACCGCTACCGAAGACACCGAGATCAATGGCCAGCCCATCAAAGAGGGCGAAAAAGTTGTGATGTTCTACCAGTCAGGCAACCGTGACGAGAGTGTGTTCACGAACCCGAATGACTTCGACATTCGCCGCTCTGCTCAGCCTGCACAGGTGGGCTTTGGTGCAGGCGGACCTCACTTCTGCCTTGGTGCAAACCTTGCGCGCCGCGAGATTGCCGTGATGTTTGACGAGATTCGTCGTCGTGTGCCAACACTGGAAATCACCAGCGAGCCTGACTACTTGCAGAGTTCATTCATCAATGGCATCAAGCGCATGCGGTGCGCTTGGTAATTCTTCCTCGGTTGCGCTTGGCAATCGCATCTCCGCAATCTGACGAATCAATGGCTCCAGCGGATGCTCTGGGTTCAACGTGTTGAACCACCAACCGTCCTTTTTGTCCGAAATGACCACGTTGTTCATTGCGAGATACCGCAGAACATTTTGAATCTGACTGCGCGAGCGGTCGGTAATCGTTGCTATCTCGGAGCCGGTGCGAGCCGTCGTCGAGCGCCCCAAAACACACAAGACATCAGACTCCACTCCGCGTGACAAACATTTGAACGGGTTCTCCCCGTTGATAGATGGCTCTTGTTCAAGTATCGACATGCCGTGATGTGCACGCGTTACCCCCGTGCGAGGCATCAACTGTTTGTTTGCCTAGCTGAGTACTTGACTAACTGGGTGTTTGATTATTCGGCAAGCATGCGAATGTCGGCAACGACTGCTGCGTGGTCACTCGGCTGCACACCATTCACTGGCTCAACACCTGCCAACCATACGTTGGTGGGGTTGCCAATGGGCCGTGGTCGCGGCCATGACATGAACAGATAATCGAGGCGGCGGTTTGGCCATGTTGAGTCTTCAATGTATGGGTTATCGCGACGCCATGTGAAGCCGTTGTCTTCGTTCACGATTTCCCACAGATCGGTGAATACCAAACCTTCGATGGCAGTTTCGCTACGACCTGTCATCATGCGAATCTCATCAGAGTCAGGGACCGAGTTGAAGTCGCCAGCGAGAATGACTGGAGTATCGACTTCAGGGTCAACGCGCAATTGATCAACGATGCCGCACAATGCTTCGCACTGCGCCACACGTGTTGCTGAACCATCGAACTTGTGATCGAGATGCGTACACACTGTCCACCAGCGACCATACGGTGTTTCCAGTTGCGCAACGATTGCGCGTCGATAGCTCGGTGCACCGGTGACGTCAGGAAGGCGATGCACTTCCCAGGAGATGATCGGCCAACGAGACAAGATTGCATTGCCCATGCTGACGCCATCGTCGTACCACGGACCCTCGGTGCGCGCGACATACATGTTGAGCTCATCGGCAAGCCACTGCGCTTGGTCAAGGCCACCTTCTTGCGCCCACACCTCCTGCAGGAATACAACGTCGGCGTTCTCCTGCTGCAACACATTCAAGATGGCCTCTTGGCGGTCACGCCATGGACCGAACTGGTGCCACAGGTTCCACGTCAGGATTCGCGCTTGCATCTCTCTACCCTTTCAGAAATTCAATGACCGCTGTGGCTATTGCTGCTGGTTGTTCAGGCAACATCGCATGACTTGAACCATCAATCTCTACTAAACGTGCGTGAGGTGCAGATTCAGCGACATATCGACGGCCGTTCTCCACGGGGGCAACTGCATCCTGAAGTGCTTGCACCACCAGGACGCGATCCACCGATGCGCCCCACCACTCTTCACGAGGAGTTCTCAGCACAGCTGCTCGTTGATATTTCATGATTTCAGGAAACCATCCACTGCGCCAGGGTTCGGGATCATTACCGGCGGCAAAGAAACACATCTTCACATTCTTCATATGCTCCTCATCGCTCAGACTCTCGTCATAGCAATCCGACAGTGCCGCCCAAATGTGTTCTTCGGGCTCCACGAGACCGCCAGCAGCCAGCAATGTCAGCGAAAGGACGCGCTCATTGAAGTCTGCAGTGATGCATCGTGATAATCGATTACCAAACGCGTGCCCAATAATGTGAAACTTTTCAATACCCAAAGCATCGAGCTGCGACACTGAATCTGCAGCTAAGTCGTGCAATGTCGGCTTACCAGAAAACGTTGCTCGCGGTTCTAGAGCAACTGTGCGAAAACCTTCAGCCTCTAACGAAACGCACAAGGCATCAAAGTCAGTGGCGGGACGTCCAAGGGATGGAACAAGAACAACTACGTCCATTCTCAAACCCTAACCCTTAGAGCGAAAACTGCCTCTCCGATGAGTGAGAATAGAGAGATGGAATCAGTGCCCACATTTGCTGGCGTATTTGGCGGGGGCGGACTCTTTGGCATCGGGTATGCCCTGGGCGTCATTCATGGCCTTCGCGATCAGGGCATTGACCTCACGAATGCTCCCATGCTGGGCACATCAGCAGGGTCCTGGGCCGCGGCAGCCACTGCGTTAAATGTGACCTTCGATGAACTTGTCTCTCTCCCTGTCCCCTCGTTTCCCAATCCCAAACCAAACGCATTGGCCACCGTTGCAAAGATTGCCTTCGGTGAACGCACCGCCCCCAACGTTCGTGTCGTCGTCACATCGGTTCCTCGCCTCAAGCGAGTGGCGCTCAGTGGCGAACACACACCGTTAGCGCAACTTGTTGCAGCTTCTTCAGCGGTGCCCGGGCTATTGGCCCCACAGAAGATCAATGGCACCCGATACGTCGACGGTGGTGTCCGTTCTGGTGTCAGTGTCGACTTGGCGAGCCCAGCGCAGACTCTTGTGATTGTCGCGCCACTTGCAGGAGCAATGTTCGGACCATTTGGCAGATATGTCGAGGGTAAGACCGACAAAGAACAAGAAATGTGGCTGACTGAAAACGAAGGACGCTTTCTGGAATTCTCACCCCGTCAATCAACGGCAGACATCGCAAAGCTTCCGCAACACTTGTTTGACAAAGCACGCGCCATCGAGGCGTATCACCGCGGGCGCGATGAAACCAGCAGCACCACAATTATGTGAAGGCGCTATTGCGTTGCAAGGCTGGCGAGGAATTCGCCATCGGCAATCTTTGCCGCAATCTCTGGCGATGGTTCGCTGAGACGCTCCAATGTGACACCGTGAATCTTTCCGGTGAAGCGATACACATGCGGATAGTTGCCAACAGGTGCACCCGTATCCATTCCGATGTCGAATGATTCTCCGCTCATCGAGAACACAATAGGAACCGACTTCTCAACTCGAGTGTGACCAATGGGCTCGCCGTCCATAAAGAGCACTGCGTTTCCGCCAGCACCAAAGCCACCGTCGTACACGTATTCAACTGTCAGCACATGTCGACCAGGCGTCAGCACTGCCTTCGATGTTGCGATGTAGTGATCGTGACCCATCCAGTTGTAGTGATACGTCGGGCGAGAGCTGTCGTCAACATACAACGACCACCCAGCCATGTTGCCGCCTTGGCATGCGATCACTCCATGACAACCCCCTTCTGGGACATCAATGTCAGCGGTGATACGGAACGAACAGTTCTTGAGATTCACCACAGATCCCTCGGGCATACGAATGTGCTCTGCGGTGTATGTCATCTTCTTAAGCGAGCCTAAGTTGCTCGGCGGTACGACTGTCATTCCAATCGTTGAACCAGGTTCACGCAACGGATACACGTTGTTGCGTTTTGCTTCAACATCAAAGAGTTCGAGCATCTCAGCCAGTTTCTCTGGGTATTTCTCTGCGAGATTCACGCCCTGCGAGAAGTCTTCTGCGATGTTGTAGAGCTCCCACTTTTCTTGGTCACCAAAGAACGGCACCATGCCGAATCGATTCCAGGGCACGCGACCATGGAAACAACTGGCAATCCAGCCATCGTGATAGATCGCGCGGTTACCAAACATCTCGAAGTACTGCGTCGTGCGAGTACTTGCGCCGTCCTCGCCTTCCATTGCGTACAGCATTGACACGCCATCAACAGGAAGTTGTTGCAGGCCATTGACGACTGTCGGAATCTGAATGCCAGCAGCAGCAAGCAATGTCGGCATTACATCCACCACATGATGGAACTGAGTGCGTAATCCACCGGGCTGTGCAATACGCACAGGCCACTGCACGGCCATTGCGTTGCGTGTGCCACCGAAGTGCGATGCGACTTGCTTCATCCATTGAAACGGAGAATCAAGCGCCCATGCCCATGCAAGGTTGTAATGGTTCTCGCATCGAGCCGTGCCGAAGTCATCCATATGATCAAGCAGCCATTCAGGGTCTTCCGGAATGCCGTTCTGGAACGACGGAGCACTCCATGCACCGTGAATGGTTCCTTCAGCAGATGCGCCGTTGTCGCCGGTGATGTACATGAACAAGGTGTTGTCGGCCTCGCCCATTTCTTCCACTGCATCAAGCACGCGACCAATTTGTGCATCGGTGTGCGCCATAAACCCGGCGAATACTTCCATGAGACGCGATGCAACAGGCTTGTAGCGGTCGGGGTATTCCTCCCATGACGGCACTTCATCGGGGCGTGGCGTGAGTGTGGTTCCTTCGGGGATCACACCGAGAGCCAACTGACGTTCATAGATCTCACGGCGCAGTTCATCCCAGCCTTGGTCGAACTGTCCCTTGAACTTTTCAATCCACTCGGGCGCCACATGATGCGGACAATGCATCGCACCGGTGGCGATGTATGTGAAGAATGGCTTCTCTGGTTGCGATGCCTTTTGCACGCGCATCCACGAGATTGCTTTATCCGCGATGTCTTCGGTCATGTGATAGTCATCGCGACCTTCATAGGGCATCACCGGAGTTGTCTGATCAAACATCGGTGGTTCCCACTGCGATGCTTCTGCATTCAAGATGCCGTAGAAGCGTTCGAAACCGAGACCGGTGGGCCAACGATCGAAGGGGCCCGCAAGTGTTTGCTCCCACATCGGAGCCAAGTGCCACTTACCGAATGCACCCGTGGAGTATCCCGACTGCTTAAGAATCTCAGCGACGCTTGCAGCTTCCTTCGGAATCACACTGTCGTATCCGGGGAACACGTTGGCCCCTTCTGGGATGCCACCCATGTGCACGGTGTGATGATTTCGACCCGTGAGCATTGCTGCACGCGTGGGTGAACACAGCGCTGTGGTGTGGAACTGGTTGAAGCGCAGTCCGTTCGCAGCAACACGATCAAGCGCAGGCGTGGGTACGGGACCACCGAATGTGCTGCACGTACCGAAACCAACATCGTCCAGCAAGATGAGCACGATGTTCGGTGCACCATGTGGCGCCTTCGGCATCTGCATCGCTGCCGGAGTGGATTCACCAACGATGATTCCTTGAACACCCTCAAACTCTGGCGTTGGCTGCGGCAACGTTGCGCTCATGGTCAGCCTGCGAAGCCCTTGTTCTCAAGCGACATGCGGAACTGATCGACGGCTTCGATGTCACCCGACACCTTGATGTCACCAGCGGCAAATGCTTCACTCCATGGCAAGCGGCCCGACACAACACCCATGAAGATGTCGCGTGACATGGTGACCAAACTCTGCGCTCCCCACCCATCGGTGGGTACTGCAACAGAATTGCGAAGATGCAGTCCGCATGTCTCATCACCCACAGTGAACGCGATGTGATGGTTCATGCCTTCGATCTTGTCAGAGTCCATGATCACTCGCAGCGTGTGCACGATGCCAGTGGCTGCAGATTCGGCAAGGAACTTTGGATTGAAGTTATGCACCATGAAGCGATCCATCGGGAAAGAACCATCAAGGTGACGTGCACGAGTAATACACCAGTTGCGAATATTTGCAGCAGGCGTGCGCTCTGCAATGACACGCAAGCACTTTGCAAGAAGATTGCGCTCGTCCTGCGTTGTGCCGTCAGAACGCACTAACCACGTTCCAAGTTCTGTTGCCCAGCGAATGTCTTCTGCAGCCAATGCCTTCTCACATTGAGCTGCCACTTCGGCACGACCACCAAAGCCGGCGATGAGCTTGCCGTACCGCTCTGTTGGTTCCTCAGGGAACAACTTTGATTCGTCACCATCAAACCAACCACGGATACCCATGAAGATCTGACGCACATGGTGTTCAGTAACTCCATAACGCTCGGAAGTGAGATAGTCCACGTCATACAGCGATGGCAATGTAATGCGCGATGCAATCTGATCTGTGGTCCACCCTTTATTGATGCCACGCACCGTCTGATCCCACATGAACTGAATTGAATCGCGATACCGGGTCGCCTTTTCGCGGATATTGTCCTTGCCCTTGAGCGCAGGTCCGTGGGTTGCGACGAGATATTCCGGTGCCCACTTGATGATGTTGTCGATTCCAGGAATCAACACGCGTGGGTCACGGTATTCCTCACCACGAATGGCAAACACGTTGAACAACACTGGCCACACCGAGTTATGAATACATGTGCCGATCTCTGGGAAGTAGAAGTTCACCGAGTCGTCAGAGTCGCTCGGTGAATACACCGCTTCCACTGTGAGTCCTGCGATTGTCAGCGAATCACGTGCGCCCAAGAGATGTGTGGCTTCGATATAGCCCGGCGTGTACGGTGCGTGAGCCGGGTGCTTGTAGAAATAGCCAAGCCCCACGTTGACTGTTGCATCGGGACCTTCTGTTGGCATCACGATTGCGAATTGCTCGACGAGACCACGTGCATAGGCCGGCGAAATTTCTCCAAGAGTACGAGCCTTGTTGCCGTGAACTTTTTCATGTGCGTAGATCGGCAATGGCGTGACGTGATTGCCCTCTTGCAGAATCGCCTTCGTGCCTTCTACATAGTGGAAGTGCGTGTAAATCACAGCCGCGATTGGTGCATCAGTCATTTCACGCAAACGACGCAGTGCCTCGCGCATCTCTTCGATTGACTCACCAGTATCTATTGCAATGATTCCCTCAGGCGCCTCAATGAAGGACTGGTTCGACAAACCATTGCCGACGAGGTTCCACACACCCTTGCGCACTTCATTGAAGCCTGCGGTGATTACTTCGCTCTGATGCGCATGACCAGCGTGAACACGCTGCCCGCCTGCCGTGGTGACGACATTGATGTCGGTGGTATCAAAACTGCGTGTCATTGGGTTTCCTTTAATGAAGAGTTCTTAGAGATCAGTGTGTTGAGTTCGACTTGCGTCGGTGCGAGCAAGATGCCACAGCAGGTGGCGAGCACATCGTCGACGAGTTCAGCCGGCGACAAACGAGTGGAGCCTTGGTCACGCGCCCACTCCCAGTCAGCCACAACGCCGATGTAATGCGTCATCATCTGCTCAATCCGCGCACGGCGAATACGCGATGGCAACTCGGTCAAAATGTCTGAGAGACGATGCGTGATTTCAATGACAGGAACCGAAACGGGCAGTGGGTTCTTCACCAACTTGGCAAACTGGTCGAACTGCGTGCGCAACAAGAATCGGCCGTACCAACCCTCGTGGCTGGTGACGTATTCAATGAGTGGCACCATGAGCGCAGCTACAAGCGCCGGTACGTCACGTTGCACGCCTTGCGCGTCAATGTCGGCGATCATCTGCAAGCGATGTTCGTTGATGTCATTCATACGGCGTGTGAACACGGCGGCCACCAAACCAGCGCGATCAACGAAGTGATACTGCGCAGCCGAGTTGTTGCGCTGCCCTGCCGCAATGGAGATGTCACGAAGCGATGCAGTCTCAATCCCGTGCACCGAGAAGAGTTCTTCGGCGGCATCGAGTAACGCTGTGCGTGATTCTTCGCCCGACCGTGCCATGGCTGAATACTAAGTCACCTGACTTACCTGCACCTCAGCCAAGCCCCAACATACAAAAGGACCCCCGAGACTGGTCTGAACTTCTTGCCAACAATCAGGGTTTGGGGCGTGAGACCGCCATTCGTCGGGCTGCCAGAACAACAAGTCCAGTGACGACAACTTGCGCGGGAAACAACAACCACTTCACAGTGGACGAACGCGTCTCCATGATGTTCTCAGCACTTCCACCCGTCACGATGGCAAGAACAACGTAGAGGCCAACTCCGTGCAGCCAGATGGCCTGCAGTGCTGCACTGACTTCACCATTGCGCCCCGCGCGTATCGCGAGAACTATCCCTGCACACACGATCAAAATCAAGGTCAACGTTGCAGGTAATTCGCGCACCACCGACTCCCATCCTCGAATGCGCTCTTCAGTACTCAATGTGGGACTCGTCCCTACAAGTACAGACCACACCGCAAGAAACACAATCCCGAGAGGAACACCCGCCAAAACATAGAGCGATTTTCTCGCGAGACGACTGGGACCAGATGTCGTGCCTATTGTCAAAGAAGCCATAAACACAAAGTATCGATGCCTTGCTCAGAACGAAATGAACCGATGTCCCTTTCGGAACACCGGTTCATTCAATGTCATATCGCTACTCACACTCAAGTGCAAGTGAGCCAGCGGGCGCGCCGCGTGGAATCAGCTACAGCCGCTGGTGCTGCCGCATGACGGGCATGCGTGGCATGAGCCTGCACGCTGCATCTGCACACCACACATCATGCACATTGGTGCATCGCTGTGTGCTGCGGGGCGAGACATGCCCTGCGGTGCTGAGTGATCAGAGATCGGAGCTGTTGGCGCGATGCCCAACTCGATCTGTGTCACCAACTCTGACACTGACTGGACTGACTTTGGATCAGTTGCAATCTCGGTGCCGTTGTTGTTCTCAATGATTCCTTCTTCAACACCAGGAAGTGTTGGCTGAATGCGCTCGTCACGGCTGAAGATGCCGAGTTCTGCACGCTCGTCGTATGTCATGTATTCCAACGCGAGGCGACGGAACAGGTAGTCCATGATTGAGGAAGCCATACGGATGTCTGGATCGTCTGTCATGCCTGCTGGCTCGAAACGCATGTTGGTGAATGCTTCAACGAAGGCGCGAAGTGGCACACCGTACTGAAGGCCATACGAGATGGACTTCGCGAATGCGTCCATGATGCCCGAGAGGGTGGAACCCTGCTTGGAAACCGTGAGGAACATTTCGCCGGGGCGACCGTCTTCGTACTCGCCGATGTTTGCAAAGCCCTTGCAATCAGCAACGCGGAACTCGAAAGTACGACCGCGACGTGAGCGAGGAAGCTTCTGGCGAACTGGCTGAGTCACGATCTTTTCAACGACGCGCTCGATGACCTGTGTTGCAGCATCAGCAGTTGTTGTGTCGGTGGCTTCGCCATCCTTCTTCACAGTGCTGAGTGGCTGGCCCACCTTGCAGTTGTCGCGGTAGATAGCAACGGCCTTGATGCCGAGCTTCCAGGACAACATGTGCAATGCCTCGATGTCTTCGATGGTTGCTTCTTCTGGCATGTTCACTGTCTTGGAGATCGCACCAGACAAGAACGGCTGCACTGCGCCCATCATGCGGACGTGGCCTTCGTAGTGAATGGTGTTGTCGCCCATGGAGCATGCGAACACAGACACGTGGTTTGACTCGAGGTGTGGTGCACCGATGATCGACTTGTTCTCATCGATGTAGGCGATGATGTCGTCGACCTGCTGAGTGTTGTAACCAAGGCGGCGAAGTGCGCGTGGGATTGTCTGGTTGACAATGCTCATTGAGCCGCCACCGACCATCTTCTTGAACTTCACGAGACCAAGGTCTGGCTCAACACCAGTGGTGTCACAGTCCATCATGAGGCCAATGGTGCCGGTTGGTGCGAGCACTGATGCCTGCGAGTTACGCACGCCGTACTCTTCACCATCGCGCACTGCTGCTTCCCATGATTCCAAGCCGGCGAACAAGAGGTCTTGCTGCACTTCGTTGGCATCGAGGATCTTGCTGTGCTCATCGCGATGCATGCGAAGAACGTTGAGCATGTACTTCTCATTCTCGGCGAAACCAGCGAATGGTCCCATACGACTTGCTGTACGTGCGCTGGTTGCGTATGCATGACCTGTCATGAGAGACGTGAGAGCTGCTGCCCATGCACGGCCTTCCTTCGAGTCGTATGCGAAACCAAGTGCCATAAGCAGTGCACCGAGGTTTGCGTACCCAATTCCGAGCTGACGGAACTTACGAGTGTTCTCGCCGATCTTTTCTGTTGGGTAGTCAGCGCGACCGACAAGGATTTCCTGTGCGGTGAACATGACCTCTACTGCGTGGCGGTATGCCTCGGTGTCGAAACGATCGTTGTCGTCAAGGAACTTCAA
Organism: Actinomycetota bacterium; assembly: GCA_009703055.1. Classification (GTDB taxonomy): domain Bacteria; phylum Actinomycetota; class Acidimicrobiia; order Acidimicrobiales; family Ilumatobacteraceae; genus UBA2093. The sequence continues at coordinate 16,522 of WLGW01000027.1, forward strand.
CAAGTTGAGCGATGCAAGGTTGCATGCGGAGTTGTCGATGTGCATGTATTCAGAGCATGGGTTCGAGCCGTTGATGCGGTCTGTTGCATGCGCTGTGTGCCACTTGTTGATGGTGGTGTCGAACTGCAAACCGGGGTCAGCACATTCCCATGCTGCGGTTGCGAGTTGACGCCAGAGATCGCGGGCCTTGATGGTGCGCACGGTGCGGCCATCGGTGATTGCCTTGAGGTTCCAGTCGCGGTCCTCTTCAACTGCCTGCATGAACTCGTCAGTGACACGCACTGAGTTGTTTGCGTTCTGGTACTGGACGCTGAACGAGTCAGCACCGTCGAGGTCCATGTCGAAACCTGCATCGCGAAGGACACGAGCCTTGCGCTCTTCCTTCACCTTGCACCAGATGAACTCTTCAACGTCTGGGTGATCACCGTTGAGGATGACCATCTTTGCTGCACGACGGGTCTTGCCACCTGACTTGATGGTGCCGGCTGATGCGTCTGCACCGCGCATGAATGAAACAGGACCAGATGCTGTTCCGCCGCCTTCGAGGAGCTCTGCGCTGGAACGGATCTTGGAAAGGTTGATACCGGAGCCTGAACCACCCTTGAAGATCACGCCTTCTTCGCGGTACCAGTTGAGGATTGCCGACATCTTGTCTTCCAC
>WLGW01000028.1 GCA_009703055.1 Actinomycetota bacterium
CCCACGGTCTTGTCGAGAGACACTGGAGTGGTGAGGCGGTGAAGTTCAGCGTTGCCTGCATCGAGGGTTTCGCCGTCGCCGGAAGCCTGGCGAAGTGCTGCACGCAAACTTGCGGAGCGGTCACCAGGAATACGGATGAGGCTTGCCTTCTGGTCAAGTGCACGACCGATGGCCTGACGGATCCAGAACGTTGCATAGGTGGAGAACTTGAATCCACGGCGCCAGTCGAACTTGTCAACGGCGTGCTCGAGACCGAGGTTGCCTTCCTGGATGAGGTCCAAGAGGTCCATGCCCTGTGGCAATGGGTAACGGCGAGCAATAGAGACAACCAAACGAAGGTTGGAGCGGATGAAGCGGTCCTTTGCGGCGGCTGCAAGACGCAGGTCGCGACGAAGGGCGGCACCGCGCTCGCCAGCTTCTAACTTCTGAGCAGCCTCGCGGCCAGCTTCGATTGCTTTAGACAATTCGCGCTCATCCTCAGCAGTGAGGAGGGCAACTTTGCCGATGTCATTGAGATAAAGACCAATTGAGTCATTCATGATGCAGTGTTCAACCGTGTGTTCGTAGGGCTTGTTCCCATGTGATCCGTGGCAACGGGCACATAGGTCCGGCATGAAGGGGACTCCATGTCGGGGGGATTTGAGACAATAACAGAGCCCAAGGGCCTTGGCTAGGGGCAATTTGGAGAATTTGTTTTCTGCGGGTAGAAGCGTGCCCCCGCCACTTACAATCGCTACGTGCCAAACCCCTCCCGCTTCCGATTGGGCCTCCTCGGAGGAACCTTCGACCCACCACATATGGGGCATCTCGCGGCGGCACTTGAGGTGCGAGGCACTATGGGTCTTGACCGTGTTGATTTCCTGGTTGCCAATGACCCGTGGCAGAAATCAAGCGACAGAGTCGTCTCTCCAGCAGCGGTCCGTCTCGAAATGGTGCGGGCGATGGTTGAGGGGCGAGACGGGTTGGGCGTGGATGACCGGGAGATTCGCCGAGGGGGCCTGACCTACACGGTCGACACCTTGGAGGACCTTGCCAAGGAACAGCCCGAGACAGATGTCTTTTTGATCGTGGGCCAAGACACTGCGAACCGGATTAGTACATGGCATCGCTACGAGGAGGTGCTCGCGCTCTCTACGCTCGTCATCGTGAATCGTGCCGACAATGATGCTCAACACTCCGAGATGTTGTCGGGCGCACGGGTGCAGAACGTGTCGATGTCGACGGTGGATGTTTCCAGCACACGAGTTCGTGCGTCGGTGGCCGCCGGTGAAGACATGATCGGTCTGACCACGGATGCAGTTGCTGCGGTCATTCGTCGTCATGGTCTGTATGGAGCGAGCGCATGACCGCGATTCCTGCGCGCCGCCGCCGTCGTCTGATTGCAGCAGTGACATCGTCCGTGCTGACGGTGATCGCTTTGCCTGGCGGTTTGGTGCTGGGTGCGAACTCATTGTTGAACGAAACGGGTGGCAACAAGGTCACGAGTGAAGCAACGGCTGTCATCCCTGAAACACCAGTGGAGCTGTTTGTTGTCACTAATGCGCGCAATGAAGTGGCTTCACTTGCAGTCATCGCGATTGCCCCCGGCAATAAGGGCGGCACCATTGTTTCTGTACCGATTGGTGCAAGTGCAGACATTGCGAAAGGCGAAGCGCCGCGCCGCATTGTTGATTTGTATGCCACAGGTGGTCTTGCTGCTGTGAAGACTGATGTTGAGAACTTGCTGAACATATCCATCGTGACAGCCGATGAGTTGACCGAGGCAGAGTTGGCGACGGCTCTTGGGCCTGTGGGCAATCAGTCGGTGACATTGCCGCAACCAGTCGTTGATATGGCGGTTGATGCTGCGCCAGTCACTGTGTTGCAAGCAGGATCCATCACCGTGTCGCCGGCACAGATTGCAGCAGGCCTCGCAGCGACACGTGCAGGAGTTCCTGAAGCGACTCGTTTACCGCAAGTGAAAGCACTGTGGACTGCAGTTGCGCGAGCAGGCCTGATTGAAGAAGAGACAGCGACGTCGACAACAGTCGTTGCAGAAGTAACTGCGCCGACAAACACGGCAGAGTTCATGGCCGCGCTGTTTGCTGGACGCATCGATGTGTGGCAGTTCGAAGCAACGTTGATGAATGATGCAGTGCGTAACCCCACTGCACTCGATATGTATTCGCTTGATGGTGGAGAAGTGTTGACAGTGATGGCCAGTGTTGCGCCGTCGGCAATGCGCATTACCTCTACAAATATTTCGGTGATGATCGACTTGCCGTTCAACAGCATTTCGTATGCGAAAGAAGCAGTGACGCGTTTGGCCTTCATGGGAGCCAATGTTGTGCTGTTGCGTCAGACCGCAGATGCGCCAGAAGAGCGCAGTGTTGTGTACTACAACGATGCAATCGCTCGAGCTGAAGCCGAGAACTACGTGGGTCTGCTTGGACCATTGAAGTATGTGGAATCAGCCGATGTGATTGAAGGAGTGAACCTTCGCATTGTGTTGGGGAACGATTTTGCTACTGCACTTGGTGCGGGAATTGGCACAACCACGACTACGGTGAAGAAGTGACTAACGCACCCGCTCAACCAGAATCGCTCGAACTTGCTCAATTAGTAGCTCGCATCCTCGACGAAAAGAAGGGCGAGGAGATTCTGATTCTTCCCGTGGGCGACGTTGTTGGCATTACGGAGTACTTCGTCGTTGTAACTGCTTCAAACCCTCGTCTCGCCGGCGCATTAAATGATGCTGTTCTTGGTGATGTGCGTGAGTTGACGGGACGTGGTCCGTTGCGCTCTGAAGGACACCGCGAGAAGAGCTGGATCTTGGTGGACTACGGCGACGTCGTCGTGCACATCTTTGTTGAAGAGTCCCGCCGTTTCTACGAAATCGAGCGCCTGTACAAGGACATCGTCCCCGTTTCTTGGTGAGACAAGGCCCTTGCTTGGTAAGGTAAGGGCTTCACAAACCTAGACAGGCTTGCTTTTCTAGGGGCTGTAGCTCAGTTGGCAGAGCGCTTGCATGGCATGCAAGAGGTCAGGGGTTCAATTCCCCTCAGCTCCACCAATGACCATGGTTGCCATAGTGATGAGGACCTACGAGCGTCCCGTGCTGTTGGCTCGCGCTATTGCCAGTGTGCAGAACCAGTCTTTTTCTGACTGGGAGCTCATCATCGTTAACAACGGCGGAGATCCCTCCGGAGTTGAAGCAGTTGTTTCTGTCGCTCGCACCACTACTGGAACCTCACAGATCACCGTGCTGCACTTGCCTGAGCGCGTGGGTATGGAAGAAGCATCGAACCAGGGATTGCGTGCAACGTCATCTGACTACTTCGCGATTCATGACGATGATGATTCCTGGCGTCCGACGTTTCTTGAGACTGCGGTGCGGACATTCACAGAACATCACGATGCAGCAGCAGTTCTCACAGGAGTGACGCGCGTTCACGAGACATTCATTGACGGCAAAGTGTGGCCGGTGATGCACGAGAACTTTCCATTGGATGGTGCACGGCTCACCTACGAACGATTGATTGGTGGAAATACGTTCCCACCAATTGCTGCGCTGTTCCGTCGATCATTGCTCGAGAATGTCGGCTACTTCGATTCGTCATTACCAGTGCTGGGTGACTGGGAATTCAACTTGCGTGCAGTTCGTCGCGGTGCCTTTGTGTTTATCCCTGAACGTTTGGCGAATTATCACACGCGGACTCCAGAGAGTGATCGTGCTGCTGGAAACTCCATCACAGTGGGCGAAGACTTGCATTTACGTGTGAAGAAGGAACTGCAAGCGCGATGGGATTCCGAGATGGAACCGAACGGCAAGACCAAAGGCGCATTCTCGCGACAGGTAGAGGCCGAAGTGGATGCGGCTGAGGCTCGCTTGCAAGCAGAGATTGCTGAAGCGCAGCGTGCACAGTCGCAACGCAGCACAGTTCGGCGTATTGCTGGCGCTGTTCGTGATCCGAAGCGAGCTGTCCGCGCCGCAGTGCACCAGGTACGTGTATTGGTGAAGAGGCGATGATGTCGGCAACTGATGTTCTCGATGCGCATCCGAAGGTCACGGTTCTCACTGTTGATTTCTTTGACACGATGGTGACGCGTACGGTTGCTCAGCCCACCCACGTATTCGCGGTGGTCGAGAAGGAACTTGTTGCACGGCATGGCTCTCGCTGGAGAGGTGTTGCAGCGGAACGAGTTCATGCAGAGCATCGAGCTCGTGTTGCGGCGGCTGCAACTGATGCATTGCGAGACATCACAATTGACGAAATCGCAGATCAGCTCTCTGATGCAATGAAGTTGAATCAATCAGAGCGTGATTTGTTTGTGCGCTCAGAGAAAGCAACAGAGATTGCTCTTGCAAAGGCAGTGCCGGCTGGTGCTGCAGTCATTGCGGAAGCACAATCACGCGGACTTCGTGTGCTCATCGTGAGCGACAACTACATGCCCACATCTCATCTGGTGGCTATGGCGCACGCGGCGGGATACGGCTGGGTGACGGCTGACGATGTGCTCGTGAGTTGCGAGCATGGCGGCTTCAAGCACAACGGTGTGTTGTGGAAGGTTGCGCTTGGGGTTGCAGGTGTGCCTGCAACGCAGATTCTGCACATCGGCGACGACCATGAGGCCGATCACGTGCAGCCGTCCAAATTCGGTATTGCTACCCACATTGATACGCGTATGCGCCGTTCGCATCGCGACATGCACAACACCAGTCCTGACGTACTCCCATTGTCACGTATTGAAGCAACACAACGAGATGCGATGTATGACAGCAACTGGGATGTGGCTCATGCATTAGGTGATGGTCTCGTCGGAATGGTCGTTGCTGCCCAAATCGCAGACGTAAAGAATGTGCTGCGACAACGTGATCTCGCCGGCATTCATTTTGCTGCCCGAGATGGCTGGCTTGCACATCAGGTGTGGAACAAACTGCGCGAATCAGACTCGTCACTTCCTGAGGCGTCGTACACCGCGTTTTCTCGTTCTGTGGTCTGGCGCGCATCGCTCACGGAGTTGACGCCATCCAATGTGGGTCGATTCATTGGTGATGATGAAGTACTGACAGTTGCTCGACTGGAGAGACGAGTCGGTTGCAGTTTGAGTTCTCTGTATCGTCCCGACGAATCCATTGATGCACAATCAGCTCGTGCAGTGTTGTTGGAGAACGATCGGGAAGTCGTTGCTGCGTCACAACACCTGCGTCAACGATTGCTTGGATATTTTGAAAAGCAAGGTCTCTTGAAGCCGGGGCATCACATTGTGGTGGACCTCGGGTGGACCGGCTCGACAATCGCAGACATGGCCGACTTGATTACTGACGCAACCCAAGGTGCAACAACTATCGAGGCGCGTCTCACAGGAATGTATTGGGACGCCACGCCAAGCCGCATGCGTGTGTCGATGCACGGTTATGCAATGACTGAGTTTGAATCGCTTGACAACAACTTGCGTCTTTTGGGTGTCATCAAATTGTTAGAGGCATTGGTGACAGCACCACACGGATCTGTTGTTGACTTTGCTGATGCATCGCAGAACTATCAACCGATATTTGTAGAGACCCAGCCAGAACTGACCGCATATGAACAGTTGATTGGCAAGGTTGGTCGATCGGCAATCAATTCAGCTCGTGCATTGCTGCAGGGCACACACCCTTCAGGTGTGAAGGCAAGCGACATCACCGGTACCGCCTTGTGGGCCGCAATCATGCAGGTGGGCCACACCCCTCGTTCCGAGGAAGTGGAAGCACTGCGCATCGTACGTCACGTCACATCAATTGATCACGAGGGCGACGGCACATCGCTTGTTGCATCTGCGCCTGCGTCGCCGAAGTCGTTCAGACAAGATCAACTACCTGGTCTGTATGACGGACTGATTCACGGGCACTGGTTGCAGGGGTCATTGCGTTCATGGTCGTATGCAGATGACACACGGTGGATCTCAGATGAGATTGAAAACATCTGGCCATCTACGAAATCGCAGTGGGTGTCTGCGCCGTTAGCGTGACAGCGTGATTATCGACATTCAGTTGAATCAGGGCGCTGCTCCGTGGCCTGCATTACGTGATGCTGCAATCGCTGCTGAAGAGACTGGATACTCCACATTGTGGAATCTCGATCATTTCTCAGGCTCGATGTTTCGCACTGATTCGATGTTGGAATGCTTCACCAGCATTACTGCGTGGGCGGGGGTCACCAACACGATCGGCTTAGGCACTCTTGTGACCAACGTGATGAATCGTGAGCCCGGTTTGTTGGCCAACATCGTGTCGTCGGTACAGCAGATTGCTGGTGATCGCTTCACTCTCGGTATTGGCGCAGGGACTGCGCCGAATAGCCCGTGGGGTGGGGAGCAAGAAGCTCTGGGGCTGCCGCTGTTGCCCACCATGGCGCAACGTCACGCACGTCTTGCTGAAGTTGTCGACACCATGCGAGGTATCTGGGCCCACGATCGTTCGGATTCCTTTGCGGGGTTTCCTCGTCCTGTTTCTTCACCACGAATCATTGCGGGCACCAACAGTATTGGGCTTTCCCGACTTGCTGGTGAGCGCCTTGATGGCGTGAACACTCGATTCAATCATCCGCAGCGTGCTGAGTTCATTGCGACTGCCCGTGAAGCGAGCAGCAATCGTGAAGATTTTGATGTATCAGTCTGGGCGCCATTTAACGCCGAGTTCGCCGACCCTAGTCATGAGTTCCACAAAGAACTTGTTGCTGATGGTGTGAATCGTTTGATTCTCTTTATGAGCGATGTCGTAAGCGTCGGTGCGATTACTTCGGTGAAGAAGTATCTGAACTAAATCAGATCACGCAGTTACTGATTTAGCTGCGCGGAACAGTGGCTCGTTGTTCGCCACGCGCCATTGCCAGGCTTTGACAAACATGTAGATGAAAGCGGGTACTGTCACAAAGTTCTGAGCACTGATCAATGGGTCGCTTACAACAAACCCGTATGCCAACCATGACGAGCAACTGATGATTGTCATGGCATAACTGGCTAGAGAGATGCCGTGAAGATTCTCTGTTTTGATGACGTGAATCAACTGCGGAAAGATCGAACTTCCGCTGATGGCGATTGCGATGAACCCCACAGGTGATGAGGGAAGTTGAGTGAAAGCCAGCGGCACAATAATCACGGCTGCTGCGACGCGAATGAGCACAGTGCGAGGGATGTGTCCGTGTCGGTACACGACCGAGATGATGATGGACTGCGCAATGATGAACGACGTGTTGGAGAACCAGACGGCAACATCACTTTGGATGACGCCATAGCTAAACCACAAGGCTGACCCGACGAGGCCATGCATTAGTGCAAAAGGCGAAATGCCATGGGACGTGTCGTGTCGAACAGCGCGCCACACCTGTGGCCAGATAAACGCAAGACTCAGAGCGACGCACCAGGCGCCAAAGATTTCTTCCATGGTTATCGAATATGAGATGGAACACGACGCACATAGTCGGTGTCCATGTGGGGAGAAGACATGATGAAATCAGCGGAGGCTCGGTTACAGGCAACAGGAATGTTCCAGACCACAGCGATGCGCAGCAACGCCTTGATGTCGGGGTCGTGAGGCTGTGGCTCTAGTGGATCCCAAAAAAACAGCAAGACATCCACTTCGCCTTCAGAAATGCGTGCACCAATTTGTTGGTCGCCACCCAGTGGTCCACTACGCAGACGTTCGACGGGAAGGCCAATCTTGTCGTGCACCAAACCGCCGGTGGTGCCTGTACCGATGAGAGTGTGGCGAGACAACTCCTCGCGATGTTTCCCGACCCACTCAAGGAGCTCATCCTTCATGTTGTCGTGGGCCACAAGCGCAATTGTCTTATGTGGACCAACAGACATCTCAACTTCGCTAACAGCCATGACCCTTGTCTAGCCGACATGGCAGACCGTGTGGGGGAACGCCGCGCGAAACGTAGGTGAATTACTTGACGACGATGTTGACAGTGCGTCCAGGAATGACGATTGTCTTCACAGGTGTCTTGCCCTCAAGGGCTGCAATGACATTTTCCTGTGCCATCGCAGCGGCCAAGTGAGTTGCTTCATCAGCATCAGGTACAACGCTGATTCGCCCACGCACTTTGCCATTGACTTGAACAGGTACTTCAATGCTGTCTTCCACCAACAAAGCAGGATCTGCCTCGGGGAAGGGAACATAAGTCACGGTGCCTGTGTTGCCAATCTTTGACCACAGCTCTTCTGCAAGGTGTGGACACAATGGCGAGAGCATCTGCACAAGTGCCTGAGCAATGACGCGTGGTGTTGACGAATGAGTAGTCACATGCACTGTGAGCGCATTGTTGAACTCAATCAGCTTTGCAATCGCAGTGTTGAAACGAAGTCCGGCCATGTCTGACTCGACTCCGACAATGGTGCGATGCAGGTGGCGCAGAAGTTCTTCTGGTGCAGCCTCATCCGACACGATGGTTTCCCCGGTGTCTTCATTGATGACATTGCGCCACAACCGCTGTAAGAAACGCTGCATGCCGATGACATCGCGTGTGTTCCACGGACGGCTGGCATCAAGTGGCCCCATCGCCATCTCGTACAAGCGGAAGGTGTCTGCGCCGAATTCGTCGTACATCTCATCAGGAGTCACGATGTTCTTCAGGCTCTTGCCCATCTTGCCGTACTCACGTGCAACGGTTTCGCCGTTCCATGAGTACACACCATCTTTTTCTTCCACCTCAGCAGCAGGAACTGCTTGGCCGCGCGCATCGCGATACGCATATGCCTGCACATAGCCCTGGTTGTACAAACGATGGAATGGCTCTTCGCTGCTGACATGTCCGAGGTCGAACAGGACCTTGTGCCAGAAGCGTGCATACAGAAGGTGCAACACAGCATGTTCCACGCCGCCGACATACAAGTCGACACCGCCGGTATGGCCATCGCCTTGTGGACCCATCCAGTACTTCTCAACTGCAGGATCAATGAACGCTTCAGTGTTTGTTGGGTCGAGATAGCGCATCTCGTACCAACACGATCCAGCCCATTGCGGCATCACGTTGACTTCGCGGCGGTACTCGCGTGCACCATCGCCAAGATCCAAGGTGACTGTCGTCCATTCCTTCACACGCGCGAGTGGTGGCACAGGGTCACTCGTCGCATCGTTCGGGTCAAGTGCAGTGGGTTTGAAGTCGGCAAGTTCCGGAAGCAACACAGGAAGTGCGCTTTCAGGAACTGCATGTGCATTTCCCAACTCGTCGTACACGATGGGGAATGGTTCACCCCAGTAGCGCTGACGTGAGAACAGCCAATCGCGCAGGCGATATGTAGTGGTGGGTTCACCAACTCCTTGCGCGGCGAGCCATCCGTTCATGCGGGTCTTCGCATCTGCAATTGATGTCAATCCGTTCAAGCTGACCGAATCGTTTGCAGAGTCGATGTATTCACCATCACCGGTGAATACTTCGGGCCATGTACTGCAATCGCTGCTCGGTGCAATGCCGTGCTGTTCAAACCATGATGCAGGCGGCATGGCGGTTGCGGTGATGGGCAAGTTGTACGTGCGTGCGAACTCAAAGTCACGTTGGTCGCCGCTTGGCACGGCCATGATGGCGCCGGTGCCGTAGCCCATGAGCACATAGTCAGCGATGTAGATGGGAACTTCGCCACCGGTGACAGGGTTGACGGCCATTGCACCTGTGAACACGCCTGTCTTTTCTTTCGAATCGTCTTGACGTTCATCGTCGGCTTTTGCAGCAGCTGCTGCGCGATACGCATCAACTGCGGCCTTGGCATCAGCAGTAGTAACTGCTTCGACCAATGGATGTTCCGGAGAAAGAACAAGGAACGTTGCGCCGAACAAAGTGTCGGGACGTGTGGTGAACACTTCAATGCCCCCAGCAGGTGAACCAAACGTGACGCGAGCACCTTCACTGCGATTAATCCAGTTGCGCTGCATCATCTTGATGGGCTCTGGCCAATCCAAACGATCAAGATCATCAAGAAGACGATCGGCATACGACGTGATGCGCATCATCCACTGCTTCATGTTGCGCTTGAATACGGGGTAGTTACCAATGTCGCTGCGTCCGTCAGAGGTGACTTCTTCGTTTGCAAGGATGGTGCCAAGACCAGGGCACCAGTTCACCGGTGCATCAGTGAGATACGCCAAACGGTAGGTATCAATCAGCACGTGCTTCTCTGGCGCAGACAATGCAGACCATGTGGAACCATCGTGTGGCGCACGAGTGCCGGCATCAAATTCGGCAATCAAATCTTCGATACGGCGAGCACGACCAAGGTCAGTGTCGTACCACGCACCGTGCACTTGCAAGAAGATCCACTGTGTCCACTTGTAAAACGCTTCGTCTGTGGTGCTGACACTGCGACGCGGGTCGTGACCCAAACCAAGACGACGCAACTGACGACGCATGTTCGCCACGTTCTCTTCGGTGTTGATGCGAGGGTGAACGCCCGTTGTGATGGCGTGCTGTTCGGCAGGAAGACCAAAACTGTCGTACCCCAGTGCGTGAAGAACGTTGTAGCCCTTCATGCGCTTGAAGCGCGCGAATACATCGGTGCCGATGTAGCCAAGAGGGTGACCCACGTGGAGTCCGGCGCCTGAGGGGTACGGGAACATGTCGAGAACGAACAATTTCTCGCGACCAGCCACGCGATCAGGCTCGGCCATGGGTCCGGCGGGGTTTGGGGCGTTATAGGTGCCTTCGCGCTCCCAGGTGTCCTGCCAGCGCGACTCAATCTCGGCCGCCAGGCGTGCCGAGTATCTAAATGTGGGGAAGTTTGTTGCCGCTGGGGTGGAGGGCGTCGCCGAATCACTCATGGGTGTGCCATCGTATAGGCGTGTCGAAACAACGCCCGAGATCTGGTCGCCGTCAACCCAAGGGCGGTTCATCCCACGGGTACCCCCGCACAGCCCGGTTGTCCGAGGTGCTGCGAGAGGTGATTGCCGACGAGCTCACCAAGATTGACGATGAGCGCCTTGATCTGGTTACCGTGACCGCCATCGATGTTGACCCTGAAATGAACCGCGCAATTGTGTACTTCGACTCCATGTTCGGCGAAGAGGGCGACGAAGGCGTGATCGAGGCAATGCTGGAACATCGCCCACGCATCCAGGCCTCCATCAACCGTCAGATGCATGCACGCAAGACCCCGATTCTTTCTTTCCGTCCCGATGAAGTGATTCGTGGTGCAGCTCGTATCGAAGAACTACTGCGCCGTCAGCCGAATACGACTCCGATCGAACCCGACGACTCGTCCGTCGCCGACACTGACAGCGAGTAGCGATGGCGCGGCGTCGTCCGCCCACTGTGCATGGGTTGGTGTTGTTAGACAAGCCAGCAGGAATGACAAGTCATGACGTTGTCTTCAAGCTGCGTAAACACTTTGGTGAAAAACGAATTGGTCATGCGGGCACGCTTGATCCTGATGCAACCGGATTGCTTGTCATCGGCGTGGGAAATGCCACTCGATTAATTCGCTTCATGGGCGACATGGACAAAACGTATTCATGCGAGATTGTGTTTGGTATCGAAACTGACACTTTGGATGACTCTGGTGTCACCACGGCGACATATGAGATGACGCCGCCCAACATTGACGACGTTCGCCGCATCGTTGCCGAGAAGTTTGTGGGCGACATCATGCAGATTCCGCCGATGGTGTCGGCACTGCGGGTAGATGGAGTGCGTCTGCACCAGTTGGCACGCGAAGGTATTGAAGTGGAGCGACAGCCACGTCCGATCACGGTGTATTCATACGATGTGGAACCAACGGATGATCCGATGGTGATTCGTGCAACCGTGCGTTGCGGTGGCGGAACATACATTCGCTCGCTCGGTGCAGATCTCGGTACTGCGCTTGGTGGGGGTGCACACATTCGCACGCTGCGTCGACACACCACTGGCCCGTACTCATTGGATGACGCCTGCACGTTGGAAGAGCCTGTGCTGTTGCCACTGATTGACACGGTGCGGGGCATGCCCATGCACGTGCTGGATGCTGAAGGTGTCGACAATGCGCAGTTTGGACGCGTGCGAGAAGCATGGGACGGCGATGGCCCCTGGGCGTGCACCGATACTGATGGCGAGCTCATCGCAGTGTTTGAACTGTGGCGTGATCGCATCGCCAAGCCCACTGTGGTCTTCGGCGGGCGTGGATAGCGTTAGACATCGTGCAACTGGTGACCGATCTCTCAACTTCTCCATGGCCTGATCGCCGCGCGGTTGTCACTATCGGCGCCTATGACGGCGTGCACCTTGGTCATCGCACCGTCATCAACCAGGTGAAGCAACGTGCAGCCGAGTTGGGTGCCCTCAGTGTTGTGGTCACTTTTGATGTGCACCCCGCCAGCATTGTGCGCCCCGATGCTGCACCAAAGATGTTGACTAATGCTGCACAGAAGCTTGAGCTTCTGGAAGCCACCGGTGTTGATGCAGTGGTCGTTGTGCAATTCAGTGCTGATCAGGCAAAAGAAACTCCTGTTGATTTCGTGCAACGCGTCTTGGTGAATGCACTTCACACGCAGGCGGTGATTGTGGGCAGCGACTTCCATTTCGGCCACATGCGACAAGGCAACATCACCTTGCTACGAGAGATGGGCGAACGTCATGACTTCAGTTGTGAGCCCGTCATCTTGGTTCCTCGCGCCGATGGTATTGATGAACCAGTGAGCTCGACGGCGATTCGCCGCGCGCTAGCTGGCGGTGAGATTGATATCGCAACGCGCATGCTGGGTCGTGCACATGAAATTCGCGGCACGGTGATGTCGGGTGATCAACGCGGTCGCACCATCGGTTTCCCCACAGCGAACGTGCAAGTTGCTGGCGGTACGTGTCTTCCTTCTGATGGTGTGTATGCCGGTGTGTATCGACGCCCTGATGGCAGTGAATACACATGTGCCATCAACTTGGGTCGTCGCCCCACGTTCTACACCGATCAGGGGTACTCGCTGCTGGAGGCATACCTTCTTGATTTCACTGGCGATTTGTACGGTGAAGAAGCATCGGTGCAGTTCATGGCGTTCTTGCGCAGCGAGAAGCAGTTCGGTGGCATCAACGAACTGAAAGAGCAGTTGATGAAAGACATCGACCATGCTCGCTCCGCAGTGCTGGCGCGTCGCGCCCAATAGTTATTGCTTCAATACTTATTGAAGAATTTTGTACGCAGTATTGCGTTGTGCAAGTTCGCGGCGCATCGGTGCAACGATTTCACCAAAGCGACCTTCAGTCATTGCTTGACCGTGATTCGCACCTGCTGCACGAGAAATGTTCTCGTCCATGAGCGTTCCACCAAGGTCATTGCAACCCGCCTGCAGTAACTGCGCTGCGCCAGAGGTTCCAATCTTCACCCAACTGACCTGCACGTTGTCGATGAGACCGTCATAGAAGATACGTCCGATGGCATGCATGAGAATTGTCTCGCGGAATGTTGGTCCGCGACGAGACTTCTTCTGCAAATAGATCGGTGATGCAAAGTGAACGAATGGCAACGGAATGAATTCCGTGAAGCCACCCGTTTCTTTTTGCAGTTCGCGCGTGACAACCATGTGGCGAGCCCACGAGATGGGGTGCTCCACACTGCCGTACATGATGGTGATGTTGCTGTGCAGACCAATGCTGTGCGCTTGACGATGGCACTCGAGCCATTCCTCGGTGTTCACCTTGTCGGAACAGATGATGGCGCGAATCTCATCATCAAGAATTTCTGCTGCAGTGCCAGGCAAAGAAGCGAGACCTGCATCCTTGAGTCGTTGCAAGTACTCACGCAGTGATTCTCCGTTGCGGTGTGCGCCTTCGGTGACTTCCAGAGCGGTGAAACCATGCACGTGCATGTCGGGAACAGCAGACTTCACGGCCTTTGTGACGTCGATGTAATAGTCGCCATCAAAGTTGGGGTGAATGCCGCCCTGCAATGTCACTTCAGTGGCACCGAGAGCAGCAGCCTCGACTGCGCGATCTGCAATGTCATCAAGAGTGAGCAGGTATGGCGTACCGCGAAGGTTGAGCGACATCGGGCCTTTTGAGAAACCGCAGAACTTGCACTTGTACGTACACACGTTGGTGTAGTTGATGTTGCGGTTGTGCACCCAGGTAACTGTGTTGCCCACAGCATTGAAGCGAAGTTCGTCGGCATAGTCGGCGATGTAGCCCACTTCGGGACCACGTGCACGGAACAGGTCGACAACTTCTTGTTCGCCAAGCTCTTGACCATTGCGGTGTCCCTCAATGATTTCGGCAACACGACCGCGAGCGAACGGACGTGGATGTGGCACCAATGTCATGGGCTTGGTGTTGGAACCCGAGTACCACTGTGTGGACTTGTGTCCGACGAGAACAACTTCGGCACCATCAAGAACAACATCTGCTGCAGTGACCTTCTCTGGCCAGAACGCACCCGGATCATCGCGGCTCATGCCTTCTGCATCAGTGCGATCCATCACGGTGAAGTGCAGTGAAGGGTCGAGCCACTTGTCTGGCTCAAGAACAAACTCAGGGTAAATCGTGAGACGTGGTGCCAAAGCGAATCCACGGTCTTCGGTGACATCGCGCAAACGATCAAGTGCTGGCCATGGGCGCTCCGGGTTCACGTGATCGGCAGTCACGGGGGAGACGCCGCCCCAGTCGTCAATGCCTGCATCAAGCAGCACACCAAAATCATCTGACAAGTTCGGCGGAGCTTGCAAGTGAATTGATGTCGGAAGAATCAAGCGAGCAACAGCAATCGACCATAGATATTCATCTTCGGGGCATGGCTTTGCTTTGTGCATTGCAGTGCCGGCTTTGGGCAAGAAATTTTGCACAATGACTTCTTGCACATTGCCGTACTTGGCATGTGCAGCAGCGAGAAGTGCAAGCGCATCGATGCGGTCACGGCGTTCTTCGCCGATGCCCACCAAGATGCCCGATGTAAACGGAATGGCAAGTTCGCCCGACATGCACAGAGTGTCGATACGACGTTGTGGTTCTTTGTCGGGTGCACCGCGATGGCATTCCAGGTCATCACGCAATGACTCGAGCATCATTCCTTGCGAAGGCGATACTGCGCGCAACATTGCAAGCTCGTCTTCGTACAACGCGCCAGCATTGGCATGTGGCAACAAACCTGTTTCGGTGAGGACTAACTGCGCCATGTCGTGCAAGTAGTGCACAGTGCTGTCGTATCCGTTGTCGCGCAACCAGTTGGCAGCAACGTCGTAGCGAAGCTCAGGGCGCTCGCCCAAGGTGAACAAAGCTTCGTGACAACCCATGCGTGCACCTTGGCGCGCGATTGCAAGAATGTCTTCGGCGGTGAGGTAGGGCTTTTCTAAACGTGCAGGTGGTTGCGCAAACGTGCAGTAGCCGCACTTGTCGCGACACAGCATCGTGAGTGGGATGAACACCTTGGGTGAAAACGTGATGCGAGTGCCATGGGCGCCATCGCGCACATCGCGCGCACGACGCATGAGGTCGTCAAGTGGCGCATGTAGGAGATCATTGATGAAGGATTCATCAATGGGGGAGGACGACATGAGGTCATCGCGGGAGAACTGACGCAACAAGGCAGCACCTTTCAGGTGAACACAACGGAATGGGTTTTGTCAGTACTGGTCGAACCACCTGCGGACGAGTTAGAGAGTGTCCACGGATGGCCATTTGGCCAAGCCCTTAAAGCGTATCGCTATTGCTGGGCGGAGTCAGTGTTGGAAATGGCCTGGAACATGGCCGCGACGTTGTGGCTGCTCATGGGCACGCGGTGCCCAGTGCGGCTGATGAAGCTCAGTTGCACGCCAGTCGTGGGGTCAAGCGCCGTGAACACCTGCTCGTGGCCCTC
>WLGW01000029.1 GCA_009703055.1 Actinomycetota bacterium
ACACACACTGCTTCAAGATCTTCAGCGAACTTGATGAGTGCTGGATTGTTGTCCAACTTGCCGCGGTGCTTAAGACCACCTGTCCATGCGTACACAGACGCAATGGGGTTGGTGGATGTCTTGTTGCCCTTTTGGTGCTCGCGGTAGTGACGAGTCACGGTGCCGTGTGCAGCTTCGGCTTCCACGGTGCGACCATCAGGTGTCATCAGAACTGATGTCATCAAACCAAGCGAACCAAAGCCCTGCGCCACGGTGTCGGACTGCACGTCACCGTCATAGTTCTTACACGCCCAGACGTAACCGCCCTCCCACTTCATCGCACTTGCGACCATGTCGTCAATGAGGCGGTGTTCGTAAGTGAGGCCTGCTTTGTCGTAATCAGCCTTGAACTCGGTGTTGAAGATTTCTTCGAACAAGTCTTTGAACTGACCGTCGTATGCCTTGAGGATGGTGTTCTTCGTGCTCATGTACACCGGGTAGTTGCGGGCGAGACCGTAACGGAAGGACGCACGAGCAAAGTCGCGAATGCTGTCGTTGAAGTTGTACATGCCCATTGCCACGCCGCCGTCAGCGCCGTACTGCGCGACTTGGAATTCCATTGGTGCACTGCCATCTTCTGGCGTGAATGTCATGGTGACAGAACCAGCGCCTGGCACTTTGAAGTCTGTTGCCTTGTACTGGTCGCCATGTGCGTGACGGCCGATGATGATGGGCTTCGTCCAGCCTGGAACAAGCTTTGGAATATTGCTGCAGATGATTGGTTCACGGAAGACCACTCCGCCAAGAATGTTGCGGATGGTGCCGTTGGGCGACTTCCACATCTTCTTCAAACCGAATTCTTCAACGCGAGCTTCGTCGGGGGTAATGGTGGCGCACTTGACGCCTACTCCGTGCTTCAAGATGGCGTGAGCCGAGTCAATGGTGACTTGGTCATCGGTGGCATCGCGATGCTCCATGCCAAGGTCGTAGTACTCAAGGTTGATGTCGAGGTACGGGAGGATGAGACGGTCCTTAATGAACTGCCAGATGATGCGGGTCATTTCGTCACCGTCGAGTTCGACGACCGGATTATCAACCTTGATCTTCGCCATGGGGGCACCCTTTCACTTGTCCAGCAAGCCCCAAACAAGGGTGCTGAAAGTCACTTGTATTTGACTTGTACACAATAGCGCAGCCCGCAACCCTGCCCCCTACCATCAGTACCAATATGGATTTCGTATGGACCCCAGAACAGCTTGAACTGCGACGCGAAGCAGCGGCATTTGCTGCTGAGGGCGTGCGTAAATATGGCCGCCACAACGTCACCTGGATGAACGGATACTCCAAAGAGTTTTCTCGTGAACTTGCAGCCAAGGGGTACCTCGGCATGATCTGGCCGAAAGAGTTTGGCGGCGGAGGTCGTCCACCGATCGATCGTCTGATTGTTGGCGAAGAGATGATCAAAGCCGGAGCGCCTATTGCAGCGAGTTGGTTTGGCGATCGACAGATGGGTCCTGCACTGATTCAGTACGGCACAAAGGAACAGCAAGAGCAATTCTTGCCCGGCATTCTCGCTGGTGAGACCACGTGGTGCATCGGTATGAGCGAGCCGAACTCTGGAAGTGACCTTGCTTCATTGAAGACATCAGCCGTTGATGACGGCGATGAGTGGATCATCAACGGTCAAAAGATTTGGACAAGCTTCGGCGCCGATGCCGACTACTGCTACCTCATCTGTCGTACCAATAACGAAGGCC
Source organism: Actinomycetota bacterium (assembly GCA_009703055.1). Taxonomy (GTDB): domain Bacteria; phylum Actinomycetota; class Acidimicrobiia; order Acidimicrobiales; family Ilumatobacteraceae; genus UBA2093. Next base: position 1,737 of record WLGW01000029.1, read on the forward strand.
CTCCACATGCAGGCATCAGCGAAATCATCGTGCCGATGAAAACACCGGGCATCGAAATTCGTCGCATCACTGACATGACAACCAACCGCCACTTCTGCGAAGTCTTCTTCACTGATGTGCGCGTGCCAAAGGGCAACCTTGTTGGCCAGCCTGGTGGAGCCTTTGGACAAACGATGCGTCAACTCGAACACGAGCGTGGCGGCATTGACCGTTTGGTCTCCAACTACGCACAGTTCCAACATGCTGTTTCTGTGTGCGACACCACTGACCCACTCGTTCGTCAGGAAATTGCTTCGCTTGAAATCGGATACCGCATCGGGCGCATCCTCGTGATTCGCGAAGTGTTGAAGCAAGCTCCTGCAGGCTTCTCAGCAGCAACAAAGTGTTTCTGCACCGAGCATCAACAGCGCGTTGACAGTTTCGTCTTCCGCATGATGGGTGCTGACGCGATGATCTTTGACGACATGGTGCAAGGTCTCATCTATGGCCCTGGCTACACCATCATGGGCGGCACATCGAACGTGATGCGCAACATTTTGGGAGAACGAGTCCTCGGACTTGCCAAGGGCTAGTCTCTTTTCATCACTGTAAACAGGGGGCATTTATGGCAGATCTCATCGCGTTGAGTACGAAGGTGGTTGACTCTGGTCGCGCAGACGAGCCAGTGAACCGCACAACCGGAGAACTCTCCGAGATCGCCGATGGTCTTGCAATGGTTGAATCATTCAGCCATGTCGTCACATGGAACTCCGGCGATGGAATTGTCTGTTTCGACACCAGCCATGTGAACACTGGCCAACAAGTAGTGGACTCCATTCGCAATTGGTCGAATGATCCGTTTAACGCATTGGTGTATACGCACGGCCATGCCGACCATGTGGGTGGCAGTGTGGCCTTTGGCGCGAATGCTGCTGCACTAGGCCACAAAGCACCACGCGTGATTGGCCACAAGAACGTGCAACGCCGTTTCGATCGCTACCGCTACACCAATGACTGGAACGTTGCGATTAACGCTCGCCAGTTCGGTGGCATTCGTGGCGACCTCAACAGCGTCATGAATGATTTGCGACCAGCATCGGGCGGACCACGCCTCAGCAATTTCATTCCCGAAGACACTCTCGACACCACAGACGTCGTCGACAAATTTGCGTCTATGAAGTTCGGCGACACAACAGTTGAGTTCCACCACGGCAAAGGTGAAACCGATGACCACCTGTGGTCGTGGTTCCCCCAGCAAAAGTGGGTCGCGACGGGCGACTTCGTTATCTGGAACTTCCCCAATGCTGGCAACCCACAAAAGGTGCAACGCTTCCCTATCGAATGGGCCGAGGCCCTGCGCGCCATCATCGCGAAAGAACCTGAACTACTGCTTCCCGCACATGGTCTTCCGATTGCTGGCAAGGAACGCATTGCACGAGTTCTTGATGAGATCGCGTCAGCACTTGAGTATCTCGTGAAGAGCACTGTGGAGATGATGAACGCAGGTGAGACCCTGAACACCATCATCCATTCCGTCAAGGTTCCTGAAGCAACTCTGGGCAAGCCATATCTGCGCCCTCTGTATGACGAACCAGAATTCGTTGTTCGTGGTATCTGGCGCCAGTTCGGTGGTTGGTGGGATGGTGCACCATCTCGCTTAAAGCCAGCAACCGACGAATCTCTCGGACTTGAACTGGCGACTCTTGCAGGTGGTGCTGAAGTACTCATGGCACGAGCCAAAGATCTCGCCGCATCAGGCGATCTTCGTCTTGCATGCCACCTTGCAGACTTCGCCGGATGGGCCGCACCCGATGAACCAAACATTCATCGTGACCGTGCCGAGATTTACGAGACACGCAGAAAGTCTGAATCATCTCTCATGGCGAAGGGCATCTTCAAAGGTGCATCACGCGAGTCAGAAGCAGTCATCAAGGCCGCTCTCGGAGAATAAAACTCTCGCTATGCGAGTGTGATGAAAAGCAGAGCAATGACCGCAAGTACCAGGCCCACTGCCTGGGATCGGTGAATGCGTTCCTTGTCAAGACGTGTTGCCAACAGCAATGTGCTTGCGGGATAAAACGAGTTAATTGTCGCAACGATTGACATCAAGCCCTCGCGTACTGCCAGCAAGTACAGAGCGTTGGCAACGCTGTCCAGAATGCCTGATGCAAGAACGAAGGGCAGGTTTGCTTTTGCCTCTGATGGTTTGCGCTTCATAAAGAACATGACCGCTGCCATATACGGAATGGATGTGAATCGCATTGCAACGACAGGCCACAAACCACCGTCGTCATTTGTATGAGCCAAGATCACAAACAAGGAGCCAAAGGTTGCACCTGCAAGAAACGCCATGACAACAATTGATCGTGGAGCTTTGCGATGATTGGGACCCAACACATCACTCACTAGGGCAATGGCTACGAGCGCAAGAGGAATTCCGCACAGAGCCAGAATTCCAGGACGTTCACCTGTTAAAAGTCCGATGACGACTGGAACTGCCGTTGCTGTCACTGCCGATACTGGCGCGACCACTGTCATGTATCCGCTGCCCATGGCTTTGTAGAAAGCCAGTAAACCTGTCGCACCAGCGATGCCAGCGATACCACCCCAGATGAAGTCAGAGAATGGTGGCACTGGTACTCCAGAGAGCAGCACAAATGTCAACAGCACCACTAGCCCTGCTGATTGCCCCACAAAAGTCACCGTCATGGCAGATACAGAACGTGTTGCACGACCGCCGCAATAGTCGGCAACGCCATAGACGCTTGCGGCCATCAAAGCCAAGATAATGTCCATGAATTACTTCTTGTTTGATTGATCAAGATTTGAACCTTGAGCAATTTTCTGAAAAGAATGAAAAATCTGCGACACATAGGAAAGCAAATAGCGATGGTTCATGTCGCAGAGACCGTATTCAGCGAGACTTGCGTAGCCGAAGAAAGCAAAACGACTAAAGATGGAATACGGAAGCACAGCACGATTCGTGAGCGATGATGGCGGTATTCCAAGGTGCTCTTCATTCCTCGAGATTGTTGTTAGGTAAATGTCTTGATTCATGCGACGAAGATTCTCATCGTGCATCGCAGCGAACATTGTCTCCAAGCGGAGTCGACGAATGCTTGCATGTTCTGGGGATTGGTTACCTCGGAACATCACAATTGCATCTTCTGTGTAATTGTTTTCGCGAGGGTTCTGAATGCTCTCTTGATAATGATCCAGAATCTTCGCGTTCCGTGAATCCCCCATACGCATCACATGAGCCATACACGCGGCGAAGAGCGCATCTTTGTCTTCATAGCGCATGTAGATACTTGCCGGATTTACTTTTGCTCGGCGCGCGATTCGAGAGATGGTTGCCTGTGACGCACCCACGCGGGCGATGACATAGGCAACTGCATCAAACAAGCGCGCATCAATCTCTTCAGCATCGTCGGGGAACTGCACTGTCTCAGGTATATTGGCAAAATCAGATGGAATCTCTTGAGGTTCGGTTGCTCGTCGCACAGAATTCGCAATCATTGCGACAGGGCCCTGCCAATCAAGACCGTGCAGCCCAGTGCCCGAGACCCCCATTGCAATTCCCAGAGTCGTCCCGAGATAGAACTCAATTGCTGGAACGCGTGAAGAAAACTTTGCAACTTCCTCAACAACCGATGGTGCGATTTCTTCGAATGCTGCTTCGATTCGCCGTGAGGCAACCATAAGATTCACAAGAATCAACAAGCCACGATCTGAGCCAGACAATTGTTCGGAGAGACGTAAACGAGCAGCAACTCCGGACTCTCGAGGCAATGACTCCTCGAGATCAACAAGCAGTCGGCGCAGAACAGGGAGACCCTCTGCCATCCAGACTTCGAGGATCAGCTCATCAACATTCTCGTATCGGGCATACAAGGCACCAGTAGATAGACCAGCTCGGCGAGCAATGGAGGTAAATCCCAGTCGGTCGGGGCCAACTTCGATGATTTCATCAACAGCACACGACAAAAGTTTGAGACGGGTGACCTCACTTTTTGGAAGTCGAATACCTGTCTTTGGCATTGGCTCAGCGTACACCGCAAGAAAAAGAGACCTAGTGGTGGGCACGACGGGACTCGAACCCGGGACCTCTACCATGTCAAGGTAGCGCTCTAACCAACTGAGCTACGCGCCCTAAAAGGGACATCCCCATGTTATCGGGGCTTTAAGCGCAGACTCACTTCGTTAGCCAGCAGCTTCCCATTACGAGTCAAAACCACACGGTTTCCCTGCACAGAAACCAGCCCTTCTAGGCTTGCCACGTCGAGAGCGCCGACCGGCACCCCGTCTGCAGTCCGAAGTGACAGTTCAAGAGCCTCTCTCGCACGAGTTTCTTCATCGAGGACTTCATCAGCTGCTTCCACGCTGATGCCCTCGTTCACACATGCGATGTATCTGTCCGGGGTACGCACATTCCAAAAACGTCGACCGTCTTGATGTGAATGTGATGCGCAGCCAAAACCCTTGTAGTTCCCTTGCGACCAATACACCTTGTTGTGTCGACACTCATGCCCACCAAATGCCCAGTTGGAGATCTCATAGTTGTGCATGCCTGCGGCGCCCAACATGTCATCAGTCATGATGTATTTGTCAGCCTGATCATCATCGTCCGGGTGCCGTGCCGGATCATCGGCGAGTGGAGTTCCCGCCTCCACCGTCAGCCCATACGCAGAAACGTGTGTGGGCGCCAAAGCGATTGCAGCCGTCAAAGTTGATTGCCAGTCCTCGAGCGACTCACCGTGCACCCCATAGATGAGGTCGAGATTGATTGATGTGATGCCAGCCTCGCGTGCCGCATGCACAGCTTTTTCAACGTTCGATGGATCATGAGTGCGGCCAAGCGAGGCGAGGACATGTCCCACCATCGCCTGAACGCCGATACTGACGCGATTCACTCCCCCCGCGGCGTACACCTTCATGAGATCGGGCGTGACATCGTCTGGGTTGCATTCAACAGTGACTTCAGCATCTGGTGACATCGGAATTGCCGCAACAATTTTGGTGACGAGTTCAGGCGCAAGACGCGTGGGGGTACCTCCACCAAAGAACACGGTGTCAGCAACAGGCATCCCCGCAGCAACTGAACGCTGAATGTCAAGAACAACAGCGTCGACATATTCGACCATGAGATGATCGCGATCCGTCCACGTTGCAAACGCGCAGTAGTCACATCGGTGACGACAAAACGGAATGTGGACATACACCCCGAATTCAGACATAACAGTTACTGCGCTGCCGGAGGAACAAACAGCAGCCCAAGTTCTGACAATTTGTCGCCCACATTGTCAACAGGAACATCCAACATGACTGCAATGGCTCGCGTGTCGTGGGCTCGCACAGTAATGACCTTGCCATTGAAGTCCTGGCGCTGCACCTGAATCATGCGCAAGAAACGCTCAAGCATCTCGAACTCTTGGCCCGACATTGTCGACAACTTGGCGACGTCGATACGAAGTTTCTTTGGTGCAGCATCACCTGAGGCCGTGTTGTCGGTTCGCTGTGTGTCACGCGGCAGCAGTTGATCAACGGTGACTCCATAAAAGCGTGCCAGACGTTCGAGGCGCGGCACAGAAATGGCACGCTCACCACGTTCATAGGCACCCAAGACCGAGGCTTTGAATTCGCTCTCGCTCTGAGCCTCTACATCGGACAGCGACCACTGCTTCTGCTGGCGAATACGCCGTAAACGCTCGCCAACGAGGCGTGTGAAAGGAGAATCTTGGAGGAGTTCGTCGTCAGATAACGGAGGCATAACAACACCCAGTGTGGTGCATTCAACGCCGCCAGTGTGCGACCATGCGCGCCGCACCCACGATTGCTGCAGTTTCAGCCCTCAGGATCGATGGACCGAGGTCAATGAGGGCTGGGGCGCCCGCTACTTCAGTAGGCGAGAACCCACCTTCAGGACCAATCACCATTGTGGTGACAGCATCTGGCGACGCAGTGCCTCCTGGCTCTGCAAAAGCAACACCCTGGCCTGTCACGTTGGCCAAAGACACCGGCCCAGAGACTGCGGGAAGAAAGACACGACGACTCTGCATCGCAGCGGCGCGAGCGATTCGCGAGTAGCGATCCATCACTTGCGGCACCTTGTTCGCAGCCCATCGCACCACACTGTGTTCAACAGGCGACAACACGATGATGTGGTCAACACCAATCTCCACAACCTTTTCAATCACAAGATCCGTGCGATCCCCTTTGACCGGAGCAATCGCAACGGTCAACAGCGGAAGCGACGGTGCAACAACAACGACGTCTCCGCTGAGTTCTACCGCACCAGAGTTCCAAGTGCACGAGACCCATGACCCTTGACCATCGCTGCACGAGACTGATTCACCATCTCGAAGACGAAGCACACGCGACAAGTGATGAGCATCTTCATCGTTCAGCACGGGAGACTGCACGGAGTCAACGAAGACGTGCGCAGAAGAATTGCGCAACGCATCAATCATGTAAACGCCGACTTGATACGCGAAAAGATTCCTTTGTCAGGAGATGCCACTTGTTCGCCAGAGATTTCAGCTAGCTGGCGCAGTAGATGTTCTTGTTCATCGGAAAGGTCACTTGGAACAACAACCCCAACACGAACACGCAGATTGCCTTTGCCACGACCATTGAGATGTGGGATACCGCGTCCTCGGGCTACAAACTCGCGGCCATGTTGTGTTCCTGCAGGCACAACCAGATCAAGTTCACCATCCAACGCTTCAAGAACCGTGTGGAAACCCAGAGCAGCCTGGGCATATGTCAACGGCAAGTGGTACACGAGGTCATCGTCTTCACGAGAGAACTCTGCATGCTGCGCAACAGCCACATGCACATACAGGTCACCTGCTGGGCCGCCACGAGGACCAACAGCGCCACGACCCGACAAGCGCAAGGTTTGCCCCGAAGAAATGCCAGCGGGCACATCTACGGAATATGACTCTTTCGAACGCTTACGGCCATCACCACTGCACGCCGAACATGGGGTCATCACGACTTCACCCATACCACCACAACGACCGCACGGGCCTGTTGTCACCATCTGACCCAGGATGCTGTTGCGCATGCGTCGCACTTGGCCAGAGCCATTGCAATCCACACACTGCACTGGCTGAGTGCCGGCCCCCGCGCCAGATCCATTGCAATCACCGCAACGAATCGCTGTCGGAACATCGACTGTGATCTTCGTTCCAAACATCACTGCTTCTAGATCAATCCGTGCAGTGATCTCTAGGTCTTGTCCACGAGGTGGTCCTGCTTGCTGACGCTGACCGCCCCCACCAAAGAATGCATCGAAGATGTCGCCGAGTCCGCCTCCGCCGAAGGGGTCTCCGCCTCCGCCGCCGCCCAAACCTTGTTCACCAAAGCGGTCGTAGCGTGCACGCGCATCAGGGTCAGACAATGTTTCGTATGCACGACTGACTTCTTTGAAGAGATTCTCCGCTTCAGGGTTGTCTGGGTTCGCATCGGGGTGCAGTTCGCGTGCCTTCTTGCGATATGCCTTCTTCAATTCATCTGCAGATGCTTGTCGAGAAACGCCAAGAAGCTCATAAAAATCAGTACTCATGATGCCCCTTCTGCAATGTGTCGACCCAACTGTTCACTTACAACTTCCACCGTATTGAGAGCTTGCGGGTAATTCATTCGCGTTGGCCCCAGAACGCCGACAGAACCAATCGCTTCTCCGTCAGCAATCACTGGTGCGACAATCACGGAACACGCCGACAACTGATCAATGCCGTGCTCCGCACCAATTGACACCGAAAGACCACGGTCAAGAAGATCTTGCAGCAATGACACCACAACAAACTGTTGCTCAATCGTTGTGAGGACATCACGCACAATGTCAACAGCGTCAAATGCGCTTGCCAGTGATGCAGCACCACCCACAAACACCGGCTTGTCCTTACGGTGACGAGATAATGCATTCACGGTGGCGAAACACACTGCATCGACATGGGCATCATTCGTGGAAGGAATCGTTTGGAAGTCGACAAGCGAGCGATCAACAAGAATGCGCGACAAATGCGAGACCGCAAGATGGAAGTGCTCATCCGTGATGTCTTCTGACACCTGGATTGTCTCGTTCTCCACACTGTGGTTCGACATCACAACAACGACCGTTGCGGTGCGAGTTGTCACGCGACTGATGTGAACAGCACGAACAGTGGTGGCTTCTACTTCTGGACCAACGACAACTGCCGTGTGATGCGTGATGTTGGCCAACAGCGTGGTGGTGTGACGCAACAAATCTTCAAGGCGACCATGCGCTCCTTGGAAGAAGTCCCCCACCTGTGTCGCTTCTTCCTTTGCCAACACACCCTCAGGAGTAATGGAGTCCACAAAGTGTCGATAACCCTTATCCGTGGGGATACGACCAGCCGAGGTATGAGGCTGAGCGAGGTATCCCTCTTGCTCCAATGCAGCCATCTCATTACGAATTGTGGCGCTCGAGACTTTGACAGCAGGAAGATTGGCAATATGGCTAGAGCCAACGGGAAGACCCGTTGCCACATACTCCTGCACGACGGCACGAAGAATTGCTGTTTTGCGGTCATCCAACATGGTCAGACGATTTTACTTTCCACTGACGGCTTTGTAGCGGGCTAATGCTTCTTCCCGTTCCAGTGCATGGTCCACCATTGGCTCGGGATAGTCCGCAGGGGCAAGTAATCCCAGCGTCCACGGGGCATGAATGCTCGTGTTGTCTAAATGTGCGATCTCGGGAATCCAGCGGCGCAAGTACTCACCCGTGGGGTCAAACTTTTCACTCTGGCCCATCGGGTTGAAAACACGAAAGAACGGTGATGCATCGGTGCCCGTCCCTGCAGTCCACTGCCACCCGTGGGTATTCGATGCAACGTCGCCGTCCAGCAGATGTTCCATAAAGAATTTGGCGCCCCACTGCCATGGTAAGTGCAAGTCCTTCACGAGGAAACTGGCAACGATCATGCGCACACGGTTGTGCATCCAACCCGAGCCCAGCAACTGTCGTACACCTGCGTCCACGATGGGGTAACCGGTTTTGGCGGCGCAGAACTGCGCGAAGCGTTCTTCAGCAACCGGACCTGAATCAATCGGCAAAGCATCCATCTTTGGTTGCAGGTTTTTCCATGTTGTCTCAGGCTGATGGAAGAGAACATCGGCATAGAACTCACGCCATGCAATCTCTGAACGGAACACATCGGATCCGGCCGTACCATCAAGACGCTGCAACAGTTGACGCGGATGAATGATGCCGAACTTCAAATACGGCGACATCATCGACGTGCCATCAACTCCGGGCAAGTTGCGTGCATCTTTGTATTCACCCATTGCCCGCTGCGACCATTCGTCGAAACGTTCCCACGCAGATTCTTCACTCGGGTTTGCACTTAGTGCAGTCCAACCCTCTTCCATGCGCGAGCCAACACAGAGATCTCGGAAATCTGCAAACGTCACTTCGTTCTCGGGCGCCGAAGCCCATTGGTGCGTGAGCCACCGCTTGTAAAACGGGGTAAACACTTTGACCGGTGTTCCGTCATCCTTGCGAACTGTTCCCGGAGCGATGACATAGGGAGTATCAGCCCGCACTAAACGCCGACCATCAGCAATGAGAGCTTTCTCTACTTCTGCATCGCGTTGGCGGCCATATGGTGCGAAGTCTTCGGTGATGTGCACTGTGTCGGCCCCGACCAAACGACAAAGCTCCACAACAGCATCGGCTGCTGGACCATTTCGATAGATGAGTGCACGATCCACGGAATTGTCGAGAGCGTTCAATGCACGACACATGAATTGTCCACGAAAGCCACCCGCATTGTTCATCAACACGTCGTCCCACACAAACAACGGAACAACTGTTCCCACTGCTGCTGCAGATTGCAGAGCCTTATTGTCAGTACGTCGGATATCGCGGCGAATCCACCAAACTGCTGTACTCATTGCGCCTTCTTTAAGAGAGGGAGAATTAGCAAGGCGGCGATGCCACCGTATGCCAATGACCATTGAATGCTGATGTGGTCACCAATCCATCCGGTGATGGGGCCACCGATCGGCGTGGAACCAAGAAATGCCACAGACTGCAATGCCATCATGCGACCGCGCATCTCTGGCGGTGCCTTCTGCTGTGTCAACCCCGTCATCGATGCAACGAGGCCTGTTCCGCCAAAACCAAGAGGCAATGCCATTAGACATGCAATGCCAAAGTTCGGCGCAAAGCCCATGCCGATACACGCCACACCACAGACGGCAATCAACATGGCGTACCAGCGCATTGTGATCACCTGAAAACGAGCTGTTGCCAATGCACCCACAATGCTTCCGACGCTAGTGAGTGTCAGAAGAATCGCGTACCCATTCGGCTCGTTCCACTCCACGTCACTCAACTTGGGCAAAACGACGCTGTAGTTGAATGCGAACGTACTGACAACGATGAACACGATGAACGTGTAACGAAGTGAAACATCTGCCCACACAAACTTGAGTGCTTCTCGTACTGGCTTGCCGGAACGTGGAGCAACCGTGACGGGCACCATGTCCTCACGACGCAGCATCAACAATGAAGCAATGACAGCAACATATGAGAGTGCATTAAAGGAGAACAGCCATGCCGTGCCCAGCGGGCCGATCAATGCTGCAGCAAGTGCAGGACCAAAGATGCGCGACCCCGTCATCACCGTTGTATTCAGCGACATCGCATTAGGAATGTCACGTGGGTCGACGAGTTCCGTCACTAGACCTCGACGTGACGGGTTATCAATGGCATTCGCAACACCCAAGACAAGGGACAGCGAATAAATCACGGGCAAGGATGCCCATCCGCTGAAGTCTGCAATCGCCAGCAGCACCGCTTGAACCAACAACGCAGATTGAGTCCAGATGGTGATGGTGCGACGATCGAATCTGTCAGCAAAGCCACCAGCCCACGCGCCCAACAACAGCATCGGCAAGAACTGGAAGAGAGTGTTTAAGCCCGCATCAGTTGCGCGGTTATTGATGCTGTAGATCAGGAGCGAGGTTGCAGTGAACTGCATCCACGTGCCGACATTGGACAACAAGAGCCCAATGAAATACACACGGACATTGCGATGGCGAAGGGAACGAAAAGGATTACCTTTTTCGTTCACCGTCGTGTCAGACATCAGTCGTCCAACTTCAACGCACTGATGAAAACGTCGCCCGGCACTTCAACACGGCCGATTGCTTTCATCTTCTTCTTGCCTTCCTTCTGCTTCTCGAGGAGTTTGCGCTTACGAGTGATGTCACCGCCGTAGCACTTCGCCAACACGTCTTTACGCTTGGCTTTCACTGTTTCACGAGCAATAACTTTTCCGCCGATTGCAGCCTGGATAGGAACGTCGAACATCTGGCGTGGAATCAATTCGCGAAGCTTCTCGCACATGCGGCGTCCGTAATCAAATGCTTTGTCACGGTGCACGATGGTGCTGAAGGCATCTGCTGGCTGTGCATTCAACAAAATGTCCACCAACACCAATGCACTCGGGCGATAACCCTCGAGCTCATAGTCAAGGCTTGCGTACCCCTGGGTGCGGCTCTTCATCTGATCAAAGAAGTCGACAACCACTTCTGCCAATGGCACGAGATAGTGCAATTCAACGCGCTCTGGTGAGAGGTATTCCAACTTCACCATTTCGCCACGACGCGACTGGCACAATTCCATCAACGTGCCGGTGTAATCCTTCGGCGTGATGATGTTCACCTTGAAGAACGGCTCTTCAATGAAGTTGATGTTCTGAGTGGGTGGAAGATCCGCAGGGTTCTCCACTGTGATGACTTCACCGTCGGTCTTCGTGACGCGATATGCCACTGATGGAGCTGTTGCAATGAGAGCCAAGTTGAATTCGCGCTCGAGGCGCTCCTTCACAATCTCCATGTGCAACAAACCAAGGAAGCCACAACGGAATCCGAAACCAAGAGCGCCAGAAGACTCGGGCTCATAGGTAATGGACGCGTCGTTGAGTTTCAGTTTTTCGAGACTCTCGCGAAGGTTTTCAAAGTCGTCACCGTCAATGGGATACAAACCACAGAACACCATGGCCTTCGGATCGCGATAGCCGGGCAATGGTTCTGCGGAGCCTGCGTGCAATGTGGTGACTGTTTCACCGCTTCGTGCTTCAGCAACGTCTTTGATACCTGCGATGAGATATCCCACTTCGCCTGGCCCAAGCTCAGGCAATGGCTCTGGTCCTGGTTGACGTGCACCAATCTCAATTGCATCGTGTGTGGCGCGGGTTTGCATGAATTGCAAACGACTGCCAGTTGTCATGCGGCCCTGCATCACGCGAACGCTTGAAACCACTCCGCGATACTGGTCGAATTGCGAGTCGAAGATGAGCGCCTGCAACGGCGCATCGATGTCGCCCTGTGGTGCGGGAATCTTTTCAATGATCTCGTCCAACAACTCCGCCACTCCGGCACCTGTCTTTGCAGAGATACGCAAGATGTCTTCTGCAGGAATACCCAAGATGTTCTCGATCTCTTGGGCATAGCGGTCAGGGTCTGCTGCGGGCAGGTCGATCTTGTTCAACACAGCAACAATTTCAAGATCGTTCTCGAGGGCCAGATAACAGTTCGCGAGCGTCTGCGCTTCGATGCCCTGTGCCGCATCCACCACCAGCACCACGCCTTCGCATGCAGCGAGTGAACGACTGACTTCGTAACCAAAGTCAACGTGACCTGGCGTATCAATGAGGTGAAAGGTGTGACCTTTCCAATTAACACGAACGTTCTGAGCCTTGATTGTGATGCCTCGTTCACGCTCGAGGTCCATCGAGTCGAGATACTGAGCCTTCATGTCGCGTGCCTGAACAGCGCCTGTCATCTCAAGGATGCGGTCAGAGAGGGTCGACTTGCCATGGTCAATGTGGGCAATGATCGAGAAATTGCGGATTTTTGAGATGTCCATGGGCTAA
>WLGW01000003.1 GCA_009703055.1 Actinomycetota bacterium
AACAGTAACCGTGTCGCCAACTGCGGGGACTGGACGAACTGTTGGCGCAGTGCGAGGAGCACCGATGGGGCGAACTTGCAAACCAGAATCATCGGGACGACGCGTTGCACCTGTGTCATCGACACGTGTGGGTCGCGGAGCAGGACGCTGTGTTTCTGACGAGTACTCGGGGTCGTATCCACCGCGACGAGTCAGTGGCTCGGTGCCTGGTGCTTGACGCTGTGGCCGCGCTGGGCGCTCATATTCCATCGACATGTCGTAATCGTCATATGCCTCATCGCCATTGAGACCTAAATAATCCATTGCTTTACGGAGAAACGACATGCTGAAAGGCTAATGCACTCGTGCATTCGTATGTGGGAGTTCCGAGAGGCAGTTTCTGGAACGCCAACCGAGTGTTTTTCAGTGCGGAGTTCGGGGGCCGAAGAGCCGACTCCCAATGCGAATCATCGTAGAACCACATGCAACCGCCATTCGGTAGTCATCGGACATTCCCATGGAGCATTCGGGAAGATGGAGCGAATCAGCCAATGAACGCAGGGACAAAAAGGCCTTTTCTACTTCTGCCATATCGCCTGAGGTTGGCCCAATCGTCATGAGGCCCCTCACCACTAGCCCCGCATCCCGACCGGCAGCGAGCAAAGACTCCACCTCACGGGGTGGAACGCCCGACTTCGACTCTTCGTTCGTCGTATTCACCTGCAGCAGAATCTCAGCGCCAGGTGCCCGCTTCCCAATCTCTGAGATCACTGACCCGCGGTCGACTCCCTGCCATAACGAGATATGGGGGGCTAACTGGCGCACCTTGTTGGACTGAATCGCACCGATGAAATGGACCGGCAGGCCGATGGGTGCTTCGGCAACTTTGGCGAGCACTTCCTGCGCATAGTTCTCACCGATTGCGTCACACTGAGCACTGACGGCAGCACTAATCGCGTCGTGACCAAATGTCTTTGTGACAGCAATGATGGCAACTTGAGATGAACCCTCCCGAGCCACCTCGGTACGAATCTGTTGAACACGAAGAGCGACCTCTTGCGGGTCGATCACGAGAAATCTCTACTTGAGGAAGGAAGGAACGTCGAAATCGTCATCGTCATCTGACAATGGGTCAGAGTCAGAGAAGATGTCACGCACATTGCTTGACGGGCGAGAATCTGCGGGGCGCGAACCACCGGTACGAGTCCCGAAGCCTGCATTGCCACCTGCTGTGGAATCCCAGCGTTCAAAGCCAGCCGCGATAACGGTGACCTTGATCTCGTCACCCATCTCGTCATCAATAACGGTACCGAAGATGATGTTTGCGTCCTGGTGAGCAACTGCGTGCACAACTTCGGCTGCTTCGTTGACTTCGAACAAGCCCATGCTTGATGGACCAGTGATGTTGAGCAAAATGCCGCGAGCGCCATCGATTGCTGCTTCCAACATGGGGCTAGAGATCGCATCGCGAGCTGCAGTAACTGCGCGCTTGTCGCCACTTGCGATACCGATACCCATGAGCGCAGAACCTGCACTGGTGAGAATCATCTTGACGTCAGCAAAGTCGGTGTTAATCAGACCTGGAGTCGTGATCAAGTTCGTGATGCCAGCAACGCCCTGCAAGAGAATCTCATCTGCCATCTTGAATGCGTTGACCAAAGATGTCTTGTCATTTGCAACGGTGAGCAAACGATCGTTTGGAATCACGATCAACGTGTCGACTTTTTCCTTGAGGCGCTGAATGCCATTGTCTGCCTGAACAGCACGGCGGCGACCTTCGAACTGGAACGGACGAGTCACAACACCAATGGTGAGTGCGCCCAATGACTTTGAGATCTCTGCGATGACAGGTGCTGCACCAGTACCGGTGCCGCCGCCTTCGCCTGCGGTGATGAAGACCATGTCAGAGCCACTGATGAGCTCTTCGATTTCTTCGCGATGTGCTTCTGCTGCTGCACGACCAACGTCGGGGTCGGACCCTGCGCCGAGACCACGAGTGAGGTCACGACCGATGTCGAGTTTGACGTCTGCGTCACTCATCAGCAATGCCTGGGCATCGGTGTTGACTGCAACGAATTCAACGCCACGTAGACCAGCATCGATCATGCGGTTGACAGCGTTCACGCCGCCGCCGCCGACACCAATTACTTTGATGACAGCGAGATAGTTCTGTGGTGCTCCGGCCATGAGCCATTTCCTCCGAAGAAACGTCCTAAAAGGACTGTGTTCCTCAATGTTTCCACAGTGAGCGCTGTTTTTGTGGGAATTGCGCCGTCTCGGGCGGAATACAACCCCAATTAACGCTGCTGAATGGTCGGTTCACCCGTCGAAACGTCTACAACAGCCAATGTTGCTGGGTCCTGGCGACGGAAGAGAACGACAACCGCCACCAATTTGTCTTTCAAATCAGACGGTGGACCAAAACGCACAATGGTTCCACCCTTCAGAATCATGGAGAGTTCTCCACCACCCGTGAGGTCTAACGCCTTGACCTTTGGGCGAATCTCTGGTGGCAAGGCCAGGACCAGCTGAGCAGCAGCACGAAAAACATCATCTGCCACAGCACCGGCTTCAAGATTGGGGCCTTGCCCTCGCACCTGGAGATACTTCGTTGGCCATCCAGTCAGAACCGTGATGACGTGACCACGTGCGTCTACAACACGCGCCTTTTGGTCTGCACCGAGATACCACACCACCGGAACTCGTTCTGAAATCTCAACGAGCGCTCCATTAGGGAAGTTCGTGGTGATTCGCACCTCAGCCACCCAAGGATCCTTCAGTAGCTGTTCTCGTGCGTCTGCCGAATCAACAGTGAACACAGACGCACCTTTCAGAATGTCAGTCACTTTCTCGATAGTGGCGGGAGATGTGTACACCACACCTTCTAACTCCACATTGCGAATCGCAAAAATGGGCGATGCCAAAACCCCCATGACAAACACAATGAAGCCAACAACAACTCCCCCGAGCTTGAGCCATTTCACCCGTTTCAGACGTTCACGACGTTCACGACGTCGACGACGCTCATCGAACCGGGGATCAGGACGATCATCATCAACAATGACGACGCGATCAATGTCTTGATCTCCGATGACGACAGTGCCACCACTGTCATCAGACATGTCAACAAGGTCGGCGCCACGTGCGAGGGGCTTTAACAGTGGATCGGCAGGAGCGGGTGTGAGGTCGTACTCGTCACCGCCACCAATGACGATGACCTCGGCGCGATATCCATCGGAGTCATCTTGCGTGATGGAAATCACCTCAGCGTCCGCCACTCTTGCATCGAGCGGGGTTAGGTCCTCAGTGAAATCTTCGGTTGCATCACCCGTCGGGGTTTTCTGCACTGGTGGACGTTGCACACCCTTTGTCGGACCAAACAAATCCGACAGTTCGCGCAACACCTCGTCGCTGACTTCTGTCACCGAGATTTCTTCAATGATCTCTTCTGAATCACGATCATCATGAGAGTTATTCATCGACATCACCCATCAAGCGCCCCAAGGCATGGCTCGCATTCACCCGATCAGGGTCGGTGTGACGGGGATCGGCAAACCGACCCATGATGGTTTCGTCAAATCCGAGAAGGCACACCTCACTTCGAAGGAGTACTCCGTGTTGTTGCATCACCATGTCTTGCACATGCGACATCACCGCAACAATGTCTGATGCGGTGGCGCCATCAGACGCCTGAATGAAGTTCGCATGTTTCTCAGATACTTGCGCTCCACCAATTTGAAACCCTCGCAACTGACAGGAGTCAATAAGCGCACCAGCGCTTCCGTCTCCGGGGGCAGGATTCACAAAGACCGAACCAGCATTTCGTCCACCGGGTTGATGTTCACGACGCCACGCAACGATGGCATCAATCTCTTTTTGTCCATCCGACACGTCGCAACTGGTCGTTTTGAATTTTGCTGCAGCAACGATGTGATGAGGCGCAAGCGCAGAACCGCGAAAATGCATTCCTAAATCAGATGTGGGAACAGAAACAACCTGACCCGACTGCAATGACACCACCAATGCTGACTGCAATGAGTCAATCATTTCGGCTCCGTGCCCCCCAGCGTTCATACGGACAGCTCCGCCCACACTTCCGGGAATACCGACGCACCACTCCAGCCCTGCACGGCCAGCTTTCACCGAACGTCGCGCCAAGACAGGCATCGTGACAGAACCAGCAACAACAACATCATCACCAATGAGGTCAACAACTGCCTCGTTCGCGGGCGCCGACACAACAACGACGAGCCCTTGCACTCCAGCGTCGGAAATCAATGTGTTGCTTCCTCGGCCCACTACATGGACGGGTACGTCTTGATGTCGGGCGGTGATCATTGCAAGTGTCTGCAGATCCTGAAGAGCGGACACCGTGACGGATACCGCCGCTGTTCCGCCCACCATGTAGGTCGTGAGGGTGCTCAGCGGCCGATCAACCTGCACCGGCAAACCTGCAGATTGCAGTTCTGCAATGAAGCCATCAAGATGCGAACTCGACATCACTTCACCGCCGTCTGTAGATCGTCAGGGAATGTTTCGATGTCTCCACATCCCATCGAGATACACACATCACCTGGCTGAATAGTTGCAGCTACAAATTTCACAATGTCCTGGCGAGTTGGCGCCCACTCAATGTGCGCTGCGGGATGAGACGCACGGATTGCATTCACAACGAGCTCTCCCGTCACACCTTCAATGAAAGCAGTTCCTGATGCATACACATCCGTCACGACAACGACATCCGCGGCACGAAAGCAGTCGGCATATGTGTCGGCCATCGCGGCAATGCGGTGATATCGGTTTGGCTGAAAGACCGCAATTGTTCGACCAGTACGAGACGGATGACTAGAGGCCGCAGCGATGGCTGCTTCAATCTCTGCAGGTAGGTGCGCGTAATCGTCGATCAACAGAGCTTCGTTAAACGAACCACGTTCTGTAAATCTGCGTGCAACACCAGAGAAAGAAGTGACTGCGGTGCACGCAGTGTCTACGTCAACTCCGAGACCAGTGGCCATCGCCAATGCCGCTGCGATATTCATGGCGTTGTGCTCACCACGTAATGGAGACATACAGGTCACGCTGCGATCGTCAATTTCAAGGACGACCTGCGTGCCATCCTTTACGGGAGTCACAGCATCAATGCGAACAGTGGCCGATGCCGCGTGTCCAAACGTACGCAGAGTCTTCTGGCCCTGAAGCACATCAATCACAATCCGGCTTGATGGGTCATCAGCATTGGTAACAACAAGTCCACTTGTTCTCTTTGCAGCGTCAACAAAGCACAGTTGCACTTGTTCAAAGGAACCGAAATAATCCAAGTGATCGACGTCGATATTGGTAACAATCAGATTCTCCAGGGTGAGAACATCCAAGGTGCCATCACTTTCGTCGCATTCAAGGACGAAGGCTGACCCCTTGCCATGGCGAGCGCCCACGGCCATTCCCGCAACCTGACCACCAACAATGCAAGACGGGTCTCTTCCCGCGGTAACCAATATGTGGGTCAGAAGTGCCGTCGTGGTGGTTTTCCCGTGTGTCCCCGCAACCCCAATGCTGTTCGTGATCGAACACAGCGACGCAAGCAGTCCTGAGCGATGACGAACAGGGATACCTAACTCTCCTGCCGACACGAGTTCAACATTGCTGGCAGGAATCGCAGTCGAGAATGTCACGACGTCAACATCTCGAACAGCTTCGGCGCTATGCCCGAGGGAAACTGCTATTCCCTCTGTGCGAAGAATCTCGGTGACCTCGGAATCACGCATGTCGGACCCGGTGACCTGATGTCCACGTGCTGCCAGCAAACTTGCCAGCGGACTCATGCCCGGCCCACCGACACCGACGACATGACAACGACGACTCACCGAGAGATCAATCAACTCTTCAGGTTGGCGACGAGATGGCAACGCAGACATGGGTAGTCCATTGTTCCACGCGACAGTGGTCAGAGAGCGGCGTTCCTGATGACATCGACCAAACGGCTACTGCGATGGGCTTCCCCCATTTGCCGGGCATTTGTGACCATACGGAATCGAGCCTCTGAATCGTGCAATAACTCCACGATGGCTCTCACTGCTGAGCCGTCAGAACATTGCGATTCCGTCACCACACATGCAGCACCAGCATCACCAAGCCACTGTGCATTCAGCTTCTGATGTCCGTCTGCACTGACTTCCCATGGCACGACTACTGCAGCAATTCCCACAGTCACCACTTCTGCAACCGTGCTGGCACCAGCGCGCACTACGAGAAGATCAGACGCTGCATACACCTGCGCCATCCGACTCTCATATCCCACTCGTTGGTAGGTCACTCCCGAAGGAACAGTGGGAGCAATGTCATCAACAAACCGCTTGCCACAAATGTGCAGAACATGAATCTGTGGCATCTCAGCGCAAGCGTCCAAAAGAGACGGCACCAATGCGTTTAAGACTCCGGAACCCAAAGAGCCACCCATCACAGTGACAAGAAGTGCATCAGCAGCAACACCAAGCTCTCTGCGTGCATCGGGACGACGTGCTGCAACATCGAGATGGCGCAACGCAGAACGAACTGGAGCGCCCGTCACAACAGCGCGAGGAAGGTCAACACCAGGAAATGCAATCGCCGACACCGTGGCATGTCTTGCTTGACGGCGAGTTGCTAGCCCTGGCATGCGGTCATAGCTCACGCACACCAAAGGAACACCAGACGCAATTGCTGCAGCCGACATCGGTTCACTTGCGTACCCACCGACTGACACAACGACTTGCGGGCTCCATTTCTTCATGAGGGCGCGGGCCATCAGACGACTACGCAGCAATCGAATGGGCAACGCCATGTTGCGTGCAATACCTTTCGGACTCATCGAGCGCTGCAAACCAGAGATAGGCAAGTACTCCGCTTCGATGGGAGAACCTTTCATGAGGGACTGTTCAACGCCACGACGTGATCCGACATATCTCAGATCCGAAGAATCAATTCCTGATTCCATTAACGATTCTAAAATGGCCTGCGCGGGGATGAAATGCCCACTGGTTCCGCCTCCGGTGACAACTGCAAAAACCACGAAACTGTCGCCCTATTTCTTTGCGTACCGAGCAACGTTGAGCAACAAACCAATCGCAGCCAAAGAAGCAATCATTGAAGAACCACCGTACGAAAGAAACGGAAGAGTAAGCCCTGTCATCGGCATCATTCCCACGACTCCACCGATATTGACGACAGCTTGAATTCCGAACCATGCCGAGATTCCCCCAGCGATGAACGCACCGTGCATGTCAGTGGCAGATAAGGCAATTTGAATACCGAAGAAGACCAACAACAAGAATCCACCAATTACCAAGATGGTGCCCAGAATGCCGAGCTCTTCAGCAATGACCGCAAAAATAAAGTCGCTATACGCAAGAGGAACGTAACCCCATTTACTCGTGCCAGATCCGATCCCCGTACCGCTCCAACCACCGTTAGCAATGCTGAGCAGAGCTTGGTACACCTGATAGCCGCTCGTCGCCTTATTGGCTTCTAAGTCCATGAATGCAAGCAAACGCTCGCTAGCGCGTTGTGCAAAATTCAGAACCAATACACCGCCGAAAAAGATGATCGTTGAAGTCAATGCAACTTGGCGAAGAGGCATCGACGACATGTACATCAATGCCAGCACAATGCCAGCAAAAATGATCGCACTGCCGTAGTCCCTCTGCAAAGCGCATAATCCCACTGTGCCCCCAAGGGCAATCAACAGTGGATACAAAACAAAGGCCTTGATTTCTACTGCACGATGTCGACTCGACATCACGTTTGCACAGAACAGGATGAGTGCAATTTTCATAAATTCAGATGGCTGGAATCGGAACGGACCAATATCAAGCCAAGCTTTTGCACCGTTAATGAATTGACCTTTGAAAAGCACAATCGCATTCAGGCTCACGATGACGGTCGTCACGGTGCCCAGCAACTTTCCATTTCTCCACACGCTGTAGGGCTGACGGTACGCCATCCATCCAGCAAGCGTGCCCAAAAGAACCCAGACAAACTGTTTGGTGAACATGCTCCATGCCGACGACCCCGAATGAAGATTCGTGACTGATGATGATGACAAAACCATCACAAGCCCAAGCAGAACAATCAGAAAAACAATGATGATGATCCAGTAGAAAGCTGGTGGTGGCTTCTCAAGAGACAAACGGGAATTCTGTTTGTCCGCGATACCTGTTCGGCGCAGAACGCTCAAACGTCGATCCCTCAACGACTGTTGTGTGCGCGTGGTTTCACTTGCCATTGGTCGCTCCCCTCCCGAAATGTTCACGGACGCATTGAGTGAAGTGTTCTCCACGTTCGTTGTAGTTGGAATACCAGTCATAACTCGTACAACCAGGAGAAAGAAGAACTGCTACCCCAGGCGATGCCATCGATGAAGCCAACTCAACGGCAGTCTTCATGTCATTCGCTGTCTTCACTTCACACACATTTGCAAAAGCAGCCGCAACCAACGAAGCATCATCACCTATGGCCACAACACCAATCATTCGTTGTGGTTCGCTTGCCAACTGCGTGAGATCAAGATCTTTGTTTCTTCCACCTGCAATCAACACCAGTGAGTCGAAGGCGCGAATCGCAGTAAGTGCTGCATGCGGGCTGGTGGCTTTGGAATCGTCATACCAAGGACTGCCGTCAAAGTCCCCAATATGTTCGATGCGGTGATGCGCAGACGTAAACGAAGAAAGGGCCGATGCAAGGCCTTCTGCCGGGACCAACCCAGCTTCAACGACCAAAGCAGCTGCAGCGAGAGAGTTCGTAATGTCATGTGGCATTGATCGCCATAGATTCTTCACTTCACACAATGGACCAGATGGCGACATCAGTGTCTCGCCCTGGACGCAGTACTGAGCGCCTGAGAGACCAAACGACACCGTGCGAGCCTGAGAACTCTGCGCAGCAGAAGTGATGAGATCTTTCCCAGCAGGAAAAACTGCAACATCTGAACTGGTTACAAACTTCCACATCTGTGCCTTGGCAGACGCGTAGTCATCGATATCTGGATGCCAATCCAAGTGGTCAGGAGCAAAGTTCAGCCACACCGATGCGTCGCAGCGAAACTGCGTTGTATACCGAAGACGGAAACTTGAGCACTCAACAACAAAAACATCAACATCACTGTCCACTGCGGCAACGAACGGAATATCCGTGTTTCCCACTTCAGCAACACGAAGGCCATTTTCTCGAAGCAAATGAGCAGCAAGCATCGTGGTTGTTGTCTTGCCATCTGTACCGGTCACGCCCAAGATGGGTCGCGGCCCACCAACTCTCTTCTGTTCCCACTCGTAGGCAACATCAATCTCGGTACGTATAGCGATTCCCCGCTGCACTGCAGCAACAATCGCAGGATGCGAGGGAGGAACGCCCGGTGCGGGCATCAAAGTGTCGACTTCGTTGAGAAGTGCATCAACGGAACCCGCGGCATTCATATCAATGAGTGCCGCGCCAAGTTCCGTGGCTAACGCCTCATGGTCAAGCGAGATGCGATTGTCGCCAAGCGTCACAGAGATGCCACGCGCACTCATTGCCCGCGCAACCGCGGTCCCTGTCAGAGCGAGCCCGAGGACGGCAACGCGCTGCATGCCTATCGTCCCGCGAAGTTGTCGGCGATATTTGTGAAGTCAGCGATGAAGATTCCGAGTGCAAGTGCAACAAACACGCCAGAGATAATCCAGAAGCGAATGATCACAGTTGTCTCAGGCCAACCCAAGAGTTCAAAGTGATGATGGATTGGCGACATTCGGAAGAGTCGCTTCTTACGACCTGATGCCTTAAAGACAGTCATCTGCAGCGCAACTGACCCTGACTCCATCACATTGAGCGCGCACACAATGGGGAGCAAGAGATGAGTATTCGTCGTCACAGCCAGAAGTCCGAGTGCAGTGCCAATACCGAGGGCACCGACGTCGCCCATAAAGATTCGCGCAGGGGCAGCATTCCACCAGAGGAAACCTCCACACGCACCAGCCAGTGACGCCGAGAACACCGCAAGGTCGAGCGGGTTGACCAAGTGATACACATCGGGATTACGGAAACCCCAATAGGCAATCACTGTGAATGCAAGAAATCCGAACAATGCAGAACCGGCTGCAAGACCATCGAGACCATCAGTGACGTTGACGGCATTTGTTGTTGACCACACCATGAAGGCTGTCCACAACACCCACACAATTTTTGGCAATTCCCAACCCGGCAAATCAAACCGAGTAAACGACAACGTTTGGCTCACTCCGGTTCCGAGGGCGAGCCACACCATCACCAGAACGACAAGACCGAAGGTGATGTACCCCTTCTTCTTCCAGAAGATTCCACGGTTATGGGATTTACGAACTTTGAGATAGTCGTCAAGAAAGCCCATCGTGGCAAGAAGTGCAACACCCGCCCACATAATCATTGCCTGGTCGGAGAATGCGATGCCGTCACGAAGGTGAGCAACAAACCACCCAACGAACGCAGAGAAGAGAATCGCAATGCCACCCATGGTCGCGGTGCCCTGCTTCTTCATGTGATGAACAGGACCATGATCCTCAGAGCCAAGGATGGGTTGACCCTTGCCGAGGTTGTCAAAGAAAGCGATCAGACGCCGAGTGCCAAAAAGTGAAAGAAGCATCGAAACAGCACCAGCTATGAGTACAGCAATCACAGTTCGCTTCCCTTCTTATGTGACAGTGCCGACTTCGCAACGTCGACATCATTAAACGGATAGTGGACGCCAGCGACCTCTTGAGTCACTTCATGTCCCTTTCCAGCAATCACCACTATGTCACCACGCCCAGCCATAGAAATGGCGGATGCAATGGCATGTGCACGATCAATCTCAATGTGCACTTCGCACGATTCACGCGAAATTCCATGGGCAATCTGTTTCGCGATCACTGCAGGGTCTTCACTTCTTGGATTATCAGAGGTAATGAAGACAATGTCTGCCTCCTGGGCCGCAGCACCCATTAATGGCCGCTTCCCTGCATCTCTGTCCCCACCACATCCGAATACAACAATGAGTCGGCTGTCACAGATCTCTCGTGCTGATGCAATGACCTGCTGTAGGCCATCCGGAGTGTGTGCGTAGTCCACCACCACAGAAAAACCTTGATCATTAGGAAGGGATTGAAAGCGTCCGGGTATCTGACCGAGTGCAGCACAGCCATCAACGAGCGCATCAATGGAAATCCCTAATTGATCACACGCCGTCACCGCTGCGAGTGCATTCATCAACGTGAATCCACCGCCCATCGGCACAGCAAAGGCACGGTTCTTCCATCGGAAAGAAACACTGTCCACCTTGATTGTGACGTCAGAAACATCAGCTTGCGAAAATGGCACCATCGGAATTGGGGCGACGTCGAGAAGCAATTGCCCTCGTGGGTCGTCACTGTTCATCACGCCAAGCAATGCTTGTTGCGGCGCAAACAGTTTTGCTTTGGCAGTAAAATATGCCTCATCAGTTTTGTGATAATCAAGGTGATCGCGAGACAAATTCGTGAATACCGCAACGTCAAACATCACTCCAACAACACGATGTTGATCTAAAGCATGCGATGACACCTCCATCACAACGTGTGTCACCCCACGTGCCACGCAATCGTGCAGGTGGGCCTGTAAATCAATTGCTTCTGGGGTCGTTCGCACATTGGTGAGTGTTCCCATGACCTCAACGGATTTCCCGTCGGTGCGCAAGATGGAACCAATCATCGAAGCTGTTGATGTTTTTCCATTTGTGCCAGTGATTCCCACCGTGGTGAGAGTTCGCGCAGGAAACGAAAAAGCTGCTGCAGCAAATAATCCCAGCACTTCTCGAACATTTGAAACCGTCATCACTGCCACAGAATCAGGAACACCTGCAACAGGTGAATCAACGAGCAAGGCACATGCACCCTGTGCAATTGCATCTAAGGCGAAGAGATGTCCATCAAAGGTTTCTCCACGCACGCAACAGAAAAGATCTCCAACAGAAACTGAACGTGAGTCCTGTGTGATCCCAGTAATCGTTGTGTCCGCTCCCGACAGGACTGCGGGGGCTTCAACAAGTACGCTTAATGCGCTAGCACTAATGGGAGAAATCGAATACCGCGACATGCCAGCACAACACCTTTAGTGTCCGGCTGACTTGGCACTTGGTGCGCAACCAGTGCCTGCACCAGTCGATTGAATACCGAGTTCATGCATCACTGTGGGCACAAGTCGAGCGAACACGGGCGCAGCTGCCGTACTACCGAAGCGGTCGCGAGACGATCCATCCGGCTCGTCGATGCTGATCAACATTGTTACTCGAGGATTAGCGGCTGGGAAGAAGCCAACGAAAGACGCGAAGTAACGACGGCCACCACCATCAGTGGTGTACGTGCCGTTGTTCTGCACTTTGTATCCAGTTCCGGTTTTTCCGGCAACTTGCATTCCCTTGACCTTCGCATTTGTACCGGTGCCATTGCAGACCACATCGCTCATCATGCTGATCATCGATTCCGCAGTTGCGGGCGTGAGTACTGGACGAGTCGTTGAAGCGTCCACGGGTTGACGCTTACCCGTCTTGTCAATCGTCGCCGAGACAAGCCGTGGCGACACGTATGTTCCCTTGTTGGCCACCGTATTCACACCAGCAATGAGCTGAAGAGGGGTCGCTGCAAGTCCATAGCCGTAGGAAACGGTGAACTTTTCAGTTCCGCGCCACTTGTTGGATGGGGCCAAGATGCCACGGCTCTCACCTGGGTAGCTCAAGCCAGTCTTGGTACCAAACCCAAATGCAGCAAGATAATTGTGGAGACGCTGCGGTGGAATCTTTTCGGCAGTCATGATCGTGCCAATGTTCGAACTCTCCACAAGGATGCTGCGAACGTTCATATCAATCAAACCATGTGGCCACGCATCGCGAATCAAGAATCCGTCGACTGTCTTCGAGCCCGGCACCTTGAATGCCGTGTCAGGGGTGACGACACCTTCGTTGATTGCCGCACCAATACTGAACACTTTGGCCACAGAACCTGGCTCATAGGCCTCTACGGCAGCAAAGTTGCCCGTGGCCAACTGCGCTACACCTGCGGCATTACGACGCACATTCGACATGGCATAGATCTCGCCTGTCACAGTGTCCATCACAATTGCAGTGCCACCTTTTGCACTCAGATTGTTCACGCGTGCAAGAAGTTCGGCATCGGTATGGAACTGAATGTTCTTGTCAATTGTGAGCACCAAGTCATCACCCGGAACAGGTGACGATGTCGCGCTATTTACGCCTGCGATAGAACGACCACGTTCGTCAACTTCACGAACGGTACGACCATCTTTGCCTGACAAAGTCTTGTTGAACTGCAACTCAAGACCAGAGGTTCCAAGTCCATCAGGGTCGGTCTTGCCGATGAGAGCCTGTGCAACGCCCCCCTCAATCTGTCGAGATGGTTCCGTATATGAGTAGATGCCAGGCAGTCCGAGGCCTGTCAGAACAGCAGCCTCCTCTTTCGACATTTCTCGTGAGATGTAATGAAACTTTGAACCTGGCTTCGCAAAACTTGATGCCATAGCGGCTTCTTTTTCCGGAGTCAATTGCAAGAAAGGTGCCAATGCCCGAGCTGTCGCAACGGGGTCAACAATCTCGCGTGGGTCTGCATAGACCGTCACGCTCGGAACAGACAACGCAATCTCATTGCCCTTGCGGTCAAAAATGACGCCTCGCGATGCACGAATAATGTTGACTCTCGTGCGCTGCTCAACACTTGCCTCGTAGTAGCCCGACCGATTGAAAGTCTGTAGCGACACCACACGAACTGAGATCGCAACCAAAAGAATGGATAGCAAGGCAAGTGAGTATCGAAGACGCTTTTTCACACGACGATGTGCATCCTTCGATGTGATCTTGTTGGTCCGAAGTTCGTGCGGCACTTCACCAGAGAATGCCATTTTGGTTTGACGCCAGATAGCAGTGGCCAACTCTGACACAGCATTTTCAAATGCACTACTTGTCTGTGCTGGTTGACGCGTCTGCGAACGCGACCGCGACGAGGACGCACGACCTTCTGTCGAACGCGATGAAGAAGGACGCGTACTTGATGAACGAGATGCAGTTGTACGTGACGACGAGCGCGAAGTGGATGACCGCTCAGAAAATGGGCGTTCGGAAGAGGAACGCGACGAGGTCGAGCGTGCAGACGAGGAACGAGCACTAGCGGAGCGAGACGACGAAGCAGAGCGAGACGAAGACGAAGCGGAACGTGAAGATGATGATCGTGAGCCCGACGAACGGTCGGTCGTTGAGTGCGAACGGGTTCCGCGCCGCGTTGACTCATGTGAACTCACGGAGCACCCACCACTGTTTTCTTCAAGCGACCAAATTCATCCAACGGAGACTCGCTCGTTGCGACAACATCAGCATCGACTTTGCCGACTGTGGCGGCAACTTCAGCAGCAATGCCTGCCGGAACATTCACGATGGTGACTCCTTGGCTCGGCACCATGCCCATCGCACGAGCTTGCTCAGTCAAGACCTCTGGAGACTGCAAGCTTGCGCGTTCTGCTCGAAGTGTGTCGAAATGCTCACGAGCACGTGAGATGTCGTAATTCAATTTGTCAATCTTCATTTGCTGTTGAGCCATGTGCGCACGAACAGCGACAACTAAGCCCATTGCAAGGAGAACGGATGCTGCGGCCACTGCAAAGACCACATAACGACGATCTTCCTTCGGTACAACAGTGAGCCGAGGACGGGACTCCTCGTGTCGTGGCGCAAGGACCGACGAGAAACGGAATGCCACTGCCATGTCAGTTCATCTCTTCTTGAGAGAGTTTTTCGACAACGCGTAAACGTGCAGAAGTTGAACGAGGATTTGACTGCTGTTCCGATTTGGAAGCTTCACGAGATACACGCACACGCTTCACAGTGCGAACGGCAGAGCAACCACAGGGAAGATTTGGAGGACATGTGCAGTCCCCTGTCTCAGCAGTGCGCATCACTGACTTGACGATGCGATCTTCCCCAGAGTGATACGACAGCACTGCAAGTCGTGCTCCCGGCGCCAATGCTGTGATTGCATCGCGTAGCGCGATCGGCAAGATGCTCAGTTCCGAGTTCACTTCAATACGAATTGCCTGGAAAGTGCGCTTTGCAGGATGACCACCACGACGACGAGCCGGTGCTGGGATTGCACTGCTCACGACATCAGACAAGTGCGAGGTAGAACGAATTGGCCGTGATGCCACAATCGCCTTGGCAATGCGGTCCGCAAAACGCTCGTCTGCATTGAGTCGCAACATTCGTGCCAACGCGTCAGCGTCGTATCCATTGACTACATCGTCTGCACTGAAGTTCTGTGAGCGATCCATTCGCATGTCCAATGGCGCATCAAAGCGATACGAGAAGCCGCGCTCGGCGACATCGAATTGGGGCGATGACACGCCGAGGTCGAAAAGGGCACCGGCCAACGAACCAATGCCCTCTTCGGCCACGACGGTGGAAAGCGAATCAAAGCGGGCGCGCCGGAGGGTTGCACGTCCACTGCAATCAGCCTGAGAAAGAACTGCTGCGGCAGCACCGAGAGCAACATCATCTTGGTCAATGCCAAGCAAACGAAGTTCTGAGTGCGCACGAAGGAGTGCGACAGAGTGTCCAGCACCACCCAAGGTGGCATCCAAGAAGACACCGTTGTTCATCTCTGCAAAAACATCAATAATTTCAGCGAGCATCACCGACTCATGAACGAATGCTGCGTTCATGACGACACCTGTGCCATTGCTACGGCGACCTGCGGTCCCCGGCAGCTTTCCGGATAGCGAGTGCAGCCCAGATTTATCCCTGGGACGTGCGCGATGGCAGCGGGCGGAGTTGATGCAAACCACCGTGCCATCCGGAAAACTGCCCGAGACCGCTGGTCCAAGGCGTGTTGATAGGTCAGTCGAAGCATCAGCGATCACGCGCCCGCTCCAGCGATCTTCTCGGTGCCGGCACTAATGGTGCGCTCATGGCGCTCCGGCTCCCAGATTTCCACTCGGTCAAAGGAACCGGCGACAACGACTTTGGCGCCCAGGGAGATTCCCGCGTAGGCACGCAACTTTTCATCAATGTTCACTCGACCCTGAGCGTCAATGGTGACTTCCACAGTGTTCGCAGCCAAGGCGCGACGCTGTTCTTGGCTCATCTCGCCAGAACGAACTTTTTCCAACACCTGAGCAACATCGCTCTCGAAGGCCTCAGCGGTCATGACGTCAATGCACTTATCGCGTCCAAAAGAGAGGTAACAGCGGGGCTCTAACCGAGGACGGAATGCAGCAGGCAACGCAAGACGACCCTTGGGGTCTAACTGGCGCTCATGCACTCCAACAAACACGGTTTTGCCTTCCTGGGGGAAGTTCTCCGCCTCCACCTGGGTGACAAGTTATCCCCACTGCTCCCCACTGTCAACCACTATCCCCCACTTTTCTCCACAAATCCCCCCACTGCTCCCCACAACCCCCTTACAGGGCAGAGCTCCGCCACGGGCAGTTGTTCTCAGAATTCTTCGGACTAGGCCGGAAGAGCGTCGAAAACGGTGGACACGATGTCAGCCGCATCAGCAGCAATGGTGGCAACAGAAAGCGACGAGATCTGCTCGCGAATATCTGTCGCAGTCAACGAAGACACCCATGCCTCTGGACTCCACGAGCGATACAACACGCATTGCAAACGTGCACCGTCTCGCCCGCGTCGTTGGCTAATACCCACCAACTTGTGATCACCAACGAAAACTTCTCCGGGAGAAGTACTGGCAAAACACACACTGCGGCCATACGCGCCAGCTGTGAATTCACCGCGATATGTCTCTGCCTGCACCCATGGTGACAACGCTTCGCAGAACACATCACCGAGCCACAACATCGACGCACTGACATCGTCGACGAATAAAGGGTCGTCTCGCGGAATTGTGATGTCCATCCACACTGACTCTGTGGGGTGCACAAAAACCGCTCCACCGCCACTGCGTCGACGAACAACCTCGAGACCAAGATCTGCCGCAGCTGCAGCATCAACATCGCCTGTTTGCTGAGTAGAACCCAGGATGATTGCCGGTGCTTGCACCGTGCACCACCACAATGCGCGCGTCGGCGCCGGATTCATTGCATGAAAATCAAAAGCAGACCCCTGCCAATCGTGGCGCACCCACGGAGATTGGCGGTTGGTCATGGCTCCACTCTTGCCGTTTTAACTGGCACGAGCCAAGTACGGCTTCCACTCCTCGGGAATACGAGGAACGGAATACATAATCCAGGACAATTCACGAGGGGCTTGTGGCGGATGCGCCAGCTTCATCCCGGCTTCTTCTGGAGTGCGGTCACGCTTACGAAGATTGCATCCACGACATGCGGCAATGACGTTATCCCATTCATTTTTTCCACCGCGCGAACGAGGCATCACATGATCGATGCTGTCGGCTGCTCCTCCGCAGTAACCGCAGATGTGATTATCGCGAGCAAATACGGCCCGTCGAGACATCGTGGTGCTGCGCTGATACGGAACTTTCACCATGTATCGCAAACGAATGACAACTGGTGACTGAACAGAGAAACGTTCCGAATGAACCCGGGTGCCATCATCGGCAACAATTTCTGCTTTATCGAGCAAGACAAGACAAATGGCGCGACGCGCGGAGACGACACTGAGCGGTTCGTACGTTGCATTGAGTACGAGCGCGCTCCTCATGACTATCTCGCCCGCAACCGAGAGAAAGGTGACCGTCGTGCGATGGACATCAGCGAGCCTGATTCCATTCTTTGCACCACGCGAGATAATCAAGAACGTCTACGGTGCGCACTC
The DNA here is from genome assembly GCA_009703055.1 of Actinomycetota bacterium. Lineage (GTDB taxonomy): Bacteria > Actinomycetota > Acidimicrobiia > Acidimicrobiales > Ilumatobacteraceae > UBA2093. Next base: position 17,771 of record WLGW01000003.1, read on the forward strand.
GTTCGTCCCGTGATCCGTGCTCGCCGCCATATTGCGTGACAAACCGGAACTCGATGTAATCCGCAGGAGGAATGGGCAAGAACGGAGCCCGCTTCCACCAGCCATCAGGAGACAGACGAGACAACTGGCGTAATGCAGTGCCCCACAAATGGGGTCTCACAGCAACGGCGAGAATTGCCGAGGGCGTGACGAGAGACTGCATACTGCCCACAGTACAAGACAATCAGCCGTGCACTTCGAGGAGAAGCGCTAGTCTCGGGGAAAATTGACGCGAGGTCGTGGGATTTTCTGAGCGAGGTCTTGCACACCAGCACGACCAATGAGACGCAATTGGCGCTCAATCAACATCGCAAAGAACAACATGCCAATAAAGGCACCGAAAGCCACGAGGTAATGGATCTGCAACGTGGCAACAATTCCGATGAGGCAGGCAACCATGCCCAACAACGACCACCACACACGCTTGGCAGAGTGGCTATACAAACCTTTTGACGAAACTGCAGACGCAAACTTCTCGTCAGCACTCAGTTGATGTTCGATCTCCCGAAGGATTCGTTGTTCGTCGTCAGACAATGGCACGCCTTGATTGTCTCACTCCGAGAGCCGAAACACAAAGCAGGAATGCACCAATTTCTTCCTTCTTCCGAGCGACATGTCACACGGTCACTCGCCGTTTGCCTCCGGACCGAAGGGATTCTCCCCAGGACGACGGGAGTCAAGAGTGCTGGCGGGACCAATAAGACCCGGGCCAAACTTCTCCGCAATGGAGTCGATGGCCCGACTGGCAGGGACCCATTGCTCTTCGACATCTTCGGGGCTTTCACCCCCATCGTCAAATAACCGTGGCGCAGCTCCCGCACTCTCACCGAGTTTTTGGGCATGTACCCCAAGGAGACGGACGCCTTGCGAGTAATCCAGAGATGCGAGAAGTGGCTCTAATGCAGCGACCATTGATGGCCCCGTTGTGAGCGGAACAGAGGGAGTTGTCGACCGAGTCACAGATTCAAATGATGAGAACTTCACCTTCAACATCAATGTTCCTGCCGCAATGCCGGCTTCACGGGTGCGACGAGCCACGGCATCACACAGACGCACCAAATGATGATGGAGCTCTTCGTGGGTGGTGATGTCACGCGAGAAAGTTTCTTCATGCCCAATCGACTTCGCCACTCTCTCTGGCTCCACTCGGCGATCATCAATGCCGTGGGCCAATGAATAGAGATGACGGCCGTGCGAGTCTCCAACAGCACTCAACAGAATTGGAAGATCGATTGCAGCGAGGTCACCAATGGATCGGATGCCCAATGTGTCTAAGCGTTTCAAAGTGGCAGGGCCCACTCCCCACAAACTTTGCACGGGCAAGGGATGAAGAAATTGAATCTCGTCGCCAGGCAGCACTTCATACACACCAAAACCGGGTTCGATTCCGCTGGGACGAGCTTTGGGTTTTGCAAACTCAGAAGCCATCTTTGCGATGAACTTGTTGGGTGCAATACCCACCGTGCATGGCAGTTGGGTTTGTTCAAAGACACGTTCACGAAGCAACGCAGCTACTTGCTGCGCATCTCCTAACAGCGACCGTGCTCCCGTGACATCAAGAAATGCTTCATCAACAGAAATCTGCTCCACCAGTGGTGTCACCGTTTCAAAGATGTCGTGCAGTTGATGGCTCACTTCTAAGTAGTGACTCATGTCGGGCGGCAGAAAGATTGCATCAGGGCACAGTCGACGAGCAACGGCCGACGACAGGGCCGAATACACACCGAACTGACGAGCTTCGTACGACGCCGCCGACACGACCCCTCGACCCCCTGTGCCACCAACGACGACAGGAAGTCCCCGTAACTCAGGGTGACGCAATAGTTCCACCGATACGTAGAACGCGTTCATATCAATATGCAGGATTGAACGATGGTCGGTCACTTCTCCTGACGCTAGTTCAGCAACAGCAATGCCCGCCTACGATGGGCAGGTGCCTCAACAGTCAGACTCACTCTCCGCTCTCCCCTCCACGGTGGCGCGCGTCCTTGCATTCATCGCCATCCTCGTCGGCGGACTCGCCGGCGCATTGATCGGATACGCGCTCGTTGACATTCAGGCTGAAGATGCTTCCGGGTTCCTTCTCGGTATCGGCATCCTTCTTGGCTCAGTGAGTAGTGCCGCCGGTACAGCAGTTGTCGCCGTACTTGTTCTTCGTGCATTAGGTGAATGGCGAGAGATCGCTGACAAGTAATGAGTCAACTCGGTCTCGGCAACGAACTGCGCTCTATTGCTGAACAGTTAGCGCATGCAGCGGGTGACATGGCACTTGCAGGACGCAAGAGCGGCGATGTCACTGCCACGACAAAGTCGTCCCCCACCGACATGGTGACGCAATACGACAAAGCAAGTGAAGACATGATCACTGCTGGTCTTCGTGAATTACGCCCGGATGACGGCATCGTGGGCGAAGAAGGTGCAAGTCGCGATGGGACCTCTGGCATCACGTGGCACATCGACCCTATTGATGGCACCTCAAACTTCTATTTCGATATTCCCATGTGGGCTGTGTCTATTGGTGCTGTCGATGAGCACGGCCCCATCGCAGGTGCGGTGTATGCACCAGCCCTCGGCGACATGTTCACTGCAGCACGCGGCGAAGGTGCCACATTGAACGGAGACCGTATTTCAGTGAGAGAGAACACCCTTCTCAGTGATGCACTTGTGTGTACTGGCTTCAGTTATCACGTGAGTCAACGAGAGATGCATGCCAAGCGTGTGGCAACCATGGTGGGCCAGATTCGTGACATTCGACGTTTCGGTGCAGCCGCAATTGACTTGTGCTTTGTTGCATGCGGTCGGCTCGATGCATATTTTGAAGAACATCTGAATTCATGGGACTTAGTTGCCGGGCAAGTCATTGCGACCGAAGCAGGTGCGCTCGTGACCAATTACTCGGGCGACACTGCGACACCACAAGAAGTGCTTGCATCTCAACCTGGTGTGCAGAGAGCTCTTATCCAACTCATCTCTGATTCCAAGAAGGCTTAACCATGGGAGTTGTACTTGCACTAGACGCCGGAACAACTGGAGTGCGTACACGTGCAGTCTTCGATGACGGCCGTCAATCGTTTTCTGCTTATCGAGAGTTTCCGCAGTACTTTCCTCAGCCAGGCTGGGTGGAACATGATGCCAACGAGATTTGGGACGCGATTGCAGCCACTCTTGCTGAAGTTGTTGCTCAACTCAATGAGCCCATTGCAGCGATTGGCATCACCAACCAACGAGAAACGATTCTCGCCTGGGACCAGCGCACCGGAGAACCGTGTTCACGCGCCATCGTGTGGCAAGACCGTCGCACTGCTGCACGCTGTGAAGAACTTGCTCCACATCTCAGCACCGTTCGTCGCATCACCGGGTTAGTTCTTGATCCGTACTTCTCGGGCACAAAGGCTGCGTGGATTGCCGCACATCATGATCTTCCAGCTGCACCTCATCTTCGTATTGGCACGATCGATACATGGCTTGTGTGGAAGTTGACGAACGGCGCATCCTTCGTCACTGACCCGAGCAATGCCAGCCGCACCATGTTGTTCGACATCACCACCATGCAGTGGAGCGACGAAATGTGCGCACTCATTGGCGTGCCACGCGAAGCACTTCCTGAGGTGCGGCCATCAAGCAGTCGATATGGCGTTACAACAAATGTCCCTGGCGTTCCGAGCGGAATTCCCATCTCTGGCATTGCAGGCGATCAACAAAGTGCTCTCTTCGGACAGATGTGTACACAACCCGGCATGGCGAAGAACACGTATGGAACCGGAAGTTTTGTTCTTCTCAATGTTGGCACAACGTGTCCAACGCCAACAGACGGAATGTTGACAACAGTTGCGTGGGATCTCGGCGATGGCGCACCGGTATATGCACTGGAAGGCGCAATCTTTGTCACCGGGGCTGCAGTGCAGTGGCTACGCGATGGACTCGGCATCATTCGCAATGCATCTGAGGTGGGCGAACTCGCTGCAACGGTTCCTGATTCAGGTGGCGTCTACGTTGTTCCAGCATTCACTGGCCTCGGTAGTCCATGGTGGGACCCATATGCGCGAGGAACAATTGTGGGCATCACCCGCGGAACAACAAAAGCTCACATTGCTCGCGCCGTCATTGATGCCATGGTGTTCCAAACGCGTGATGCGATTGATGCAATGACAGTCGCTGGTGGCGTCACATTGAACGAGCTACGTGTTGACGGCGGTGCAGCAGTGATGGACGCCATGCTGCAACGACAAGCAAATGAGTTGCGCGTTCCCGTGCTGCGCCCCACCGACCACGAAACAACAGCATTAGGTGCCGCGTACTTGGCGGGACTTGCAGAAGGTGTGTGGTCAAGCATCGACGAAGTGTCGCAAATGTGGCAACTCGATCAACGTTTCGAACCTGCAGAGGAAAGTGGCGATCATGCCACGTGGTTACGTGCCGTTGATCGGTCTCGACATTGGGCTCAGGACACTCCTGAATAGTTCGCAGTTGGCATATGTGCCACCCACGAAAACTGCGAGTTAACCGACTACTTCTCCGACGAGCAGTGCTGCACCAATAGCCCCAGCTTTTTCTCCGAGCGAAGCGGGAACAAGGCGCGGATGTGGTCGCATCGCAGACGAATAGAGCGATTGCGAGAACTTTTCTTCCAGCACATCAATTCGTGTGGCAAAGGATTCGATGACTCCCCCGCCAATCACAATCACTTCGGGATCGCAAATATTGGTGAGGCTCGCAAGACCTTCAGCAATCCACGATGCAAACATGTTCACCACTGCCGTGGCATCAGCATCACCTGCGTGAAACTTCTCGAACACTTCCTTGCCGTCGACACCACCGCTCAACATCTTGAGTGCTGACCCTGATGCGTACCGCTCCCAGCAGCCGCGTCGACCGCACGGGCATTCCACGCCGTCACGTTCAATCACCATGTGGCCAATTTCTCCGGCAAATCCATTTGCGCCGCGCTGAAGATGACCACCCATCACAATGCCACCACCGATACCCGTGCCGAGAGTGACCATGACGGCATCACGAGCTCCCATTGCAGCACCGGATTTCCATTCACCGAAGGCAGCAACCGTTGCATCGTTCTCGACATGCACTGCGATGCCTAAACGCTCACGCAACTCGGGCCCCACACCAATGTTGTGTGCGCCTTTCATGTTCGGTGACGCTTTGATCACACCATCTGCTGTGATGAGACCCGGCACACCAATACCCAAGGTTGTTTCGCCCTCGAGTTCACGAAACATCTTTTCGAGTAGGTCAATGAGTTCTGATGCGTGAGGCGTGGGATACCTCACCTCATGAAGAACGTGACCATACGAGTCAACGATGACGCCGAGGCATTTAGTGCCGCCGACGTCAATGCCTACGTGTTTCACGATTCGGCGCGGGCCTTCAGTTCTTTCACTGCTTCGATCAAGATGCGAGCCTCAGCACGACGCTTCACGAAACCAGGCAAAGGAACCACGAGATCAAGTTCCAATTCATAGAACACTTGCGTCCCGCCATCAATTTCAACGAAGGAGTAGGCGCCATTCAATGCACGCATGATGTCGCCCTCAACGAGATGCCACGACAAGCGTGATGGCGCTTCTGAGTAGTCATATTCCAAGGTGTAATGAGTGCTGCGACCAAGAGCTGATGCTCGGTACTCCACGCGTGATGGACGACCTTGGTCATCACGTTCACGAACAGTGGCCTCTTTGACGTCCTTGGCCCAGTCGGGATAGCTCTCGAAATCAAGAACAATCTGTGTGCACTTTTCAAGTGGTGCATCAATGAGTGTGGTCTGAGCAGCGCGATCAGTCATGGTCTTCATCTTGCCCGTTCGGAGAGGCCTCAGGCGACACCCTCTGTGAATTTGCTGCAGAACGGGGTGCAAACTGGCCATGGAACGCAGCCCAGAGCCCATTCAGACCCAAACCCAACATCGGAACCAAAATGCCAAAGGCGAGTGTGCTTCCGCTCTTTCCATCGGTGGATGGCCTCATGCCGGCAGTCACCAACCCAATAATCACTTGCAGTGTCAGCAACCCATTCATTCGACGAGCAACAGATTTCGGAGCACATTTGTCAATGAGGAAGTACATCGCAGCAACCGAGATGTTGTCTTCACGGCTGCGTTGCACTGCGCTCCAGTACCCCCACAGGAAAGCACACACGCCGACAGAGAAACTTGCGAGACAGACAACGGCCGCAATGACTTTCCAGGGCTGTTCAAAATAGACCGCGGCGAGAACAGCGGTCACCAAGAACAATGCGGTGAATACTGCATTCACTCGAACAATTACTGCGCCCTTCACGTCACCCATCATTGCCCCACTTTCAAGACATCACCTAAACGGCGTGCAAGAACGTCGTAGTTGAATTCACTGAGGGCTCGTTCACGGGACGCAACAACCATGGATGCTCGTAGTTCAGGATTATCGAGAATGTCAACAATCCGTGCTGCAAGGCCCGACGAATCATCAGGATTAGTCATCACGAACCCCGTCACTCCATCAAGCACTGCTTCTGCTGCTCCACCGCTGTCGCCCGCGATCTGCGGCACGCCACAGGCAGCTGCTTCCACAAACACAATCCCGAAACCTTCTTGCTCGAGACCACCCCAACGATTGCGACACATCATCGAGAACACATCGGCACATCCGTATAACGCGGGCAAGTCGTCATGGGGCACTCGTCCGAGGAAAGCAACGGGAGCTCGCATCTCGGCTGCTAGTTTCTTCAATCTGTCTTCGTCGCGACCTGTACTTGCAATCACCAATCGCAGGTTTGGACGATGAGGTGCCAACTGCGCAACTGCCTTAATCACAGTGTCGAAACCTTTTCTCGGCACGAGTCGACTAATGCCGAGAATGATTTCTTCGTTTTCTTTGAAACCGAAATGTTCACGCGCCGCTGTTCGTTGAGCAGAAGACAACGGAACAAATCGATCAGTGTCAACACCTGGTGGCACCACAGTGATGGGCAACGAACGAGATGCAGCATGCTCGCCTTCTCGCGCCGGATACCCACCCGCAGCAATGATGTGTTCGGCACCACGCAACACACGACCCAACACCTGCTTTGACCCCGGCAAACGACCCGGCACCGTGACCTCAGCACCGTGCAACACCACCATGTACGGCAGTTTCAGCGATGGCCCCACAAGACCAAGCGGTAATGCAGGATCAAGAACAACAAAATCTGCACCGAAGTCTTTGGCCATCGCATTAATGCGCTGCACCATCCACGGATGAGGCAACAACACCGGCTCTCGTGTCCGTTCAATGCGATATGCCTGCTGAGCATCAAACTCTGCAGCCCCTTCGTGCGGACTCGTGAGAACTGCGAATGAGTCTGAGGGCAATCGACGCCACCATTCCCACAAAAGAGATTGAATGCCGCCAATCTTTGGCGGGAAGTCATTGGTGACAAGAAGATGCTTCATAGGTCGCCCCGCAAGGTTGGCAGATGCGCAAGTTCTTCGCCGACCAATTCATCAGGATCATCAAAATGAAGAAGTGAATTGAGTCCCAGTCGGGCCGCGGTCCACACAGCATGGGCACGCAACTCGGCACGCTCATGCGATAGATAACGACGCACAACATCCACAACGGCGTCATCAGACGGTTGAGCAATGTTGCCCAGAATGATCAGCAGGTTGCGCCTCACCCACGTCATGTCACGACCATGTACATACCAACCATCACAGGCAGCCTCAAGTGCGTTGTCGTCGAGATGCAACCACGACACAACATCGATGAAAGGAACATGATGTTCTGATGCTGGCTGTGAACCGCCACGCTTCGTCGGCGGACACACTGTCTGGCAGTCATCACATCCGTAAATGCGATCAGCCAATGCCTCGCGATGTGCGCGATCAAAAATGCCGGGCTTTTGCAAAAGCCACGACAAACAACGATTCGCATCAATCACGCCAGGTTCGACGATGGCGCCTGTCGGACATGCAGGCTGACAGCGCACACATGTTCCGCACCCATCTTCCACCGGCGTCGCAATGGGCAAGTCCGCTGTTGTGACAATGCAACCAATCACCATCATGCTGCCTTTGCCGGGCACCAAGATGTTGGCGTTACGCCCAAACCAACCAAGACCAGCGAGGTAGGCAATCTCGCGATCAACAATGGAGTTGTCGTCTGCAAAAACTGTTGCTCGGTGACCATCGGTTCGCAACTGCGCCGCAACCTGCGTGAGTGAAGCCTTCAAATGTCCGTAATGGTCATCCCATGCATAGCGAGCAACTCGCGCCAACGGACGATCACCACTGCGCATCTCGGGCTCGTCGAATGCATACGAACGCATCCCCACAATCACTGTTCGCGCTTCCTCAACCAACAGAGCTGGGTTCGTGGAACGTTCCGGGCGTAGATAGGTGAACTTCATTCCATTGACAAGACCGCGTGACTCGCGATCATGCAACTGATCTAAAGCGCGATGCATGACGCCTGCGGGGGCAACGCCCACAACATCGAGTCCTGCCTGAAGACCAAGCTCATGGAGTTGCGCCCAATACTGCGCCCCCGATGGGGCGTTCGAGGCAACCAGCTTTGGGTTCTTCGGAGTTCGGTTAGCCAACGGCACGGTGCCGAAGCGTAGGCACCAAACCGGCCTGAGCGAGCAAACGAATTTCTCGAAGCTCTTCCAGATTGAGAATCACGGCCCCAGATTCAGGCATATCGCACAAAACGCTCATCATGCAGTCCCCACAGGCATCAGTGTCCTTCATGACGCAGGTGTCGCACGAGATCATGAGAACTGGCTGATGGGCTTCTGTGGCGGTGTGTACTGGTGAGATGTCTTCCATGCCCACCACTTTCATCAAGGGGTGTGACAAGGTTGCGTGACAAGGCCCTGAGAAGGATCTAATTGCAGTGCAAGCAGTTACAGAATGACAGCGCCGTCGAAGTCGATAGTCAACTTCTTGGCATGACCATCAGAGGGCAGTGCTGCTGCAACTGCATCGGCCATGGCTGGGTCACACATCAAGGCCACTGTGGGACCCGACCCCGACAACCATCCGCACCATGCACCTGCATCGAGACCTGCCTGCAGTGCCGCAGCACAAGCGGGTGATGCCGCAAGACGAATGTCTTGATGAATGCGATCTTTTGTTGCTTCACGCAGTAATGGCACATCACCAGTTTGCAACGCAGTGACAAACATCGCGGTGTGAGCGATGTTAAACACTGCATCTTCAAGCGCAATCGTTGGTCCGATTTTGCCGCGTGATTCATTCGTTGATGTTGTGAAGTCCGGAATCCACATCACAAACACGGGGTTCAAGACAATGGGCACATTGACCACGTGCTCACCACTGGCGATGACGACTCCGCCAAACAATGACGGCGCGACGTTGTCGGCATGACCTTCTAATTCAGTTCCGATGGCAAGAGCTCGCGATGTTGCGCGATCCCATGCACCGTTCGAGGCCTGTTGCTCAGCAGCGATGATTCCGGCGACGCGTACTGCCCCGCTGAAACCCATACCGCGACCCATCGGAATCGTGTTCTTGACCCACACCTTGCCTGTGCCACCAGCACGAACAAACGCAACGTGCGCCGGATGCGTGTCTTCACACTCATGAGCACCATCGGGCGCAACATCAGTGCCCACAATGCCCACTTCACAATGCAACGACAAAGCAAGACCCATCACGTCGAAACCAGGTCCGAGATTTGCTGAGGTTGCAGGCACACGAACGGTCATGGCTGTGTCTCCATTCGAGTGGCTTCGCGATGAGTAACTGCAATCACGTTCTCGAGAACTGCGACTGCTGCACCCGAATCAATGGAAGCACGCGCGCGCTCAATACCGTCCGACACGTCTCCGGCAATGCCTGCGACATAGAGCGCGCATCCTGCATTGAATGTGACGATGTCGCGCACGGGGCCAGGCTTGCCTGCGAATGTGTCTCGCAAAATTGCCAGATTGTCCTCTGGCTCTCCACCACGAATGTCATCAAGTGTTGAGACTGCGATTCCGAAATCTTTTGCGTTCACTTCAAAAGTGTGCACTTGGCCATCGTGAAGTTCGAACACAGTGTTGGGGCCACTCACTGCCAACTCATCAAGTCCGCCGTGACCATGCACCACCCACGCACTGGTGACGCCGCGTGATGCAAGTGCATCCGCCATACGATCCATCATGTTGGGCATTGCAACACCCACCAACATGTTCGAGATAGGTGCAGGGTTTGCCATCGGCCCAAGAAGATTGAACGCAGTCGGAACACCAATCTCGCGTCGCGACGGAGCGGTGTATCGAAATGCGGGATGGAAACGAGCAGCAAGACAGAAACCAAAGTCAGCTTCCTCAACGCTCGCCTGCACGCCTGCAGGGTCGAGTTCGATCGCAACACCTGCTGCCTCGAGCAAGTCAGCAGCGCCACACTTTGAAGATGCCGCGCGATTGCCGTGCTTGCACACAGGTGCTCCTGCACCCGCAACAACAAGCGCTGACATCGTGGACACATTGACCGAGTTGCTCTTGTCGCCACCTGTACCAACAATGTCAATCGTTCGAGACGCCAATGATGGTTCAAGATGCACACGACCACCCGCTGCACGAACGGCGCGCAACATGCCTTCGAGCTCTTCGGTGGTTTCACCTTTGGCGCGAAGAGCAACGATGAATGCAGTCATCTGAGAAGGCGTTGCGACACCGTTCAGAATTTCTGTGATCGCAGACTCCGCTAACTCAGCGCCGAGATCTCGACGTTCGAGAAGTTGCGCCAAAATTGTTGGCCAACCAACGAACGCCTGAGTAAGTGCCATGTCTTTAAGTATCCCTGCCCGCAGACAGAAAAAACGAATGATTAGGCAGTACGGCGACGCTGGCGGATCATTCGGCGACGTTCTTTCTCGGTCAAGCCACCCCACACACCGTCGCGTTCACGAACGGCCAAGGCATGTTCGAGACACGACAAGCGCACGGCACACTCCGCACAGATGGACTTCGCTTCTCCAGCGTTTTCTTCGGAATCAGGAAAGAACACAGCCGGGTCTAGCCCGTTACATGCGCCACGATTTCTCCATGTGATTTCTGTGATTGACACCGGAACCCCCTTCGATGCCGGGGCAGCTGCCCCTTGCGCGCATCGTATGTGTCGGGCGTCACATCAATCAAATCAGAGAGAAACCCCTTGCCGGAATGGGTTTATGAGGTGGACTCTTCAGCGATTCCGTATGAACGTGCCAAAAACTGCAATGGGTGCAGAGGCACCTGAGCTGTCTGTTCCACGATTGCGGTATTGGCCAAGTGACAGTCTCCGACAACAACAGCGCGATCAGCGGCAGTGATTGAGGCAGCCAACTTCTGTGCGATGGGAATCGACAACTCGTCATTCTCTGCCCTGTAACCCCACATGCCATCGACTCCAGAACTCTGGTCAATCACTGTGATCTCTACGCCGGTGAGGGCCATGAGGTCACGACTCCCCATTCCATTGTTCTGTGCCTTCAAGTGAGATGGAAGGTGATACGAAATGGATTCTGCGATGTCGCCCGAGAAATCTGTGTCGAGCTCGGTTCCCGACGCCTGGTGCATCTTGATGAGATATTCAGAAGTGTCAAATGTGTGCGCGGCGACTAGTTCCGCATCAGGCCCGCCCACATACACGACATAGTCCTTCTTGATGACATAGCCACATGTGGGTTGAGGAACCACGATGTCATTGCCGCGACGCACGGCATCGGCCAACACCTTCACCTGCTTGGCAGCAACCTTTGTGAATGTATCGACATCACCACTATGGAGATATGGCGCGCCACAACACCCTGCGCCGTCCACCAGTGAACATTCAATGCCATTGCGCTCGTACACCTTGACAAGGTCATGACCAATGCTCGGCTGCTGATACTCAACGATGCATGTTGGGAACACAGAGACACTGCCCTGTTTCTTCGACAGCTCGACGGGGACACGTTTCTTGAACCAGGTACTGAAGCGTTCGTTTGCAAACGGGGGCAGAAGTCGAACCGCAGAGACACCAGTCGTCATCTTCATGAGCTTGCGCACGATGGACCCTGGTTGTGCGTTGACAAGACGATGAGAAAGAGCCGGCATTGCCAATGCGACTGTGCCCACCAAGTTGGTATGACCCAGAACTGACGTGGTGATGCGCTTGCGTAGAGACACTTGATCGTTTGCAACTCGCATGGCCGAATGCCGCAACATCAAACGAGGAAAATCAAGTGCTCTTTCATCCAACTCCGGTGTGTACGGGCAATGACTAGAACAGAGTGTGCATTGGTGGCACGCATCCACCACGTGGTCTTGCTGCTCAGGAGTCAAGCGCCCTGCATCGCGGTCATCGTGACGGTCAAGAAAGCCAAACAGCGTGGGAAATGATGGACACAGGTCGACGCACTGACGACAACCTTGGCAAATGTCGAAGACGCGGGTGAGTTCGTCTCGAACATCAGCCTCATCGAGGTACTTCGGATGTTTGGGGTCGTAAGTAATAGCCATTGTTTTCTTCTACGGAAGCAGACCACTGAGCCTAAAGAGAAAGGAGCTCCTCTTTCCGACAGGTACTTCCGAACAGGAACAGCAGCCAGTGACCCCCACTCCATTTAAGTCAGCCGACTTACTAAGCGAGACGCCAACCATCTAGGCTCAACAGCGATGTCACAACACACAGAATTCGATCGCCTTTCTTCGCTCCAACGACTCGAATCTGAAGAGTTCGATGTTGTTGTCATTGGTGGAGGAATCACCGGTGCCGGAGTTGCTCTCGACGCCGCTTCACGTGGCCTACGTGTCGCACTTCTTGAACGCGATGACTTTGCATCTGGCACATCATCAAAATCTTCCAAACTGATTCACGGCGGTCTTCGCTACCTCCAACAAGGCGATGTGCGCTTGGTGTACGAAGCATTACGTGAGCGCAAGCGCCTGTGTCGCAATGCACCACACCTTGTTCATGTTCTTCCTTTCATGATTCCCATCCTCACGAAGAACGGTGTTGTCTCGAAAAAGATTGCACGCGCACTCGGTTCTGCAATGTGGATGTATGACCTCACCGGCGGATGGCGTATTGGTCGCATTCACCGTCGTTTGTCTGCAAAGAAGGCCTTCACACATTTGCCCACGATGGAAGAGCGCAAGCTGGCATCGGCGTATCTCTATTACGACGCAGAAGCCGATGATGCTCGCTTGTGCCTCACGGTTCTTCGTACTGCTGCCGACAAAGGCGCAGCCATCGCGAATCGCTGCACTGTCAATGGCATCGATACGCAAAGCCGCACGTCTCATACTGTTCGCGTCACCGACAACTTGTCAGGCTCTTCTTTCACTGTGAACGCGAAAGTCGTAATCAGTGCAACAGGCGTATGGGCTGACGACGTGCGTGCACTCGACGAAAAGACTCACCCCGACACCATTCGCCCTGCAAAGGGTGTTCACCTCACTGTCCCTTGGGACAAAGTGCGCAACGACATTGCTGTTGTCATCCCCGTTCCGAAAGACCGTCGCAGCCTGTTCGTCGTGCCCTGGATCTCAAATGGTGACGGCACCTACCAGTACACGTACATCGGAACCACCGACACTGATTACAAGGGTCCCGTCAATGATCCGCAATGCACAAAGGACGACATTGAGTATGTCCTTGATGCGCTCAATGCGAGCATCACCACTGGCGTGACCGTTGATGACGTGACCGGCGTGTGGAGCGGATTGCGTCCGCTAGTAAAAATGGATGACTCTGCTGCAAAGGCAGGTCGCACTGCTGACCTCAGCCGGCGACACAAGGTGTTTGCCAGCGACAACGGCGTTATCACCGTGACTGGCGGCAAGCTCACGACCTATCGCGAGATGGCTGAAGACGCCGTTGACGAAGCCTGCACGTTGTTGAATGTCAAAGCCCATTCAAAGACCAAGGCATTGCAACTTCGCGGCGCGAGTGGCAAGCGTGCTTCTTCGACGCAACTTGACCGTCACCTCGATGGTCGCTTTGGTTCCGATGCTGCAGCCATCAAGGCACTCATTGCCGGCGATGCATCACTCGGCGAACCACTTGTTCCAGGTCTTCCCTATTTCAAGGCTGAAGCTGTCTATGCAGTCACGCATGAAATGGCAACAACACTCGACGACGTACTCACACGACGCACGCGTTCTCGCTTGCTTGATCGCAAAGCATGTGCCCGTGCAGCCGGCGATGTCGCCAACCTCATGGCACCTCTGTTGCAGTGGGATGCCGCAACACGCGATCGCAGCCTTGCTCAGTTCATGGACGAATGCGCCCGTGAAGATGCTGCAGCACTTGTTACAGAGGCCGAATTCATCGCTTCTTCTACTCCCGGAACGGAACACCAGTGAGCCTTCACACTTTCAACACCGCCATTACTGACCCAATTGAGTTCGGTGGCGACCCAGCTGTCGCAACATCTCGACTCACAGGTCCAGCAACAGTGATCACCGCAGACAACGCACGCGATATTGCTGGCATCTGCGAAACAATCGACGACGCAGCCGACCGCGCGAATCATGGTCGCGACTGGTGGCCATTGTCATTGTCGTGGTCATTGCAGAATCAAGTGCCACGTATTCCTGGACTTGTGTGCAAGCCACGCACGACTGAAGAAGTCTCGAAGCTTCTCGCCTACTGCAACACGCACGGCATCGCTGTCACAGCATCAGGTGGTCGTAGCGGTGTGTGCGGCGCAGCAATTCCTCTTCGCGAAGGTGTCGCACTCGACATGACCAACATGCAAAGTGTTGAATCTGTCGACGAAGTCTCCGGCATCATCGAAGTTCTTGCAGGAACATTTGGCCCTGACATGGAAGATGCAGCCCGTACGCACGGCCTTACTGTTGGCCACTTCCCGCAGTCCTTTGCACTTGCCACTGTTGGCGGCTGGGTCGCATGCCGCGGCGCTGGTCAGTACTCCACCCGCTACGGAAAAATTGAAGACATGGTGCACGCACTCGAAGCAGTGCTTGCCGATGGAACCATCATTCGCACCGGCGGCGCACCTGCTGGCGCAGTCGGACCAGACTTGTCACAACTGCTCCTCGGCAGCGAAGGTACTCTTGCAGTCATCACCCGCGTCTGGCTTCGCGCTCACCCACTTCCCGAAGTGGAACGTCGCGGCGCGTACGTGTTCGACACCCTGACCGATGGTTTCGAAGCATGTCGTCGCATCATTCGCAATGGCGCAACACCTGCAGTTCTTCGTTTGTATGACGGCGCAGAGAGCAAGCGTTCACATGGTGGCAACGGCACCAACGCAACTCTCCTTGTTCTTGACGAAGGAACCGAGCAACTCATCGATGCAACGATGGCCATTGTGCACGACGTGTGCATGTCCATGGGCGCAACTGTTGGAGATGTAGCACTCGTCGAAGCGTGGACACACCATCGCAATGACACCAGCGGACTGCAGGCTCTGACCCGCAAGGGATACGTCGTCGACACGATGGAGATTGCAGCCAACTGGGCCGATCTCGACAACGTGGTGGAAGCAGTGGAAACCGCAATGCTCGCTGTTCCTGGTGCTCGCTCATCAACATGCCACCTCTCTCACAGCTACATCGAAGGTGCATGCATCTATTTCACATTTGCTGCAACACCATCAGCAGAAGAGTTTGAGTCCACATATCTCGCACTGTGGGATGCCGGCCAACGAGCAGCACTTGCTGCTGGCGCAAACCTTTCGCATCACCACGGCATTGGCTACAGCCGTTCTCAATACATGGAGCAAGCACTCGGCACCAGCATGCAAGTGTTGCGCAGTGTGAAGAACGCACTTGATCCGAAGGGCATTCTTAACCCAGGCAAACTCGGGTTATGAGAACTCTCGTCATTGACGTCGGCACTAGCGGTCTGCGTGCAGCCATCATCAACGATGACGGCTCCGTTTCCGATCTTCACTACGAAGAGTTTTCTCCTTCATCTCCAGCAAATGGAATGGTCGAGTTCGACGCAATGGCGATGTATGCAGCGGTGAAGCGCGTTGCTACCGCAGCAATCGGTTCATCAAGCGCCGATGCCGTCGGCATCACGAATCAACGTGCGTCCACCATCGTGTGGCGCGCGAGTTCCGGTCAGCCAGTCTCGCCCGCCATTGGTTGGCAAGACTTGCGCACCATCGGTGAGTGCATCATGGCTCGCATCGAACATGGCTTTCAGATTGCACCGAATCAGACCGTCACAAAAGCTGCGTGGATTCTGAACAACGTTGTCACCGATGCTTCTGTTCGCGAGAGCGATGACCTACGTATCGGAACAATCGAAACGTGGCTGGTGTGGAACCTCACACGTGGCGCATCGTTCGTCACTGACCACACCAATGCTGCGGTCACCGGCATGACCAATGCTTCGGGAACTGAGTGGAATCAAAAAGTTCTTGACGCATTCAAGATTGATGCGCGTCATCTGCCACGCATTGTCGATAGTGCTGGCTATGTCGGCGACGCTGTTGAACTTCCTAGCTCTCCCCGCATCATGGCGATGGCCGGCGACCAACAAGCCTCCCTCGTCGGGCAGGGCTGTCTTGAGCCCGGCATGGCCAAGATCACATTTGGCACGGGCGGCATGTTGGACATGTTCACCGGACCCACTGCACCCACTGCTGCTCGTCGTACCGATGGCGGAACGTTTCCCATCGTCGCATTCAGTCAGAACGGCCAGATCTCGTATGGCACCGAAGCCATCATGTTGTCGGCCGGCACAAACATCGAATGGCTTCGTGACGACATGGGGCTCATTGACAGCCCGAGCGATTCACACACCATCGCTTCCACATGCGCCACAACGGAAGGTGTGGTCTTCGTGCCAGCACTTCTGGGACTCGGTACACCTCATTGGGACTACGGCGCTCGCGGAGCGTTGTTCGGAATCACGCGCGGAACCACCCGAGCCCACATGGTGCGCGCCGTTCTCGAAGGCGTGGCTCATCGTGGCGCTGATCTTGTCGATGCTGCAGAGGCTGACTCTGGTCTGTCCATCCCTGAAATTCGCATTGATGGCGGCATGAGCCGCAACCCCACCTTCGTACAATCGCTCGCCGACGCCACCGCCCGCCCCGTTCGGGTCTCGTCCATCACAGAAGCCACCACCCTCGGCGCCGGCTTCCTCGCAGGCACCGCCGCTGGACAATGGTCACACCTCTCCGAAGCCGCCAGCACCCTGACATGGGCTGCAACCGTTGCCCCATTAGGTGACCCTGGGGTTGGGCGGCAACAATGGACGGAGGCCGTTTCCAGGTCCCGTTCCTGGATACCCGACCTCTCAGCACTGGACTTCTAGTGTTGGGGGGCGACATTTCGCCAAAACGACAAAGGATGACCCGAGTGGTAAATCACCAAGTTGACCTCCCCGAAGTAACCGCGACATCACGTCGTCGTCTTCTCACCTCACTTCTTGCTGGTGGTGCTGCAGTTGTTGCAGCGCCATTGCTTGCAGGTCGTGCATCTGCAGAAGAGATCGTGAATGCTCCTCGTGATCCGAAGGACTTCCCCACTCTGAATGAGGCTCTGAAGCGTGAGCGCCAAATGGCTGCCACCTACAAAGCAGCCGCAGCAAAAGCCACAGGCGACGAAAAGTTTGCACTGACCCTCTTGCTCGATCACCACGATGCCTACGTTGACTCCATCAAGGCCTACCTCGGCACCAATGCAGTCGATACCACTGAGGCTCCACTTGCCTCACCATCTGGCTCGTTCGCATCAATCGCACCCCAGATGGCAGCACTCGAGAATGAAACACTCGCTGCGCACACCACACGCTTGGGCACATTGGTAGGCATTGACGCCGCCAAGTTGATTGCATCCATCATCACTGTTGAAGCCCGTCATGCTGCAGCGTTGTCGCTGCTCGGTGGCGCTAGTCCCCTTGCCGCTGCTGGCGCCTGATTCGAAGGAACATCACAATGACTACTGAAAACACCTCAAAGATCAGCCGCCGCTCCATGCTTCGCACCAGTGGTGCGTTAGTTGCTGGTAGCGCTGTTCTCGCAGCATGCGGCTCTGAGCACCATTCCATTGCTCGCATCGGTCAAACACCTGCAATTGAAAAGCTCCCTGATGTCAAAGTGACTGATGCTGCTCTTCTTCGCACCGCAATGTCGGTGGAAAAAATGGTGGCAGACATGTTGTCCGACGAGCGCGTGACCTCATTGGCTGACGCGAAAGCAAAGCCCATCATCAGCGCATTTGCTGCAGCTCACATTGCTGATCTCGCTGCTCTTTCTCCCATGGTCTCAGCACGCAATGCTGAACCGGTGAACGAAGCAAACCAGAAGCTCATGACCTCCTACGGCGAGAACGCACTTCGCTTGGTCGGAGAGGGCAAGAACCCCACAGATGTTCTCGCACTCACGCATGCACTTGAGTCACTCGTTGCAGCCACGTACCAGTACTTCGTTTCTCTCACCACAGAGCCAGCTCTTCGCGGCGAGATGATGCGCATGGGTGCGAAGTCGGCACGACGCGCTGCTGTTTCCGCACAGTTGTTTAATGGCGGCATCAAGGCACTCAGCGATCAGCTCAACGAAGATGGCACTGTTGTGACCGGAACAATCGCAACCTTCCCTTCAGCATTTGGTCCACTCAATGCAGTGCAGGTCACTCTCGGACCAGAAGTCCCAGAGGCTCCACGCGCGACTGTCTCGATGGACACGCCAAGCCTCAACAGCATCATTTACTGATCTGTCCTACTTCTTCGGTAGCAATTCTGATTACCTTTCGTTTGCGCTGTCCGTACACTCGTTAACGACGGTGAGTCATCCGGGTGACCGCGGCGTAGCAATACGCTGAGGAAAGTCGGGGCTTCACAGGGCAGAGTGCTGGCGAGAGCCAGGTTGGGGAAACCTGACGGACAGTGCAACAGAGAGCAAACCGCCGATGGACGCGAAAGTGTCACAGGTAAGGGTGAAACGGTGCGGTAAGAGCGCACCAGCATGCGAAGTGATTCGTGTGGCTTGGTAAACCCCATTCGAAGCAAGACCAAGCAGATGGAGGGTGCCCGCCCGCCGCAAGGCAATCCATCGGGTAGGTCGCATAGAGGGATGGTCACCACTCGTTCGCGAGTACAGAACCCCGCTTATAGGGTGGCTCACCGTCGCCCCCCACCCTTCATTACAGAAGGTGTGCTGTCTCGTTCATTCCAGACAACGATGGTCCACGTGCGCCGTGTGAGACGCGACAAATGGATGCCCGGTCGAGATGACAACGCCATGTCACTTCAGGCCCCACACCTAACGCCCACGTGATTGCGCTCTTGATCGGAGACACATGACTCACCACCACGATGTCGCGTTCTTTTGATTCGGCGAAGAGTTCTTCAAGCGCCGGCCTCACACGCACGTCAAGTTCCACCAGGGTTTCGCCATTCGGCGGACGGAAATGTGGGTCTTGTCGCCATTGCGCCCATTGCTGTTGGTCAACATCGCGCAGCGCAACGCCATCCCAATCGCCGTAGTTCAGTTCAATGAATCGCTCGTCAACTTCCACCTCATCAGAGATAGCTGCTGCTGTTTGCTGAGCACGCTGCAACGGGCTCGACACCACACGTGCATTCGGATATTGCGAGCGAATGTGCACTCCGCAACGCATCGCTTGTGCCACACCCTCATTATCAAGCGGTAAATCAATATGGCCTTGTAGTCGGGCTTGCGCATTCGCAGATGTCTGACCATGGCGAAGAAGAATCAGCACTACCCGACCTCCCCTTGCGTTGCCCCCACAAGACGACCAGTGCGAATAAAGCGTTGACGCGCATCAGGCGAAGACAATGAGTTTGTCTTCCATACCCACGCAAGCATCAGTGCACCGGCGATCTCCAAAGCGATGTTGAGACCCCATCGGTCAAAACTCGGCAACGGCCTGTCATCGAACGAGATTCCTGTGAGAGGCCACCAGAAGTTTTTGGTGTTGTTAAACGCGCCATCAAACACAAGATGCATGAACATGCCGATGGGCAATGCCAACCACCGACGCCGCCCCACGGAACCACGCCGGGCGACAGCCATCACGATGACTAACGCAACAATCGGAGCGATGATCGAATGCATCGCCCATGCCCCACCAGAGGCAATATCAACGATGTCAGGAAGCAAAGCGCCGAGCGCAAGAACGCGATAATCAAATTGGTCGTCACGAAAGACAAACCACACCGCCAGAAACGACGTACCGACAAACCACAAAAGCATTGCTGTAAGGCTAGGGAGTCCTACCCCGCGCGCACGGATGCTGGCAAGCCCTTTGCGCAGCTGTACACAAACGTGCGCAATGGATCCACACCCACGATGGGGGTCAAGGGGTTGAGATCTGTTGGTGCGATGGTCGTGCCAGGGTCAACCACTCTCACAATCGGGCCTTTAAACACCGTGGTGGTCGGCGCAATGACTGGAGCACCAGGAATCGTTGTCACGGTCGGAGGCGCAACCGTGACAGGCACCGGCACTGTGGTTGTTGTTGTTCCCGGCACCACTGTGGTCACTGGACCCGTTGCGGTTCGCGGCAATTTGCCCGACACCAACTCTGCGATGCAATCAAGACCAGGCAGATACAAACGCATCGGATTACGTGTGGGCTTTGGCGGAGCATCCCAGTCAACGTTGGGCAGATCTTTGTGAGCTGCATCCATAAAGGCTTTCCAAATTCTCACTGGATATGTGTTGCCCGTTACTCGCGCAACACCATCAGCTCTGAACTCAGGAATATTGACCATCGGTGTGTACCCCTTCGGGTCGCCCACCCACACTGCTGTTGTCAACTGCTTTGTGAATCCAACAAACCATGCATTGGTGTTTTCATCCTGCGTACCGGTCTTGCCCGCCGAAGGACGATTGTTCGCCAATGGACTCCGACGAGCAGTTCCTAACGTCATTGTCTTTTTCAGAATGTCGACTTCAGCATCAGCCACTTCTTTTGAGATCACCTGTTGTGGAGCCAGCTGATGTTGATATAACACTCCACTTGGGCCTTCTACTTTTTCGATGAAGTACGGCTCGTGGTGAATTCCGCCGTTCGCCACAGTCTGTGCACCTGATGCAATGTCAAATGGGCTGAATTCATTTGCACCTGTTGAGAAACTTGCATACGGCTGAATCTTGTAGTTCTCTCGTGTGAGATAACTCGATGATGCGACTCGGTACATCGTGTTCACCACACGATTCAGACCGACTATCTGAGCCAACCGTGCATATGCGCAGTTGATGGACAAATACGTCTGTGCTTCAAGCGTTGCAACGGGATTACTAACTCCCTTGGTGATCTTGAAAGGCTCTTCAGGAAGACCAGGGTTCGGCAATGTGCATGGCAATGTGCCGTCAATAATGTCGCTTGCTTGCACGCCTGCTTCGAGTGCGGCCGTGAGAACAAACATCTTGATTGTTGAACCCGTTTGACGACGGCGTAGTGCAAGGTTCACTTCTGTACGTCCCGCAACAAAACCGGGGCCACCAACGAGGGCACGTAATGCGCCGGTAGCAGTATCAACCGACACCATGGAGGATTGGATACCTGTTTTATTGGTAGGCAAGTTCTTCTTCGCTGCTGCTTCTGCCTGTGCTTGCGCCTTCGCATCGAGTGTTGTCGTCACAGTGATGCCACCGCGATACAGCATGTTGAATCGTTCTTGATACGTGGCACCAAGAATCGTCGACTTGTTCAGCAGATAGTCACGCACCATCTCTGTGAAATACGTGCGGTTCGTTCCCTGCTGGGGCACCTCGCGCTTTGTCTCTGGCACTTGGAAGCCTGTCTCCGCCTGTAAGGATGCGCCCTCTTCCTTCGTCACCAGGTTCACCTGCACCAATCGGTCAATCACTTGGTTGAAGCGACGCTTTGATGCCACGGGGCGGTTGATGGGGTCATACGACGACGGCGCTTGTACGAGTCCGACAAGGAATGCTGCTTCTGCGATCGAAAGGTCTGCCACTTTCTTGCCGAAGTAGACCTCAGCAGCAGCTTGAATGCCATACGCGTTGTTGCCAAAGAACACCGTGTTGAGATATCTCTCCACAATCAGTTTCTTGGGGGTCGTCTTTTCCAGCATTACGGCGTAGCGCGCCTGCAGAATTTTGTAGCGCCCGTCTCGCGGAAGTCCGGCGAGGTATTCGTTCTTCACCACTTGTTGCGTGATGGTGGATGCACCTTGTCGACCACTTGAATACTGAAAGTTTGACAATGTGGCGCGCACCAACGCACGGAGGTTCACACCTTTGTGCTTTTCAAAGCTGCTGTCTTCCACTGCCAGCAATGTGGCCACCACGTGTTCAGGCACCTGGTCAATCGCAATGGGTTGGCTGTTCTCGAATTCAAAGACGCCCACTTGTTGACCAGCGGAGTCGAGCATCTTGGTGCGGTTCGAGAGTCCGATAAACCCAGGCAACTTCACAGGGGTTTCTTCGTGGGCGTTGGCCATCTTCCACACATGAGGAGCCGCACCTACGATTCCGGCTGTCATCAGCAAGGCCCCGGCGAGCAGTGTGATACCCAGTCGCATTGCCCAATGGGCTCTTTTCTTGCGGGATGAGTCATTCACAGCAATTTCCACCGTACTTGCCACCGCTATTGGCCCTGCGTCACCACTTCCCAACATGACCCATTGGTACGGTTGCCTTATGTCGCAATTCCCTCATCGCCCATTCCGTTTCGGTGTCCAAGTCAATAAAGAAGCAACCGCAAAAGGCTGGGCAGAACTTGCCCGTCGCGCAGAAGGCGCCGGATACGACGTTCTCACAATGCCGGATCACTTCACTGATCAGTTAGCTCCGATGCCAGCGCTCATGGCTGCTGCTTCTGTCACCACCACCTTGCGCGTTGGTGCATTGGTGTTTGACAACGACTACAAGCATCCGCTCATCATGGCGAAGGAACTTGCAACTCTTGATGTTCTTTCTGATGGTCGTACCGAAATCGGCATGGGTGCCGGTTGGATGATTAGCGACTACGACCAATCGGGAATTCCCTACGACTCTCCGAAGGTACGCATCGATCGCTTCATCGAAGGCATGGCCATCATTCGTGGAGCAATGGCAGAAGGTCCATTCTCGTTCCAAGGCGAGCACTACACGATTACCAATTACGACGGTCACCCAAAGCCGGTGCAGAAGCCACTGCCTCCAGTTCTCATCGGTGGTGGCGGTAAGCGCGTCCTCAGTTATGCAGCGCGCGAGGCCGACATCATTGGCATCAACGGCACACTCACCGCTGGCGTTGTTGGCCCAGAAGCATTGTCGACAATGACTGCAGAGTCGGTTGATGAGAAGGTTGCCATCGTTGCTGCTGCTGGAGCACACCGACTCAATAACATCGAGATGAACATTCGCACCTTCTTTGTCAAGGTCACTGACGACCGCGCAAAAACTGTTGAAGGCATCTCATCGATGTTTGGCGTGTCGAAAGAAATGATCGACGCGTCACCATTCGCTCTCATCGGTTCGGTGGATTCATGCATCGAGCAACTGCTTGAGCGTCGTGAACGCTGGGGCTTTAGTTACACCATCGTGGGTGGCGAAAACATCGATGAGTGCGCGCCCATCGTTGCAGCGCTTCGCGGCAAGTAACTAGAACAAGCCCACAACACGGCCGTCGGGGCCGATATCGATATTGATTGCTGCAGGGTGTGCACCCAGTCCCGGCATCGTGCGCATGTCGCCACAAATCGGATACACAAAGCCAGCCCCCACAGAGGCGCGGACTTCGCGCACCGACAATGTGTGCCCAGTCGGAGCACCCTTGAGAGATGCATCACCACTGATACTCAGATGGGTCTTTGCGACACAGATGGGCAACACGCCAAAACCATTTGCCTCATACATCGCCAGTTGGCGATTCGCTTCGGCGCTGTACTCCACTTTCGCTGCACCATAGATAGTGGTCGCAATCTTTTCGATCTTTTCCTTCAATGAGGCGTCATCGGGATACAACAATGCAAAGTTGCTGGGTTCTTCGCACGCCTCAATCACTGCATTCGCAAGATCGACAGCCCCTGCACCGCCATCAGAGAAGTGCGAACATACGGCAACACGAGCTCCAACTGATTCTGCTATCTCACGAATCACTTCGTGTTCTGAAGCAAAGTCCCCTGGGAATGCATTAATCGCAACAACAGGAGACACGCCATGTGCCTTTACGTTCTCGATTTGCTTGACCAAGTTGGCGGCACCAGCACGAACATCATCCGGATTCTCTTTCAACATGTCCGGCGGCAATGGCTTGCCAGCAACCACTCTGTATTGGCCAGAATGAGCTTTCAGTGCGCGCACCGTGGCAACAAGAACGGCGGCATCGGGCGTCATACCCGATACTCGACACTTGATATTGAAGAAACGTTCAGCACCCATGTCCGCACCAAAGCCTGCTTCAGTAATCAAGTAGTCACAGAGATGAATACCTAACTTGTCAGCTATCACCGAAGAGTTGCCCGTGGCAATATTGCCAAAGGGACCTGCATGGATGACCGCGGGAGTGTTCTCCAAGGTTTGCATCAAGTTCGGCTTCACGGCATCACGCAAGATGACAGCCATCGCGCCCGCACAACCAATCTGTTCAGCTGTCACAGCTACATCATCATTGGTGTACCCCACCACAATGCGACCAAGCCGGGCGCGAAGATCGTTCGCGTCATTAGCAAGCGCCAAAATAGCCATGACCTCAGATGCGGCTGTGATGTCAAAACCAGACTGACGGACAACACCGTCCTCATTGCCTCCCATACCAATCACCATGTTGCGCAAGGCACGGTCATTCACATCTAAAACACGACGCCATGTGATTTTCTTCAGAGCAAGACCCAGTGCATTGCCGTGATGTAAATGGTTATCCACCATTGCAGCCAACAAGTTGTGCGCTGCGGTCACTGCATGAAAGTCACCAGTGAGATGAAGGTTTAAGTTCTCCATCGGCACCACTTGGCTGTATCCGCCACCGGCAGCTCCACCCTTAATTCCAAATGTGGGGCCCATTGAAGGTTGGCGCAACGCAAGAAGTCCACGTTTGCCTACATGCTTCATTGCCTGTGCAAGCCCAACAGAAGTTGTGGTCTTCCCCTCTCCCAAGGGGGTCGGCGTAATCGCCGTGACCACGACGTATTTCCCTTTGGGCTGAGAAGTGATGTCTCCCACTGCATCGAGGTCAATCTTTGCCACGTTGCGGCCGTACATCTCTAGGTGGTCTGGCAATAAACCCATCTGAGCCGCAATGTCGGCGATTGGTAGAAGGTGTGCCGCTTGCGCGATATCAAGATCTGAAGGAAAAGCCACGCTGTAGTTTCACGCACGGAGCCGTGTTTGACCAAAGCAGAGCACAACAGCCCGCATCATTAGTGTGAAGACAGCAAAGGGAGACAACATGGGATTACTTCGAACACTGCAATCAGTTGCAAGTTTCGCGCGTCCCACCCTGTCTGCTCGGAAGCGACGTTTTGACCGTGCTGCCAATATTGATGACCTGCGGCTGATTGCCAAGCGCCGACTACCGGGCGGCATCTTTGACTACATCGATGGTGGCGCCGAAGACGAAGTCAGCCTGCACCGCAATCGAGACGCGTACCAACGCTATGAATTTGTGCCTCGCATTCTTCGCGACGTCTCAAACATTGATACCAGCACAACATTTCTGGGTCGAACACTTCCATCTCCCCTTATCTTTTCTCCCACTGGTTTCACACGCATCGCACATTCACAAGGCGAGCTTGCTGTTGCACGCGTCGCAGCTGCTCATCAGTTGCCGTATTGCCTCTCAACGTTGTCGACTCGATCAATCGAAGAAGTTGCTGCTGTCAGCAATGGTCCGAAATGGTTCCAGGTGTATGTATGGAAAGACCGCGCATTGGTCCACGACATGCTCACTCGCGCGGAATCACTCGGCTACGAAGCCATCATGCTCACTGTTGATACAGCTGTTCTTGGTCGTCGCGAACGAGATGTCCGTCGCGGTTTCACTCTTCCGCCAAAACTCGGACCCGGAACACTGATTGATGGCATCACACATCCGTCATGGACATGGGACTTTGTGCGCCATGACCCCATCACCTTTGCCAATATCAGCGGTGCTGCTGGTCGAGCCGTCGGCACTGCCGTCACATTGTCCGACTTCATCTCTGAACAGTTCGACCCCGCGCTGTCGTGGGATGACATCGCATGGTTCCGCGAACGATGGAAAGGGCACATCATTCTCAAGGGCGTGCAATCAGTCGATGATGCTCAACTGGCGTTGACACATGGTGTCGATGCAATTGCGCTTTCCAACCATGGCGGACGGCAACTCGATGGCGCCCCTGCACCGATCGACCTCATTGCGCCTGTTGTCCATGCCACACACGGTGCACTCCCCATTATTTGTGACGGTGGCATTCGTCGCGGTGGAGACATCGTGAAAGCACTCGCTCATGGTGCATCCGTCTGCACCATGGGTCGCTCGTATCTCTATGGCCTCGGTGCCGCTGGTGAAGCAGGGGTTGAGAGAGCCTTTTCCATGTTGGATTCAGAAATGCGACGCACCATGTCCCTCGCAGGTGTGCGTACCATTGCAGAAATCAGCCCATCTCTTGTCCGCACGGTCTCTCATCAATGAATTACTCATATGTCAACGGAGAACGCCGTCCGGTTGAAGTGCTCATCTTCCAGATGGATCCTGCAGTGGTCGATGAATTCATCACAATTGACCATGAAGTGTGGACTTTGGGCGAAGCCCTCATGTCCAGTCTCAGCAGAATTCCTTTTCTGTCAAAAGAAGTGTGGCTCGACGATTCAAAGCCTGGAGAAGTCACACTGGTATTTGTTTGGGACACCCAAGAAGAGTGGGATGCAGTCGGCGAGACCGCATTCCAGCAAGAGCTGCAAGCCCTCTTCGATTCACGGTTCCCACACCCCATCCAATTAGTTCGAGCCCTTCATGAAGAATCCCAGATGGGAATTCATCGCGTCACCCGTTTCGAACGAATCGACTAACACTTCACTAACCTCGCACTATGGCTGATCTCAAGATTCCCTCTGCACCACAGACGACACTCGACGTGTCGGGCGATCGAGATCTCAGCAGCCTGGGCACCGTCGGACCGCTCTCACTCGGATGCTGGCGCCTCACTGGTTCTGATGACGACAACATCGCAACGGTGACAACTGCCGTCGATCTCGGCATCACTCTCATCGACAACGCTGATGTGTATGGCCTTGACTGGGGCGGCACACACTTTGGTGCATGTGAAGAAGCCCTTGGTCGCGTCTTTGCAGCCGTGCCTGGACTGCGAGACAGAGTCGTGCTTGCTACAAAGGGCGGCATCATTCCTGGCGTTCCGTATGACTCCTCTGGCGACTATCTCATTGCAGCGTGTGAAGCATCGCTGCGTCGCATGAACGTCGACACCATTGACCTCTATCAAGTGCATCGCCCCGACATGGTCACGCACCCTGAAGAAGTTGCTGCGGCATTTACTTCATTACGCACTCGTGGATTAGTAAAAGAATTCGGCGTCTCGAACTACACCGTGCCACAAACATTGGCACTCAACGGCTTCCTCGACTCTGGACTTGCAACAACACAACCGCAGTTCTCAGCTGCACACCTCGAACCACTGCGCGATGGCACTCTTGACTTGTGTATGGAAGCAGCAATCACACCAATGGCATGGAGTCCGTTAGCCGGAGGTCGCCTCGCAACCGGTGAAGGTATCTCTGCGGAATTATTGACAGTTCTTGATGAACTCGCTGCACGTGAGAACGTCACACGTTCTGCCATCGCCATTGCATTTGTGCTTGCGCATCCATCGAAGCCCATTGCGATTCTCGGCAGTACTCAGCCAGAACGTTTACAGGAACTTGCGAAAGCAACACGCGTGCAACTCAGCCGCACCGACTGGTATCGCATCGTGCAAGCCAGTGAGGGCGTTCCGCTTCCATGAGCCAATCCAATTCGCCGATCGAAATTTCATGGTTTGGCGCTCTCTGCGACGACGATTACGAACAACTGGGCGTCCCCCAAGCTGATCTTCTCAGCAGTTGGGCACACTGTTCAGAAATTGTGCGCACTGCAGACTCACTCGGTTTCGACAACATTCTTCTCCCATCGGGTTACGACCTCGGCATCGACACACTCTCGTTTGCATCGTCCATTGCTCCCCTCGTGCAGAACATGAGGCTTCTCACCGCTGTTCGCGTCGGAGAAAACTGGGTGCCGCAACTTGCACGCCAATTGGGCACACTGAATCAAGTTCTCAATGGCCGACTTGTCATCAACATCATCTCGTCAGAGATGCCTGGCGAGACTCTTGATGGTCCGCACCGCTATCGACGCACCACAGAAACAATGCGTGCATTACGTACTTTGATGAACGGCGAACGACTGGAGATGGATGGCGAATTCATTTCGCTCCAGGTTGACGCACCCCGTATTTGTAAAGCCACTTCCCCTGCTCCGGCGTTCTACTTCGGTGGATTAAGCAACGAGGCACGCGAAACCGCAGCGATGGATGCCGATGTGTACCTCATGTGGCCCGACACAGAAGAGCAGATTTCACTGATCATTTCAGACATGAGAGAACGTGCTGCACGGCATAACCGCACCATCAAGTTCGGGTATCGCGTGCATGTCGTCGTGCGCGAAACAGAAGAAGAAGCACGTAATGCGGCGGCGTATCTCATTTCTGCAGTCGACGAAGCCACGGGCGACGCCATCAGAGCGAAATCTCTCGACAGCACCAGCATTGGTGTGCAACGACAAGCCGAATTACGTGCGGCAGCGCACGAAGACGGATTCATTGAGCCCTCATTGTGGACAGGCATCGGCAAAGCACGCTCTGGTTGCGGGGCAGCAATAGTCGGGACACCACAACAAGTGATCGAGAAGATTCAGCGCTACCAAGCACTAGGAATCGAAGCATTCATCTTTTCCGGTTACCCGCATGTTGATGAAGCGAAACGATTTGCAGAACTTGTGTTGCCACACCTGCATCACGGCCCACTCGCGTTGTAACCAACTCACCGCAGAAGTCGGTGCAGTGTCGAAAATTCTTCTACAGAATTTTCGACAACATCATGGAGATGAATGAGCTCCACTGCTCAATCGATATTGGATTCGTGGTGTTGTCATTGAGTACGAATCCCATGGAGTACGCCTGAACAAACGTGGCGACAACAGCCCCATCAATGTCTTTGTTGATCCAGCCTCGTTCTTGCATCTCACGCGCAATATCTGCAAGGACATCGGTGACGCGCTGCTGCTCAACTGCAAGACCATCTGCAAACTTCTTTGAATGGCGGGCCATGCCCAGAATCGCTGCACGATCAGCCCGTGCTACTTCGCGACCCGGCATTCCAGCACCTTGCACGATGAGTGCAAACTTCTTTTGAAGATCTTCTCGAGAAGTCGATGAACGCAACAAGTCAACGAGAAGCGCAATGTCTTCGTCGACATACCGAGAGAATCGTGCGACCTGCGCTTGCTCGATCACGTCAGAGAAGTCATGAAAATGGTGGTACAAAGATCCCTTCGAGATCTTTGATGTCTCTAACAATGTCTCCACTGTGAAGCCCTGAGGCCCAAACTCATCAATCAATGAAACTGCGGTCTCAAGAAGAAGAGCCTTTGTGGGATGCATTGTTGTCACTTCTTTATTCTTCCACGCTCGCTCACAACATTCATTAGTGCCACAATGAGGGGTATGCATTCTGAACGTCACGCAGCCCATCGCATCGGCCTCCTTCGGGCAATGGTGCTCGGGGCCAACGACGGCATCATCTCCACCGCCTGCCTCATCTTGGGTGTTGCCGCATCTGACGCCGAACGCTCCGTCATTCTCACCGCTGGCATGGCGGGTCTCGTCGCCGGTGCAGTGTCGATGGCCCTCGGCGAATACGTGTCGGTCAGTTCTCAGCGCGACTCCGAGAACGCTGACATCGCAAAGGAAAAATGGGAACTTGAGACCATGCCCGAGCATGAACTCGATGAGCTCACCGAGATCTATGCAGCAAAAGGCCTTCCGCAAGTTCTTGCTCGTGAAGTGGCCGAAGCCCTCACCAAGCACGACGCCCTCGGGACGCATCTCGCTGAAGAACTTGGAATTTCCGTCAACTCAACAGCCCAGCCTGTGCAAGCTGCTGTGGGGTCAGCGCTTTCCTTTGCCGGCGGAGCTGCCATTCCCTTGATTGTCGCCGCTGTGGCGTCGGCCAATGCCCGCATTTGGTCGACCCTCATCATTGTCACCATTGCCCTTGCTGGCTTGGGCTGGTCAAGCGCAAAGTTTGGCCGAGCCTCCACCGCTCGCCCCATCATTCGCGTCGTCATCGGTGGCTTGGTGGCCATGGGAATCACCATGGCAGTGGGCTATATGTTCGGCTCTGTTGTCGCCTAATTCACTGCATTTCCTACTATTTGCGAACTCTGGCCTTCAACGGCGAGACTTCGCGTATGAGTACAACCACTTCTGCCGACAGCAGCCTCGCCCTCGTTGAAAAAGCCCTTGACGCACTCCTCACAGAGTTCGATCCGAAGAAGGTTGACGACGTCACATTTCGTGGTGCGCGTTTCGACGCAGGTCTTGCATGGGTGCATTTCCCAAAGGGTCATGGCGGTCTCGGACTTCGTCCAGAGTTCAACCGAGTGATTGAAGAGCGCGTGCGCAAAGCAGGTGCAGCAGCACAACATCCCGCATCGTTCTTTATGGCGCTTGCTGGTCCGACAATCGTGACGCACGGCAGTGACGAAGTGAAGACACGTTTCCTTCGTCCGATGTTCACTGGTCAAGAGTTGTGGTGCCAGTTGTTCTCCGAACCCGGCGCAGGAAGTGACCTTGCAGGTCTCGGTACTCGTGCAATTCGTGATGGTGACGAATGGATCATCAATGGTCAAAAAGTGTGGAACACAATGGCGCACCTTGCACATTGGGGAATGTTGGTCACACGTACTGATCCAGAAGCTCCGAAGCACAAAGGCATGACCTACTTCGCAATTGATATGCATTCACCAGGTGTTGAAGTGCGTCCACTGCGTCAAATCACAGGCGAAGCAGAGTTCAACGAGGTCTACATGACCGATGCTCGTGTTCCTGATTCACAGCGCATCGGCGATGTCGGCGAAGGCTGGCGTGCATCGCTCACCACTTTGATGAACGAGCGCACTGCAATCGGTGGTGGCGGTGGCGGCAACGCAAAGCGTCGCGGACCAATTGACGAAACAATTCGTGTGTGGAGAGAAACACCTGCAGATCAGCGTGACCCTGCACAAAAAGATCGTCTCATGAAGTTGTTCTGTCAGAGCGAAGCGTTGCGCTACACCAACATGAAGGGTGCACAGATGGCCAAGGCCGGCAACCCAGGTCCTGAAGGTTCGATTGCAAAGTTGATGATGTCTGACTTCAACAAGAAGGTCACCGAGTTCACGATTGAGCTCATGGGTGCCGAAGGAATGATCGGATACGACTTCACGTTCCGTCGTCCTGAAGAACTTTCTGTTGACGGCACTGATGGCGGAGCACGTCACGCGTTCTTGCGTGTACGTGCCAACAGCATCGAAGGCGGCACCAGCGAGATCATGAAAAACATCCTTGGCGAGCAGGTTCTTGGTCTTCCCGGCGAGCCTCGTTTGGACAAGGAAATTGCCTGGAGCAAGGTTCCTCGCAGTTAGTTTTTGCGCTTCGCTGCCAGCCAGCGGCGATTCTTCTTGAAGTACCGTGATTTCACGGCTGGCGTGGATGACAAAACCCATACGGCATAAGGCTTTTGTCACTCAGACGCCCCCTGTACAAGCGGTCTAGACGGAAGTTAGGATTTCTACACCTCTTACTAGGGGTGTTTTCCGCCAATGACCACCGCCTCTTCTCTTCTTCGTCGTATCGCCTCGGCCGCCACCGGCCTTCTTTTGGCAACCCTTGTTGTCGTTGCGCCTTCGGTAGAACAACGCGTTGCGAAAGCATCTTCTGTGGGACTTGATGACACCTTTGCAACGTTTAACGGCTCGAGTTATTTCAATGCAAACGACAACGACACATTCGATGTCACAGGGAACATCACCGTGTCGGCATGGATTCGTCCTACATCGCTGTGTGCATCAAGTGAATGTGTGTTTGTTTCCAAGGAGAACAACTACCTCTTCGCAATAGTAAACGGCACATTTCAGTACGCACTGATGAATTCAGGTGGCAGTACTTGGAGTTGGAGAGCCACCGGCGTGATTCCTGTGCTCAACCAATGGCAGCACGTCTCTTTTACTGTGGCTCGTGCTAGCACCAGACTCACGATGTACTTGAACGGCCGTCAGGTATACCAAGTGACAAACGGTACAGATGTGCCGAATTCGAGTTTTAACAGTACTGGCGGGTTCAGTCTCGGTGCTCGTGGTGGCGGGCAATGGAGTCGCTTTCTTGGGTCGATAGATGAAGTGCGTGTGTATAACACCACGCGTGAAAGCGAAGCACAAGCACAAGCCGACATGAACACGTGGGGGCCAGCAAACGCGTCCGGTCTTGTGTTGTATTACGACTTCAATGAAGGATCTGGTTCCGCGTTGAATAACCGCGTGACCGGTGCTTCGACTGCAACAAATCTCACTGGAGTGAGTAGCCCCACGTGGAATCGGGTAATCGGAACTGCAATCAATGGTGGTCGACAAGTGGTTGCGTTCCCACGTTCGTTTTTGGTTGCAGCTGGTGGCTACACCATTCCCACAGGAGTTACACGAATTGACTACTTAGTTGTTGCCGGTGGTGGTGGTGGAGGAACACGTCACGCTGGCGGTGGCGGTGCAGGTGGCTACTTAACCAATACGAACACCACTGTCGCACCTGGCGACATCATGCGAGTCTCGGTGGGTGGCGGTGGTGTGGGTCAAATCGTTACAACGTCGCCAGCAATTGGTCAAACAAACGGCGCAGATTCTGTGTTGGCACGCAACGGATCTGCCTTGGCCACTGCAATTGGCGGTGGACGCGGTGCGGGCGTTGGTGTGGATGGATCGACTGGTGGTTCCGGTGGTGGTGCCAACAGCACCTATGACGGTTTCGCCGGAACTGCGGGTCAAGGTAGCCAGGGCGGCCGTGGTGCAAGTGACAATGCGTGCACTGGTACGTCCTCCAGATGGTGCGGCGGCGGTGGTGGCGGTGCTGGTGGCGTAGGTGAAAATGCGGACAATGGTGGAACCACTAATCGTGCCGGTAACGGCGGTGTAGGTTTAGCAAGTTCATTGTTAACAACCGCGAATGCATCATCTCTAGGTGTGGGACATGTGGTGGGCGGATCAGTGTTCTTCGCCGGTGGTGGCGGTGGCGGCGCTGATGGTGGAACTGGAGTTGCAGGTACTGGGGGTAACGGTGGCGGTGCTGCAGGAAATATCGGGTCGTCGGGCGCGGTTACAGATGCGATGGAATCCACTGGCGGCGGCG
This sequence comes from Actinomycetota bacterium, assembly GCA_009703055.1. Classification (GTDB taxonomy): domain Bacteria; phylum Actinomycetota; class Acidimicrobiia; order Acidimicrobiales; family Ilumatobacteraceae; genus UBA2093. Next base: position 51,126 of record WLGW01000003.1, read on the forward strand.
GTGGTGGTGGTGGCTACAACCAAAACAACACTACGCAGAACAACAGAGGTGGCCCCGGCGGAACCGGTGTTGTTCTGTTGTCATATGCAATGCCGTGTGAAGAATTCTCGTTTAACACAGCGGGTGGATCCACGCTGCTTCAGTATCAAGTGCCCACTGGATTTACATCGTGTGTTGCAAACTTCACTACACCTGCCAATGTCACCGCACTTGATGCGGTGATTGTCGGCGGCGGTGGTGGCGGTGGTGGCGGCAACAGCGCTCGCATGGCACCTGCTGGTGGTGGCGGCGGTGGCCAAGTATTGAACCTGCGTGCACAAACTGTTTCTGCAAACACCACATATTCGATTGTTGTAGGTGGAGGTGGCGGTGGCGGCGCTGGCTCTGCCGTGAGCGGAACAAATGGTGTTGCCGGTTCCACGGGTGTGGCATCAAGTGCGTTTGGATCCACAGCAAATGGTGGCGTAGGTGGCGGCGGATCAGGTTCGACCTCTTCCCAACTGGGGTGGGCCGGTTACGGAGGTAACTCTGGAAGTGGAAACGCAGGTGGCAGTCCGAACTGGGAAGGCGGCGGCGGTGGCGGCGGCGCTGGTAGCCCGGGCAATAACTCGATGGACGGCCCCGGTGGTGGAGCCACTGGTGGTTACGGCGGTAACGGCGTAATGCCCGGTTGGGTGATTGGTTGGTGCAGCGGCATGTTCGGCGGCGGCGGCGGCGGCGGATCTGGTGGCACCGACGTCGTTTATGCATTACCTCTTGGTGGTGCTGGCGGCGGTGGTAACGGAGCCACGAATGGAGCCTCGGGACCAACTGCGCCCACGAGTGGTACGAATCACTGTGGTGCCGGCGGCGGTGGTGCCGGTACGCACAGCACATCACATAACGGAGCTAATGGCGGCAGTGGTGTGGTGTACGTGCGTTACAACCATGCCTACTCTGCAGAATCATTTACTGAAGGTTCCGACATTGCTGTTGCATTAGGAACCGCAACGAACCTTGGTCTCTCAAACGTTGTCACCGACTACATCTTGGGTGAATCAGTGCGCGTGCGAATGAACGTCACTAATGGAACTTTGTCGATTGTGTCGGCATCGGGAACAACTGTGACAGGTAACAACTCTTCATCCGTCACGTTGGTGGGGTCTCAATCAAATATAAACACTGCACTTGCAAGCGCGACACTTAATGCGGCGACACTTACGTCTACACAATTGATGATTGATGTAGATATGAACCCCGTGTCGCAAACGTTTGGTGGATACACGTACACGCCACATACCAACGGGCACTTCTATACATTCCGTTCACGAACAAATAATGCCACAGTGTGGGAGTCACTAACTGATGCTCTTGGAATGCAATTGGGTGGTCGTCAAGGATTTCTTGCAACTCCGACTAGCGCCGATGAGGTGACAGTGATGCGCACAGTTGCTGGCTCATCTTCTGCGTGGCTTGGTATCACCGATGACATGCAAGAGAACACATTCCGTCTTCTTGGTGAAGATGCATGGGGGCCAATTTCAACTGGTGCCACTGGAATTACAGGGCGGTATACAAACTGGTTATTGAATGAACCGAATAACACTGGTGGCCCTGAAGCGTATAACTCCATAGGTAACGAAGACTTTGTTCATTTCAACCACGGCTCGGCGTCTACATGGAATGACAACAGACCATCTTCCACATTGAACGGCGCCTTGGTGGAATTTGAACCAAAATCATCACGCATCATGCGCAACGTCACATTCACTGGTGCAGCGTCACGCACAGCAACAGTGTCTGTGGCATCAAACCTTGGGCTTGGCGCTTCTCATGTTGGTGCATCAACGTTCAATACCGACGAAACCATTGTCGCTACCTTGACGGCACCGGCGGGAACCACATTGGCAGCTACTGGTGCTGCCACCATTTCGGGATCTGGAACACGGACATTGACCCTTGAGGGAAATAAAACAAACGTCAATGCAACTTTGAACAGTGTGACTGCAACAGCGGGGACCATTGGAGACAAAACCATCACCGTGAGCTATCGCGCCAAGCTTGCCAATAACGGTACGAGTTCTAATTACAAGTACAACGCCAGCACCGGGAACTTCTATCTTCTGCGAAGTTCCATGTCATTTACATCTGCCGAGACCGATGCGACAACGTTGCGCTTCGGTGGTGTGCCCGGCTACGTGTTGTCGACGACCAGTGCCGCCGAGCAGACGTGGTTGAACGCGAATGTGTCCACTGGTTCATTCTGGACGGCACTCAACGACACAGACAATGAAGGTCAATGGACGATGCGCACGCGTGATGCATTCCAGACGAGCGGCTTTGACGACGTGGCACTACCTGGTGGGTACGTTCCCTGGGCCACGGGTGAACCGAATGGTCTACGCTCCGAGAACTGCCACCATCGGCGCCCAGGTGAAACTTTCGGAAACGACATCAGTTGTTCAACGCCCATGGTGAGTGTGGTTGAATTCCGTCCCTATGCGGTAGCGCAAGATGTCACTTTGGGCGTGAATGCCGCACCAACTTTGGCTGCTCCAACAACGGGTCTTACCGCAACTGAGGGCACAGCATATTCACTCACGCTCTCTGCATCAGGTGGTGTGAGTCCTTATACATACGCCGTGCAGTCGGGAACATTGCCCAGTGGTTTGACACTTTCTTCTGCAGGTGTGATTTCTGGAACTGCAACAGAGTCGCCACAATCGCAAGCAATCACCGTGCGAGCTACCGATGATAACGGTGCAACTGCAACATCATCATCTTTCACATTGCTCACTAATGCATCCACATGTACGACAGCAACAACTGTTGTGGGCGCACACACAGTGCAACGGTTCACCAGTACTGGCTACTGCCAATGGCAGGTACCAGCTGGGGTTACCTCTGTTGATGGTTTTGTTGTTGCTGGTGGTGGCGGTGGCGGTACCGATGGCGGAAGTGGCGGTGGCGGTGGCGGCTATCACCCACGAAATGGCATCGCTGTCACGCCTGGTGAAATTTTGACAATTCGCGTAGGCGATGGTGGTAATCCCGGTATTTGGCAAGGTGCCGCTTCAACATCTGGGCAATCGTCATTTGTTTCACGAAATACAACACAGTTGATAAGTGCAAATGGTGGACAAGCTGGTGTGAGCGCACCAAATGGTTCACTAGGTGGAGCTGGTGGTACATCTACTGGTGGATTTGCAGGTGGTAACGGTGGCACCGCTTCAAATGGTGCTAGCTCTAGGGGAACCACGGGTGCGGTTGGAGTAGTGAACTATTTCCTTGGCGTTGTGAATGAATACAGCGGTGGCGGCGGCGGCGGTATTTGGGATAGTGGTAGCAACAACTGGTCCTCAATATTGGGTGCGTCTGGCGGCGGTGACGGATGTGATGCCAGATCAACCAATTCGAATACGACAGGATTTCCCGGCCGTGTGAACTCTGGTGGCGGTGGCGGAGCGGGTTGTGCGGGGCTACAGACCAATGGTGGGCGTGGTGGGAGCGGCATTGCAATGATTCGCTACACCACAGATCCATTAGATGCATTCCCTGCATCGATTGGAACGCCTGCGTATCGCATGGTGGCAGAAGACTTCCAAACACTCGACTCCACTCGCAAACAATGGGTGGACTCTTCGGGCAATGGTCGCCACTCGGTATCAGTCTCTGGATCTCCTACCGTCACAACTACAACAGGAAATGGAACTGCAGGAACAATTCGCACACTCAGTGGCGGCATTGCCGACGCAGTTCGATTCTCAAGTTTCACACCCACAACGACGAACAGATACACATTGTTCCAAGTGACGCGCTATTCAGGCACAACGCGCAAAAGAATTCTCGATGGCGTGAACTCGAACTGGTTGTCCGGTTACTGGAGCGGCAATGCAGGTGTTGCGTGGCACGGCACATGGCTCACAGCGGACACCAACAACGGAACAAACATGTTGAACTGGAACTTGATGACAGACCAGAACACCTTGTTCCGACATAATGGTCTCAACAAGGTCACCACCGCTTCCGCGCAGAATTTTGATACTCAACTTGCCATCAACCTTGGCTACTTCGGAATTGGCGGGCAGGGGCTGTCCTATGCTGACGAACGGTCTGACTACAACGCTGCAGAGATCATTCTCTATAACGGCGAACTCACTGCCGCACAAATTCGTCAAGTCGAGAACTATCTCGCACGTGCCTACAACCTGCAGGGGTTTAACTTCAATAACACTGCACTCGGTGCAAATGGCCCTGGAACATTGACCGCAGCAAAGACCGGAACCGTCTCCACCGGCAGCACATCACAGCTTGCATTGACGTGGACTGCACCGCAAGACACCACAGGCGTGAGTGGCTACAAGGTGGAATACAAAAAGGCGTCCGATTCCACATGGACAACTTTTTCTGCAAGCACATCAGGTACATCCACCACAGTGACGGGCTTAGATGCTGCAACGTCGTACGACACGCGTGTCACTCCCGTTGACTCCGCTGCACCGAATCGTCCATCTATCTCTGCGACAGCTTCTACATGGGGAACCTCTTCCATTGCACTTGGCACAATGCCTGCCTCGCCAGTCATGGGAACCAACTACACCCTCACTGCAAATGTCACTGGCCCTTCTTCAACGACAGGCACTGTTGCATTCATGGAAAATGGCACTGTTATTAGTGCATGCGGAACAACAAGTGTCCTCAGTGGCGTTGCGTCGTGCACGTGGAACCCGTCGACATTTGGATCACGAAATATCACCGCTACTTTCAGCGGTGACACTTCATTCAAAGAATCCTCCACTGTTTCAGCAACCGCAGTCTCTGTTGATTACGGCGCATGCGCCACCTCATCGACGACCACCGGTCGGTACACATACCTTCGCGTCACCCAAACGGCTGGTTGCAAGATCACCACCCTTCCCTCTGGTGTTGAGAGTGTTGATGTTCTCGTTGTTGGCGGTGGCGGTGGCGCTGGCGAAAACGTTGGCTCTGGTGGTTCTGGTGGCGGTGGCTATTACGCCGAACGCGTTGCAGCGACGTCCTCGTCTGAGCTGACCGTGATTGTGGGCGCTGGAGGACGTGCAGGCCGTTATTTCGCAGACACAGGAAACGGCTCGGATTACACCACTCTTCGAGACGGTGGCAACGGCGGTGCTACCAGCATCACATGGGACTCAAAAACTTTCTCAGGAAATGGCGGAATCGGCGGTCAAACACACTGGTTCGAAAACCAATGTGGCGGTGGAACTGCTACATGGAGTAACACCACAGTTCCCGGCGGAACTGGAAGCGGTTCTGGTGGTACGGCATTGACTGGTGGCACCGGCGGCCTTGATGGTGCAGCCACAGGACTCAATGCTTCAGCTGGTGGAGCGGGCTTCAGCAACAGCATCACAGGCACATCCACCCCGTATGGCGGTGGCGGTGGCGGTGGCGCATGGGGCGGCGGCCTTGCTGGCTCAGGCGGATCAGGCGGTGGCGGCGCTGGTGTCAATACAGGAACAGGCGTCTCTGGCACAGCAAACACCGGCGGTGGCGGTGGCGGTGGTACCGCTGGCTGTACAGCAGGTGGAGCCGGCGGCTCCGGCGTCGCAATCATTCGCTATGCAAATGTCCCTACCATCACAACTCAACCTGCTGCCGTCACAAAGGCTTCCGGGCAATCACACACATTCAGCGTGACACCTTCCGCTACCGGCGCTCTTGCTGCTGACTTCACATACCAATGGCGCAAGGACGGCACCAACATCTCTGGTGCAACTTCGTCGACCTACACCATCTCTAATCCGGTTGTTGCCGACGCTGGTACATATTCGGTTGTCGTCAAGAGCTTCGGTACTGCAGGCGCAGTTTCAACCGTCACTTCAGACGACGCCGTGCTCACCATGAACAAGGGAACCCAAACCATCACGTTCGGAACTCTGGCAGACCGTATCTATGGCGTCGCAGCATTCACGATCTCATCAACGAACTCAGCTTCACTTCAAAACACGTTTGTCAGCAACGACACCAGTATCTGCACCGTTGCATCACCGTCACTTTCAACGAATACAACATCTGCGACTTTGACCGTTGTCAGCAACGGCACTTGCAGCGTCACCGCCAGCCAAGCTGGAGATGTCAACTACAACGCAGCCACCAGTGTGACTCAGACGTTTGTCGTGACCGCAAAGGCTCTCACCATCTCGGGCATGACCGCCGCCAATAAGGAATACGATCGATCAACAACAGCCACATTGAACTTCACCAATGCGACCCTGAACGGAGTTGTCAGCGGCGACACGGTGACCATCAATAGTGCAGGTGCCACCGGTGCCTTTGGCGACAAGACAGTGGCCAATGGCAAGACAGTCACCGCAACAGGCACTCTTCTTGGAGGTGCACAAGCAGGTCGATACACCCTCGCGCAACCAACTGCGACGGCAAACATCACCGCCAAGGCACTCTCGGTGACTGGCATTACGGCGAACAACAAGGTGTACGACGGAACAACGGCAGCTACATCCCAACTCATTACGGGAACTGCTGCTCTGTCTGGAGTCATTGGCGCCGACGCTGTCACTTTGTCCACCGCTTCAGCAGCAGGGGTCTTTGCCGATAAGGCAATTGGCAACACAAAGACGATCACCGTGAGTGGCCTCACCATCAGCGGCACCGACGCAGCCAACTACACACTCACCCAACCCACAACGTCTGCGAACATCACCGCAAAAGAACTCACGGTCTCTGGCATCACCGCCAACAACCGCACCTACGACGCAACAACAACTGCGACATCACA
>WLGW01000030.1 GCA_009703055.1 Actinomycetota bacterium
TCCTGCATCTGCGGGCGTTTAGCTCAGTTGGCTAGAGCATCTCCCTTACAAGGAGAGGGTCGGGGGTTCGAGTCCCTCAACGCCCACCAGTAGGACCAGGGATTGCCTGTTCCGGATTCTACTTTTCGTGTTTCGTGGGGCTAAACGGCGCGCGCCAGGTAGCCAGGCGGTCGACATGCAGGAATCACGGCCTCGGGAGTTCTTCTCTTGCAAAGCATTGGTGGGCAAGTGACGACAGAGGTCTCGCGACTTCTTCGGAAACATCGAGATTCTTAGCTGATTCAGCATGTAACTGTCACCCTCCCGCGTTGAAAGTGAAGTCTTGCCTCGGAGGTTCGTTTAGCGCCTCTCTTCGTAAGGTCGTTCAATCTTTGAACAGTTACTCGTGCCCCAGACCTCTTCCTGTGGCGTACCTCGCTACTGGGAGCGTCGCATCAGTCCCTTGTGGAGGAGGAACGCTCGAAGATCCATGACGCTGTGGGGATCCAGGCCTCGTCTTTTGATCTCTTGATTCATGTGGACGATGCTCAGGGGGTGCCCGTCGCTGCCGATGGTTGCTAGATCGAGGCCATACATCACGTATTCCTTGAGAAGCTGTTCTTTGTCCAGTGGGATGTTGGATCCACTGAAATCGCTGTACTTAAGTTTCGGTGGACCACCAAACAAACCCATGACTGAGCCCCTGTGCTTGAGAGACATCTGACTTCTCGGTTCTATCACCTGTGTTCAACGATGTCCAGCATCGCTGTGGGGTACTTCTGTTCAAGTCCAAGATCCGAAACGAAGTCTGATGTAAGCCGTTGGAGTTTCTGAGAGTCTGGAAGAAGGGGTCCTTGGTCGGGGGTGAGGCTTGCCGTGGGCTCTTGCACCCGTGTCATAGGTGTTTGCATGGCATTGTTCATTCGGGCGACAAACCCAATTGGCTAGAGAATCTCGCCAATATTGAGAGGGTCGGGGGTTCGAGTCCCTCAACGCCCACTACTGAGGTGTCCAACCCAGGGCAGGGCTTTAGATTGATCACCATATATTTTGGCGGGCAGAGTTCGCGCCATGTGAGTTGAGCCTCTCCTTTTCGTAAGAAGTCACCATGGACACCCAACTGCATAAAGAGATCCGACTCGACGGGCGTTTACAACGCAATGTTGATAGGTCAGTCAATGACAGCGTCAAATTCCGTAGACCTATCCAGCTCGAATGGGTCGGACGTTACTCGTATTCTTGTACCACGTCCGACCAGTTCCGCAACCACCCAAAGAGAAAAACTTCGGTTGGTTGTAGTCACCATCCCAGGACGCCATCCAATAGTCCGGCATGTATTGGCCTGTTGCACTCTTAAAGAACTTGCAATCTTTTACGCCGCGACTCAATAAGTAAAAATGCTCCACAGTCGGGAGAAACCAATCTGAAAGTCCATTGGCATTCCACTCGGATACTCGCTTCGTAGCTTCTACCCAGTCCAACTGAGTTCCGACGTCGACATTTGATACCTCGAGGTAGTTGCAGGCATCACGACAAGCAGAAATCTCTTTAGTAGATGGCAGGTCCAAAAAATCTTGACATTCTGACGAGCAATGTGAATATTCAGAAGTAAATGGCTCGCTAGCGACATACATCACTGTTCCGCCACCTGGACCGATATCGCCGACTTCACACACTCCGCCCTTTGCGCACGATAGGGGTGCGACGGTTGTCGTTGTCGTTGTCGTTGTCGTGGTGGAGGTCGTCGTCGTGGTGGTGGCAGAACTGACGCCACAAGATGCAAGAAAAAGCGCGGAAAGAATTGTTGAAATGAACAGAACTTTTTTTCTCTCGTAGATCTTTAAGTTATTCATCATCTAGACCTCTGGATTTGGAGAAAACAACTCATGAAACATTGTAAAACACGGTTAATCGGTTTGCTGCCTCCAAATCGAAATAAACAATAAAGTGAGGCTCATTCCGAGGCTTTTAGTGCCCCAATTCAATAATGGGTTGCTTCAGTTGCAAGGTGTGTCTGCTCACGGGTGTTTCCTTCGCGCTTCTCATTGGCTGCCATGAAGCCATTAAGGTGAGAGCTTTATTCGAGAGTGACAAGGCTCCCATGGCCTTGGTCCAGTTGTGATTTCACTCTCTAGCTGGGAGAAGAATCAGATGGGTCATTACCGAGTTGATGAAATTGAGTATCAGCGTCGATTGAAGCAGCTGATGTCTCACTGGGGTGTGTCCGAAACAGCCATTCTCATGTACGCGCGTAGTAACAATGTCGATATTGCTCAAGTCTCTTGGGATAAAGGGTTCGAAATCTTGACAAGAAGAGAGATAACTGTGTCGGACGTCCAGACTCGTCAAGTCGGGCGTGGTTATTTGGGAGCGGAACGTGTGCCTGGGGAGATTAATGCTCCGTCAGTAAATGTCCGAAAGGTATTGGTAATGGGTCCAGTTGAACCCAATGCATTGCAACTGCAAGTTTGGAACTGGCGACTCAGTCTCGAAGCTTTTCTGTCCAGAATTGTTGGGCGCGATATCAAAATCACAATTATCTGATACTTCTTGTCAATTCTCATAGTTCGTTTTGAGTGAAGAACTGTTAAATAATTTTATTCTGGGATAACTAGTGCTCTTGCCATAGTTCGGTTCGCGCCACAGTTGAATTTGCTTAGGATGTGCATGTGAACGTTTCTGTGTCTAAAAGAGTGTCCCTTTTTGCTCTATTTGCAGGGTCATGTTTTGGAATTGCGTCATGTAGTTCCACTGCGGCCGAAGTTGAACTGGCGTTTCCCGCAGACTGGGCGGTGGTTTGCATCGACGATGACGGAGATGTGAAGGAGATCGCAACTCTTGGTGAGCCAACGGGCAGCGAGAGATTTCTCGACACAGCTGACTTGCAGCGCTCCGTGGTCCGTGTTCGTGATGTGGATGCTGATGGGGTTGCTCAGACACTTGAAATTGGTATTCGCACCAAAACAACCGAGAATCTTCCGGAAGAGATCGAATACAAGTCTGGAGGTTCATCTCAGGGGCACTTTGTGAAACAAAATGTCGCTATCGAATTCCTTCCGTCTGGTGATTATCAACAGAAAGTTTCGATGAAAATAGAGGTTGATTCAGGGGGCTCGCAGGGTTTCATTTCAACTTTCTATGAAGAACGAATTCAGTCATTCAAAGCCTCTTATGATGCGGGTGTTTACAGCGCAATAGTTCCGCTTCAAGGGTTGAGTATTGCCGCCACCGACAAGATAGCGGTGAGTGCCATCGCAACGTGGAATATGGCAGAGGGCTTCAATTTCATGGCGAGCGACTCGTCCTCAAGATGCCAGATTGGTTCTAAATCAGATTGAAATGCAATACCAGTCCTGCCTGGCTGACGATAACGAGGATTCAAATAGTGGGGTTGAATCAGCAATGCAACTCGCAGGGGCTTGATGCGAATAGGTACAGTCCTCGTGTATGACAGACCGTCTAGTAAGGCTTGTAAGCCGTTTGATTCCAATGATTGTTGTAGTAGTAGTTGCGGCGGCGTGTAGTGATTCAGCAGCCGATTCAGAATCTTCATTGCCAGTCATCGACAATGAATTGGTTGAGGCGGTTGGAATCTGGGAGTTAAGCAATACAGCGCCGGATAACAATGACGTCTACGTGAGGCCTGTGCGTGTTGGCGATGACATTTATGCTGCAGTCGTCAGCCCAATTTTCGGCTCGGATGCCACCAACTGTGAATACGGGCCGTATGACCAGATTTCTAATCATGTTTCTCTTCAGATGTTTGGGTCGAAGAGCTTCACTGAAGTTGCAAGATTTGATTTGATTGATCAGTGGGCGAGTGAGGCTGGCTTTCATGACATCACTGATGATGGAGTGCCTGACTTGGTGATTTCCGGAGGAACTAGGTGCTCTAGTGTCGTCGGAATCTCAAAAGTAAATGGAAGTTGGGTGAAGCTGCCCGCGACTGAGGCCACCGAGTTAAAGAACGGAGTGTTGATTGCATCTTTCAGTGATTATCAGCCAGATAGGGCCGCAGGTGGAGTGATCATCAACAGTTTCAAGTGGAATGGCGCTACGTTTGCGCCAGCTGGTCTAGTTGACAGCTTGGGGAAACGAGTCAACCTTGAAGTCCGACAGAGTTGCTCGAAATACAAGATAAAACTGACGCTTCCTCTCAAGATGTGTGATTCAGGTCCACTTGTACATCAATTCATAAATCTTGCAAAGAATGTAATTGGAGATTATGAAGATATTTCCTTGTTGACTTCAGAAAATCGATTTACACCAGAACTAGCGCGTTGGGTCAAGACTTACCGCTACCGTCACGCTTCAAAGTTTGAACCAGTTCTGAGTGTGACTCCAGAGATAAATGGGAAAATGTTCGAAGCGCTAGGTCTGTATTGGAATCCTGCTGAGAACCAAAAAACATTGTTCTCTGCTTATTCAGTCACTGACAGGGAGTGCACAGAGACAGAAGACATCTATGGATGTCAACGTACTCAGTATCTTTTTCCCAACGAGAGATGTAGTTCGTATCGAAGTTCCGCAAAGCAGGTTTTCCCGTTGAAGATGTGTGATTTTGGAATTTGGGTGAGATGGGTTCTCAATGCGGTCTCTCGTTTTGACAAAGTCAGTTCTGACGCTCTCCCGCCAGTTTTTGACTTCGCGTTGCAAGAACGGGTCAAGGTCTATCAACGTGCGAATCAACTTGAGGTGGATGGTCTAGTTGGACCAAGCACATGGCGATCGATGTTCGATATCGAAACTTGTTACGACGGCGACTACGGTGGCAATGGGGATGGCGTTTGTGGACCAGGGGATAATCCCCCTGACTAAGTCTTGTTACTGAGTCAATTGTTTTAGTTATCTCAATGTTCGATTACAAATGGGATTACCTAGGAAGGGCTTTCCGACCGACTAAAGACAGGTTTTCCACTCGTCCAGTCTGCAACCCATAGCTCCACAGTGTTCTTTCCTGGGCTCATGTAGCGAGACATCAGACTGCTGGAAAAGGGAAGTGGACCGACATCAGGAGTCATCCCCGCAAGTTCGGGCAGTACGCCTACAAAGCGACCGTTGACTGCGATCAGTCCTTCGCACCGTTCACACAGATTGCTTTGTGTTTGCAGTGTTCCAGATGCGCGCGTAGGAACAGGTGCCAGGCGTCCTGTTCCAATGTTCTGGTATCCCTCCGGGCCGTTGAGCTTCCACGAGACACTGACATTTGCTGGTGCTTTGGTGGGCGCTTTCTTTCCGAGAAGACGTCCACTGAGGCCCACTCGATAAATGTCATCAACATCACCATTTGCATCAATCCAGTTGTCGTAATAACGAACGCGTTCAAGGACGGCTGTGAAATTGGTGGAGATCTGTGTTGTGCTGTACGGCCACTGGATGCGGCGAGATGTGCGTTGCGGGCATGTGCGCCGCAAGTTCACACCATCTGTTGTCCATCCAGACTTCACTCCGTTCGTTGCAATGATGGTTGCAAGAATGTCAATTGACAATGCGGGACAATCGCTGACAGAACTCTTGTTTTGTTGTGGATACTTGATGAAGAGAGGAACACGATAGATGTCTTCGAGTGTTCCCGGATTGTTGACATTGATTTTGTCTCGATAGGACTCACCAGGCACAAATGTGATGCCGTGGTCTGCAGTCACAATGAGCATTGTGTTGTCCCAATTAGAAGACGCCTTCAGTTTGTTGATGAACTCCAAGAGAAGAGTGTCGGTCGCTACGTATTGACGCAGCATTGATTGATAGTTGTCTCGACGACGATCAACGAGACGCTCACTGCGCTTGTCAGTGAATTGCACAAGGTCGGGTGCAATGCGCAGGTCAGGCGCCAGCCCCCATGGTCGATGTGGCAAGAGCAGATGCGTGAAGTGCAATGTGGGGGTTGTGGATGATGCTGATGCCTTGATGAACTCTTCGAACCTCTGTACCTGTCTGTCCACCAGCCGTAAATACAAAGGCCCGGCATTCGTGCACACTCCCTTTGGGCACAGCTTTGTCACCGATTGATAGACGTTGAGATCCTTCTTGCCCTGCATGTACGTGAACAGATTGTTGGGGTGATCACGAAGAATGGGGTATTTGGTTAATGAAGGCCATTGACCATCAAGGATTGATGGCACCGCCTCTGTGGTTCGTTGGGAGGTTCCCAACATGTTGCGGTACCACGTTGAGGTATCTGCGAGCGCTGCAAACCCCGGGAATCTCTTGCGATTGATTGTTCCATCGGTACGAAGCAGAGGAGAAAGCATCGCTTCGTCAAGAACAATCATGGCAATGGTGATCTCAGACTTCACGGGAGGAAGGGAGGAACTCTTCGCTGATGGACTCATCAGTGGAGTGATCAGAGTTATAACGAATACCAGAGCGAGCGCACCACAAAATCGGCTCGCGTGTCGACGGTGTCGAATCTGGTCTGAAATACCCACGGCGTCCTATCGGTTATGCCTTGGGGGGTCACTTGTGACCTTATGTCATTTTCGAGCAGGTCCGACACGCTGAAGAGTGGGTGTCTTCTTTGTCCAATTGGCTATCCATAGTTCAACGGTCGCTGGACCCGGCTCCATGAGACGAGTCATGAGCGAACTGGAGAAGTAGATGCCCTCCTTAGCGGATTGTGCGCCAGCCAATTCTGAGATGACGCCGACGAACTTGCCATTGATTGCAATCAGCCCCTCGCATCGCCTGCACATGCTTTTCGAAGGAAACAGAAGCCCTGATGCACGAGCTGGAACAGGGGAGAGGCGACCCCATCCGACGTTTTGGTAGTTCTGTGCCAGATTCAAGCGCCAACCGACTGATGTTGTTCTGGCGGGCGCGACAGGTACGGAGGTCCCTAGCAAAGAGCCGCTCAGTCCACTGCGGTATATGCCATCAATATCGCTATCTGCATCAATCCATCTGTCGTAATACTTCACCCGCTTCATTAGTGAAGGAAAAGTTGTGGAGAGTTGAAAGCTTCCAGCAGGCCACCGCACTGTTCGGCGTGAACGTTGAGGGCAGGATGAAGCGAGGTCCGAGCCGTCAGTCTTGGTGCCGGGTCTCTGTGATGAAGCTGCCAACACAGTGGGCAGTAGGTCAATTGATGACGCGGGACAATCCGAAACAGATGAAGTTGTTTGCCGTGGGTACTTGATGAAGAGAGGAACACGAAAAATGTCTTCCATTGTTCCGGGGCTCTTGACGTCAATGGTGTCTCGATATGACTTGCCCGGCTCAAAGGTGATGCCGTGGTCTGCGGTGACAACGATCATCGTGTTGTCCCAGTTCGGTGATGTCTTCATTGTGCTCACAAGATCACCAATCAAAACATCAGTTGCCACATATTGGCGCAGCATTGATTGATAGTTGTCTCTGCGTCGATCAACTAAGAATTCGCTGCGAGGGTCAGGGAACTCCAATACGTCTGACATGAACCGCAGATCGGGTACAAGACTCCACGGACGATGTGGCAGCAACACGTGAGCAAAGTTGAGTGTGGGAGTCGTTGCAGTTGCTGCTCGCGAGATAGCGGTTTTCATCTCGCGTACTTGCATCAAAATTTTCTTATCGTCCCGTGAAGGTGCATTAGCACAGACATTCTTAGGGCACAGATTGGTGATGGATTGATACACATTCAGTTTTTTCTCCTCACGCAAAAGCGTGAAGAGATTCTTGGGATGATCTTTGAAGTATGGATAGTTCTTAAAGGTGGGCCATTTGCCCGTGAGAATTGCGGGTACTGCTTCTGTGGTGCGTTGTGCCGTCGTCATCGCATTGCGATACCAAGTGGAGTGATCGGCAAGGGATGCGAATCCGGGATAGCGCTCTCTGTTGATGGTTCCATCCGTCTTCAGTAAAGGAAAGAGAGGTGCTTCATCAAGAACGATGAAGAGCACGTTGACATCCGATGGTGGGTTATCGCCCGCCGCTTGTGCTGCAGAGGTTGGTGTTACTTGGCCGAGAAGCAATAGGCCTAAGAGGGCAGCCATGAAACGGCGAACTGGGACACATTGAATGACAGAGGAAAAGTACATAAAGCCTGAGGGGAGGGCCGACGAAACAATTCTAGGAAATCAGTCGTTCAGATGCTGTCATGGGATGATGTGAATAAAAAAGGGACTCACCCCCGAAAGAGTGAGTCCCTTTTTTGATTACTTGGTTACAACTGAAGGCTCTTGATTTCAAGGAACTCTTCGAAGCCGTAGACGCCCAACTCGCGACCAACACCGGACTGCTTGTATCCACCAAATGGAGCATTCGGGTTGAAGGCGCCACCGTTGACTGTGACTTGGCCTGTGCGGATGCGACGTGCAATCGCAACACCTGTCTCCTTGTCAGCTGCGAACACTGCACCGGCAAGGCCGTATGGAGAGTCGTTAGCGATGTCCACTGCGTTGTCGATGCCGTCGTACGGAATGATCGAGAGAACTGGTCCGAAGATTTCTTCTTGCGCGATCGTCATTGAGTTCGACACCTCGGAGAACACGGTTGGCTTTACGTAGTAGCCCGTCTCGAGACCTTCAGGTGCTCCAGGACCACCAGCAATCAACTTGGCGCCTTCTTCAATGCCCTTGTTGATGTAGCCAAGAACGCGATCACGCTGTGCTGCTGATGCAAGAGGGCCCACGTTGGTGCCTTCTGCGAAGGGATCGCCCACCTTGATGCCATTGGCAACTGCTGCTGCGAGGCCTTCTGCTTCTGCAAGGCGTGAACGGGGAACGAGCATGCGGCTGAGAAGTGAACATGTCTGGCCACTGTTCAAGAAAGCCTGACCTGTTCCACCCATAACTGCCTTTGCGAAAGTTTCCGCATCAAGGTCTTCACAGATGATGTTGGCACTCTTGCCGCCAAGTTCAAGTGCAACCTTCTTAATGGTGTCGGCGCTTGTCTGCATGACCATCTTGCCGGCACGTGTTGAACCGGTGAAAGACACCATGTCAATGTCGGGGCTAGCAGAGATTGCTTCACCGACAACTGGGCCTGTGCCAGTAACAAGGTTGAACACACCAGCTGGCAAACCTGCTTCGTGAATGATTTCAGCAAGCATGAATGCGTCGATTGGCGCGACTTCGCTTGGCTTCAAGACGACTGTGCAACCTGCAGCCATTGCAAATGCAACCTTTGCTGCAATCTGATGCAATGGGTAGTTCCATGGCGTGATGCATCCGACAACACCGATTGGTTCGCGAACGACAAGTGATGTTCCGATTTCCTTCTCAAAATCAAAGGACTCGGCAAGGATTGCGGCCTGTGCGAAGGAGTTCATGGGGATACCCACTTGAATCATGTTCGACAGTGGCTTCGACATTCCGGTCTCGCGGGAAATTGCTGATGCAATTTCATCCATGCGTGCACCAAGTGCGCCAGCAATGGCGTTCATGTACTTCGCGCGGTCAGCTTTTGGAAGTGTGCTCCAGGAAGGGAACGCAGCCTTCGCAGCAGCAGCAGCTTTGTTGACATCGCCCGCGGTTCCTTCGGGGATTGTTGCCATGACCTGCTCGGTGATGGAGTCGAAAACTGAAATGGTCTTGGTGCCTTCAGAGGCGACCCACTGGCCATTGATATAGATCTTGTCGTAGGTAGTCATGAGAACTCTCCGTGATCAGGCACCCCGAGGTGGGTGCTCCCTAGACGCTAGGCGAATGAATGTCCCAATCTCCCGTTCTGGGGTCCATACGTATGAAGTATTCGGTGAAACTGATGGGGCCAAGCCTCTGTGGTGAGGCCAAGGGGGTGCTCATGAAGAATTTTCGGTTGATCGGTGTGCTGTTGCTGACGGCAAGTTTTGCACTGGTCTCATGTGGCGCAGACCCAACGAACTTTGGAACCTTGCCGGCGGACACAGTCTCAAACAAGATCACTGGCAATGTGCACGAATGGGGCATTGACCTCAGTGCGCAAAAGGCCACCGAGGGTGAGGTGATTTTTGCAATTGCCAACTTTGGAACCATTGCTCATGAGTTCATCGTGGTGAAAACTGATTATGAGGTCGGTCAGATTCCCCTAGGTGAGAACAACCGCTTTGATGAAGAAGGCGAAGGTGTGGAAGCAATCAATGAGATTAAGGAATTTCCTATCAATACATCTGAGGTATTGACTGTGAACTTGGAAGCGGGCAACTATCAGTTGCTGTGCAATATCGCGGGTCACTACAAGAACGGAATGTACGCAGCATTCACTGTTGAATAGTAAGAAATGGTGATGCAGGTTTAGGCCAGCACGAACCCTTCATAACCATTTCGCACAACATCGTTGCATTTGTCAACATATGTAGGAAAGCCAATGAGCGGCATGAAGACACGTGGTTTCCCCGGAACGTTGGCTCCCAAGTACCAGCTATTGCAGGATGGATACAACGTCTTGTCTGCAACGGCATTCACAAACGCCACCCATTCAGATTGTGATTGTTCCGTCGTTTCAATGACTGAGAGATTGTTGTGAGACATGTGAGCAATGCAGTTTGCGATCCACTCCACATGTTGCTCAATGGACATGATCATGTTGGTCAGTACGGACGGACTTCCTGGTCCAGACACCATAAACATGTTGGGGAAACCTGCAGTATTGAGCCCCAAGTATGTGACGGGTCCGCCGTGCCATGCATCGGCAAGCGATTGGTTATTGCGTCCACGAATGTCGATCTTGAGAAGTGATCCGGTCATGGCGTCAAAACCTGTGGCATAGACCAAGACATCGAACGTGTGTTCAACTCCATCAACCACAAGACCGTGCTCAGTGATTCTCTCTATGGGGTGGTTGTCAACTGCCACGAGTGTCACGTTGTCACGATTAAACGTCTCGTAGTAGCCGGTGTCCAAGCACAGTCGTTTACAGCCAATGACTTGGGTGGGCATCAGCAAGTCTGCCGTAGCGGGGTCCTTCACGATGGAGCGAATCTTCTGCCGCACAAATTCCGCCACTAAGTCGTTCGCGTCTGTGTGAAGAAGGAAATCGTTATACGACGACAAGAATCCAAACCCGCCTTCGTCCCAGCGACGCTCAAACTCAGCCCAGCGTTCCTCATCGGTTGATTCCAAAGCAGATGTCTCTCCACGGCGAATGTTTGAACCAAATGCACCCGTTTGTCGACGGTTTGCATCTCTGAACTCTGGATACGCAGATTTCACCTTGGCGACGTAGTCCCGGTCAATTGATTCGTTGCGCGCAGGAATGGAGAACGAAGCAGTGCGTTGGAAAACGGTGAGGTACGCCGAACCCTGGGCGATGATGGGGATACTTTGAATAGCAGAAGATCCCGTGCCAATCAGGCCAACGCTCTTTCCAGAGAAGTCGACACCATCGTGGGGCCATTCGCCCGTGTGGTACACCTCGCCGGTGAAAGATTCAGCACCAGGGAAATGTGGGCGGTTGGCAGATGACAAGCATCCTGTAGCGAAGACAACAAAGCGGGCTGTGACGACATCGTCCTTGTCTGTGGTGATGGTCCATGTGTTGTTGTCTTCTGAAAAATGAGCAGACATAACACGAGTGGAGAACTGAATGTCTGTACGAAGGTCAAAACGGTCGGCCACATGTTGTGCGTACTTCAATATTTCGGGTTGGGGCGCATATCGCTCTGTCCATTCCCACTCTTGTTGAAGCGTGTTGTCAAAACTGTACGAGTACTCAACACTCTCAATGTCGCAACGCGCGCCTGGGTATCTGTTCCAGTACCACGTACCACCAACATCAGTGCCTGCTTCAAATACTTGAACAGTCATGTTCATTTCGCGTGCTTTGACAACTGTGTACATGCCGGCAAAGCCGGCGCCCACGACTGCAATGTCAACTGAACGTTCCACGTCGCCCCCTCTGTGGTTCAGCACCAAACCTTACTTCAACGAAATCAGCCCAAGTCCTGTCGTCGGTAACTCTGTATGCGAGATTGAAATCGTTCTGCCGACCTTTTGAACGAGTCGCCGTTCGCCGTTCGCCAATTGAACAATTCCTTTGGCACGGACAACATTTGGTGGAAAGTTCTGAAGGAATGCGAGAAGTTGCTTCTCATCTTGTGCACTCACGTGGCTCAGGGTTGTGGTGCTGAACTCAGTGTGAGCTTCAGTGACTGCACTGTCTGAATGGGGAGCCACATTCATCATCAGTGATGACAGCGTGGCGCTTGTCGTAAGAACCAGTGGCGTTGATGGCGCAAGCGAAGAGACAATTGATTTCACTTCTGAGATGACAGAGTCTGTGGCTTGGTCGCTCTTGGTGATGGCGAGAAGTTGAGCTGCTTGTACTTGTAGGGCAAATGTTCGGCCGACAAGTGGGTCTTTCGAGGTCTCGAGTGCATGGGTGCCATCAACAAGCACCACATTGCCGAGGTGATGGAAGCCTTCAATGTGCGCAAAGGCTGCAACAGCTGCAGGATTAGCCACGCCGCTGGCTTCAATGACGACAACCTCTGGCAATTCGGTTCGATCCAAGATGCTGAAGAGAACATCAGCAAGTGATTCGCCAACGGCACAACAGATACATCCGTTCGTCAACTCAATGGTGTCGTTGTGTCTCTCACGAATAAGCGATGCATCAATGTTGACAGAGCCAAAATCATTAACAACAACTGCAATGCGTTGGGTGGCACTACTGAGGACATTGTTAATCAGGGTTGTCTTCCCCGCGCCGAGATAGCCACCGATGACGAGTACGGGGATGCGGGGCGTTTGGGTCATCGCTGTGCAGTGCTCTTGCTGGGAATGCCACCAAGAATTGTTCCCCACACCGGAACATCTCGAATGGCCATTGCATCGACTTCGTACGGGTCTTGTTCCAACACTGTCATGTCGGCGTACTTGCCCACCTCGAGTGACCCGACAAGGTGATCCATGTGCAACTGATAGGCCGCATCAATTGTCACGGCGTGGAATGCACGATCAACTTCAATTCGTTCATTTGGGCCGAGTACTGAACCATGTGGAGTCACACGATTCACTGCTGCCCACATGGTGTGTAAGTGGCCAGCGGGTGTAACGGGGGAGTCCGTGTGGAAGGAATACTGCAAGCCAATACGGTCGGCAGTCGCACATGGGTTCATGGCAGATGCACGGTCAGGTCCAACGGTGAAGTCACGATGCTGTTCTCCCCAGAACCACACATGATTCACAAAGAAGTTCGCAGACATTCCAAGATTCTTCGCTTTGCGCATCTGTGCATGCGTGATGAGCTGAGCGTGCGTGATGGTGTGGCGATGATCAAGCCATGCGTGTTCACGAAGAAGTTGCTCAATTGCATCGATGAAAACTCCAGAAGTGCTACTTCCATTGCAATGGCAGTGAATACCAATTCCTGCTTGATGGAAGGGTCGAAGTAAGTCAACTACTTGTTCTGGTGGGAACAAGAAGAGCCCATGGTCTTCTCCCGTGATGTAGCCCGGCCAATTGACGACAGCTGTGAAACCTTGAATGGAACCATCCAGCACCATCTTGACAACGGGCATATGCATCTTGTCATGCGAATGTGTGCGAACGGTGAGAACACGACTAACCATCTCATCTATTCCGTCTGGTCCGCCGAGAATGCGCGGTACAGAAGCCATTCGGACGGGGAATGACTCCTTCTCGGTGGTTTCGAGAACGGTCTTTAGAACTTCTTCGTTGTTATGAAATACATTGCCCAAGTCTGTTGCAGTGGTGATGCCTGCGTTACGCATTGTCTGACCGAAACCATCCAATGTCTCAGGAGCAAAGACAACTCGACCTAGAAGTCTGAATTCGTCGCGAGCAAGTGCCATTGCAGCAGGCTCACGCAACTCGCCATTTGGCTGGCCGTCCCCGTGGTACCCAACGCCAGGGGCAGGGTGATTCGGACCGATGTCGTATTTGTTCAGCACAAAAGAGTTCACTGTCGCGAGGTGGCCACTTGCGTGGTACACAAAAATAGGATGCTGAGTTGTTGCTTCATCTAAGTGGTGGCAAGAGAGCCGTTCTGTGTCGAGATAAATGGGATCGAATCCGGCAACCACGATGGGTAAGCCCGATTCTTTCTCAGCAGCAATTGTTCGAAGGCGTTCAACAAGTTCGTCTGTGCTTTTGACTGCATCCACCCAGCGTCCATCAGGCATGTGTCTTCCAAACCAACCGACAAACGGAAATGTGGAGTACATGCCAGTCATCACGTGTGAGTGCGCTTCTACGAAACCAGCAGTGAGAACTTTGTCTTCAAACTGTCGGTCAATTGTGGTGATGCCCCATTGCTGACAATCCTCGAGAGTGCCGACAGACAACACCTTGCCGTCGCGAACAGCGATAGCAGTAGCGGTGGGGTGCGAAGGATTGGCGGTGCGAATGAGTCGCGCCGTGTAGATCACGTCCCCAGCGTGTGGGGGTTGGGTGCTGGTCATTGGTTCAGTCTTACCGACTGAACCAACGGACTAGTAACTACGTGCTGGTTTTTTGCGACCGGCTGATGCGCCACGAGGGCCA
>WLGW01000031.1 GCA_009703055.1 Actinomycetota bacterium
ACATACACACCATTAGCTAATGACACTCCCGGCGCTGTTGATTTCCCATTGTCGGCTTCTTCGGTGAAGTTGTGTGGAATCAGCCCTGCTGAAACTCCGAACAACTGCACCCAGACATCTCTCACAGTTCCTGGTGAAGGTACGTACACCGTGAATGGTGATGGCACGGTCACGTTTGATCCGTTGCCAACGTTCGTGGGCACCGTCGCAACACCGGTTAAGTATCAAGCAATAGATTCGCTCAATCGATTCGTGAACACCACAATCACGCCAACGGTTCTTCCTCCGCCAGCGCCAACCGCTTCACCTGACGCGATCACAACGGCGTATGACACGAATCAGACCTACACACCATTGGCGAACGACACCCCGGGTGCTGCTGATTTCCCATTGAGCGCTGCTTCAGTGAAGTTGTGCGGAATCAATCCAGTACAAACACCAAACAACTGCACCCAGACATCGTTGACGGTTCCTGGTGAGGGCACATACACAGTGAATGGTGATGGCACAGTCACGTTTAATCCGCTGCCAACGTTTACGGGCACTGTTGCGACGCCGGTGAAGTATCAGGCGAAGGATTCCCTCGACCGGTTCGTGAATACCACCATCACTCCAACGATCGGACTGCCGCCAGTTCCGACTGCTTCTCCTGACGCGATTACAACTGCGTATGACACGAATCAGACATACACCCCATTGGCGAACGACACCAGGGGAGCGACGGATTTCCCACTCTTGGCCTCCTCGGTGAAGTTGTGTGGTGTTGATCCTGCGCAAACACCAAATAGTTGTGACAAGACATCACTCACTGTTCCTGGTGAGGGCACGTACACCGTGAATCCTGATGGCATGGTTTCCTTTGATCCGCTGCCAACATTTACGGGCACTGTTGCAACGCCGGTGACGTATCAGGCCAAGGACTCGCTGAATCGATTTGTTGACACGACTATCACGCCAACAATCGGACTGCCGCCAGTTCCGACAGCTACTCCCGATGCATTGACGAGGGCGTACGACACGAATCAGACATACACCCCATTGGCGAACGACACCAGGGGAGCGACGGATTTCCCACTCTTGGCCTCCTCGGTGAAACTGTGCGGTCTTGCTGATGCCTCGGCCACACCACCGGTGACTGCTGAAACTCCGAACAACTGCACAAAACCGTCTTTGACGGTTCCCGGCGAAGGCACCTACACCGTGAACAACGACGGCACCGTCTCCTTTGATCCGTTGCCAACGTTTGTGGGTACTGTTGCGACATCGGTGAAGTATCAGGCCAAGGATTCTCTGGATCGTTTTGTGAACACCACGATTACTCCGACAGTTCTTCCGCCACCAGTTCCGACTGCGTCCCCTGATGCGATTACAACCGCGTATGACACCAACCAGACGTATACGCCGTTGGCGAACGACACTGCTGGTGCTGTTGATTTCCCATTGAGCGCTACTTCGGTGAAGTTGTGTGGCGTTAGCCCAGTGCAAACACCAAATAACTGCGACAAGACATCGCTGACGGTTCCTGGTGAGGGTACATATACGGTGAATAATGACGGAACGGTTTCGTTCGACCCGTTGCCAACGTTTGTGGGTACTGTTGCGACATCGGTGAAGTATCAGGCCAAGGATTCTCTGGATCGTTTTGTGAACACCACGATTACTCCGACGATTCTTCCGCCACCGGTGCCGACTGCTTCTCCTGATGCGATCACCACTGCGTATGACACGAATCAGACCTACACACCACTGAGCAATGACACTGCAGGCGCTGCCGATTTCCCACTCTTGGCAACATCGGTCAAGTTGTGTGGCGTTAGCCCGGTGCAAACACCAAATAGTTGCGACAGGACATCGTTGACAGTTCCTGGTGAAGGTACTTACACGGTGAACAACGACGGCACGGTCTCGTTCGACCCGTTGTCAACGTTTGTGGGTACTGTTGCAACACCGGTGACGTATCAGGCCAAGGATTCTCTGGATCGTTTTGTGAACACCACGATCACTCCGACGATTCTTCCGCCACCGGTGCCGACTGCTTCTCCTGATGCGATCACCACGGCATATGACACCAACCAGACGTATACGCCGTTGGCGAATGACACTCGTGGTGCAACCGATTTCCCACTCTTGGCCTCCTCGGTGAAGTTGTGTGGTGTCACCCCTGCACAAACACCCACAAGTTGTGACAAGACATCTCTCACTGTCGCGGGCGAGGGCACCTACACCGTGAATGCTGACGGTACGGTCACCTTCGACCCGCTGCCAACATTTGTCGGCACTGTCGCAACACCCGTGACATATCAGGCGAAAGACTCGCTGAATCGATTCGTAAACACGACGATCACGCCGACGATTCTGACTGCGCCCATCACAGTGGTTGATGACACGAAAACTGGCCCCTATGACGCGAATCAAACAATCGATGTATTGAGAAATGACACACCGAGCGCCCAGTGGGTTCCAACATCGGTCAAGTTGTGCGGCCTTGCTGATGCTTCGGCCACACCACCGGTGACAGCTGAAGCACCGAACAATTGCACCAAGACATCTCTCACAGTTCCTGGTGAGGGCACCTACTCGGTGAATACTGATGGCACGGTCACCTTTGACCCGCTGCCAACATTTGTGGGTACTGTCGCAACTCCAGTGACGTATCAGGTTACTGATGTTTTGGGCCGTACCGCTGATGCCGACATCACGCCAACGGTCCTGCCCCCGCCGCCACCAGTTGCAACACCGCAGACTCAAGTTGTTGTTCCTTCGGGCACAGCGACATATACAAACGTGATTGGAACCGCTGCACTTGCGACGGGAACACAGTTGCAGTCAGGCTCAACGAACGGTCCATGTCTCGTTGACCCGTCAACAAGCAACTGTGGAACAACTGTGGTGATTGCTGGTCAAGGAACATGGTCTATTGATCGCACCACTGGTATCGCAACTTTCGTTGCTGATGCTGGCATTACTCCGGGCACCAAGACGCCGGTGACGTACAAAGTCACGGACATCGTTGGTCAAACAGCGACCAGCACTTTGACGCCGATTGTTCCACCGCCGCCATCTGCAACAGATGACTATTCATCTGGTCCCTTCGACACTAATCAAACACTGACACCGTTTAGCAATGACTCTTTTGATTCATTGGCATCTGCGAGAACTGCAAGCCTGCGACTGTGTGGAGCCAGCGAAACCCCCAATGGATGCACGCAAACAACTGTCGTAGTTCCTAATGAAGGCACATTCACGATTAATAGTGGCGGCACAGTCACCTTTGACCCTCTTCCAACCTTTGTAGGCAATGCAACTCCTTTGCCGTACCAAGCTGAAGACATCTTTGGTCGATTCGTTGATGCAGCGTTGCATCCTTCGGTTGCCGCACCAGATGCACCTGTCGCAACTCCCCAAACAAAGATCGTTGCACCCGGAACACAAGTTGCGTTTACAAATGTGATTGGCAGTGCAGCATTAGCGACAGGAGCACAGTTGCAATCCGGATCAACAAATGGTCCATGTCTCGTTGATCCGTCAACCAGTAACTGTGGAGCAACAGTTGTGATTCCTGGTGAAGGAACCTGGACAATTGACCAAAACACTGGGGTAGCTACGTTTGCGGCTGAGCCAGGCATTACGCCGGGCACGAAGACACCTGTGACGTATCGGGTGACCGACGTTATTGGACAAACTGCGAGCAGCACGTTGACACCGATCGTTCCGCCACCGCCATCAGCAAGCAACGATGCACAGAGCAGCCCACTTGACGAAAATCAGATGTATGCGCCCTTGAACAATGACTCATTCAGCAGTCTGTCACCGGCGTCTCTTTCAACATTGCGCTTGTGCAGCGCGGGTCAGACTCCAACGGCGTGTGACAAGACAACTGTGACCGTTGCCAACGAGGGCACGTACACAGTCAATGAAAATGGAACAGTGCTGTTTGATCCGTTGCCAGATTTTGTGGGTACTGCGACTCCGATGCCGTATCAAGTTGCGGACATTCTTGGACGAATCGTGAATGCAACTATTACCCCAACAATCTTGCCGCCACCAGTTCCTGAGGCGACGCAAGATACTGGACGCGCGAAAGAGGGCAACAAGGTTGTTCTAGAGCCATGGAGAAACGATTCCGCAGGTGTTGTTGCAGCGGGGCAAACTGGGACACCAGCACTGGTGCCAACAAGTGTTCGTTTGTGTCCGATGTCAACGGTCGTCAAGACCCGACTATGGGTGGCAGGCCGTGCTGATCCAGCCTGCACGTTGATGAAACTCACCACTGCAGATGGCACATACACAGTTGATCCGAAGACAGGAAAAGTCACTTTTGTGCACCGTAAAGGCTTTACGGGAACAGTGACTCAGCCGGTGCCGTATCAGATTGCGACCAACTGGAAAGTCCCAACGGGAACGATGACGGCAAGAAGCATGCTCATTCCAACAATTATTTCGACGCGTGTGCCGATGGTGACGATTGGTAACAAGGTGTGGCGAGACGTCAAGGGTGATGGCTATCAGAATCGCAAAGACCGTGGTATCCCAGGAGTCAAGGTCACAATTTCAACGACTGCTGGAGGTGACGTGACAGACATCTTTGGCAATGTTGTTGGTCCGGTTTTCACAAACAAGAAGGGCCTCTACAAGTTCTCTGATCTGCCCGCGGGCCAGTACAAGGTCACTGTGACGTATCCACGAGACCTCAGGCCAACGCTTGCGAACCGTCCGGGGAGGAATCGAAACTCGTCGACTGGGTCCGTCATTTCGCGCAACCTCCGATTAGGCCAAACAGACGACTCTCTTGACTTTGGCATGGTCGCCGTGGACAACACGCTTCTTCCGTCAACTTCGTAACGCCACATAAAGAGGCACTGAAGACGAGGCTGAGGCGGGTTGTCCTCGAGACTCAGGCCTTCAGAATGACGGCTATCACGAGGGCGGTCATCGATGCGATATTGGTGAGCATGAATCCCAGGAACCATTTGGTCTGGGCAGCAAACCGGTCCACCATTTCAGCGCGTAGTTCGGCGATATCGCCTTTGAGCTCGGTCCGTAACTCAGCAATCTCACTCTTCAGCTCGATCCGCACAGCGGAGACGTCGCCAGTTCGGGCGAGATCTGACCACCCAGCCGGTGGCAGGTGATCCATAAGCGTGTCGGCCATGTCGGTCTCCATCTGGGTTCGGAGGTACTGGTGGAGTTCAAATCGCTTCGTGTCGGTAATGGTCACGGTAGTTCCTTTCACGTGGTGATGCGAACGAGATGTGTGCGCTGTTTGGCCCGTTTCGGCATATTCAAAGGATTCCCTGTGCCCCAATTGGGTAGGGTTTTAACCGTGATTCTTTCCGACCGTGACCTTCGCGCCGAGATAGCTGCCGACCGCATCATCATCGAGCCATTTGACGAAACCTGCGTGCAGCCCAGCAGCATCGACGTAAAGGTGTCCAACCTTTTTCGTGTCTTTCGAAATCACACGGCCGCCGTCCTCGACGTCAAGAAGGACCTGACCGAACTCACTGAATTGGTGGAGGTCAAAGACGGTGAGCCATTCATGCTGCACCCCGGTGAGTTTGTGCTTGGTTCCACCCTGGAGCGCGTGGGTGTCCCCAGCGATTTGGTAGCCCGAGTGGAAGGCAAGAGCTCTCTTGGTCGCCTCGGTTTGGTGATTCACTCCACTGCAGGTTTCATCGACGCAGGCTTCGATGGTCACGTCACTCTCGAACTTGCAAACCTCGCAAACCTTCCCATCACGCTGTATCCCGGCATGAAGATTGGTCAGATCAGCTTCATCAAGATGACATCACCAGCAGAGAAGCCATATGGCTCTGGCGCAAAGGGTTCGAAGTATCAGGGTCAACGCGGCCCCACACCGAGCCGCTATTTCGAGAACTTCCAGTAATCATGCCTGGCGAGATTCACCAGTCGCACAAACTGGAAGATGTGCTCTACGACATTCGTGGACCAGTTCTTGTTGAGGCAAAGCGCCTTGAAGAACAAGGACATCGCATCACCAAGTTGAACATTGGTAATCCTGCGCCATTCGGTTTTGAAGCGCCGCCAGAAATTTTGGTCGACGTTATTCGTCACTTACAAGAATCTCAGGGCTACTCCGATTCACAAGGCATTCGTTCTGCGCGCACCGCAGTTGTGCAGAGTTACCAAACTCGCGGCATTGACATCACTGACCCCGATGACATTTGGTTGGGCAATGGCGCCAGCGAGCTCATTCAATTAGCCCTGAATGCATTGCTTGATTCGGGTGATGAAGTTCTTATTCCTGCACCGGATTATCCACTGTGGACAGCAAGCACCAGCCTCGCTGGTGGCAAGCCGGTGCATTACTTGTGTGATGAAGACAACGATTGGAATCCGAATCTCGATGACATTCGTTCAAAGATCACTGATCGCACACGCGCAATTGTTGTCATCAACCCGAATAACCCAACGGGTGCTGTGTATAGCCGCAAGGTATTGCGCGAGATTGCAGACATTGCAGCAGAGCGCAACCTCATCGTGTTTGCCGATGAGATCTACGACAAGATTTTGTATGACGAAGCAATTCATCACAACTTCGCTGAAGTAGCACCAGACGTTTTGACATTCACATTCAATGGTTTGTCAAAGGCGTACCGCCTTGCAGGTTTTCGTTCGGGCTGGATGATGGTGACAGGGCCGCGTAAGCACGCCGCCAGTTACATCGAAGGCATCAACATGTTGACGAACATGCGCTTGTGCCCGAATGTCCCTGCACAACACGCAATTCAAACTGCATTGGGTGGACGCCAAAGCATTCAAGATCTCATCTTGCCCGGTGGCCGTTTGTTGGCTCAGCGTGATGCTGCAGTGAAGGCACTGCGCGAGATTCCTGGCGTTACGTGCGTGGAGCCGAAGGGTGCGTTGTATGTGTTCCCCAAGCTCGACCCCGAGATGTACCCCATCAAGGATGACCGTCGTTTTGTTCTCGACTTCTTACGTGCGGAACACGTGTTGTTGGTGCAGGGCACTGGCTTTAACTGGCCTAACCCCGACCACTTGCGCATCGTGACTTTGCCATGGGCAAAGGACCTCACCGAAGCCATCAACCGCTTGGGCAACTTCCTCTCGACCTGGACCCCACCCAAAGATTGATTGCTCCACTCGAATGAGTCGGAGAAACACAAAGGGCGCCGGTACCGAAGCACCGACGCCCTTTTGTATGAACTAGTTATTCGCCGACTGAACCAGCAAGCGGTGCGTCCATCGTGGCCGCAGCCTTCTCGCCGTTCTCCAAAGCTTCAAGTACGTGGATGGCAATGTCTGCCACCTTGACTTGATCTTCTTCAGCACCAGCAGCCTTCACGCCGTCATCCAACATGATGTAGCAGAACGGACAAGCGGTAGCGACGCGACCAGCACCAGTGCTGATTGCTTCTTGTGCACGCTCGTCGTTGACCTTGACGCCAATGGACTCTTCCATCCACATGCGAGCACCACCGGCGCCACAGCACATGCCTTGTGTTCCGTTACGTGGCATTTCAACAATCTGCAGACCCTTGATAGAGCCGACAACTTTGCGAGGTGCCATGTACACGTCGTTGTGACGACCGAGGTAGCAAGAGTCGTGATACACGATGCGGTCTTCAAGAGAAGCGCTACGCATATCCAACTTGCCTGACTCAATGAGGTACTCGAGGAACTCGCTGTGGTGAACAACTTCGTAGTTGCCGCCCAACTGCGGGTACTCGTTCTTGAGTGTGTTGAAACAGTGTGGGCACTGCGTGATGATCTTCTTCACGCCCATGCCGTTCATCATTTCAATGTTTGGCAAAGCAAGCATCTGGAACAAGTACTCGTTACCGGAACGACGTGCAGAGTCGCCTGTGCACATTTCGCTTGGTCCGAGAATTGCAACGTCAACATTGGCGCGCTCAAGGAGCTTGGCCATTGCTTGTGTCACCTTCTTGTTCTTGTCATCGAATGAACCGGCGCAACCAACCCAGTAGAGGTACTCATGGTTAAAAGCGGCACCTGGATCAACAACTTCAACGTTGAGGTCCTTTGCCCAATCAGCACGGTCGTCTTGGTTCATGCCCCATGGGTTACCCTGGTTTTCCATTGCGCGGTAGGCGTTGCCCAACTCTGCAGGGAAGTTGCTCTCCATGAGTGACAAGTAACGACGCATGTCGAGAATCTTGTCGAGAATTTCAATGTTGACCGGACAGATTTCGTCACATGCCTTACAGGTGGTGCATGACCACACTTCTTCTGCGCTGATGCGCTCGAAGAGTGAGTTAGCTCCAATCTTGATTTCAGAATCAACAGACAACGGTGGCGACACTGTTCCGCCTGGTGCATGTGCAGCTGTTGCTGCCATGACTTCACCGGTCTTCAACACGATTTCGCGTGGGTCGAGTGGCTTGCCTGTTGCGTGTGCAGGACACACGCTGGTGCAACGACCACACATGGTGCATGCGTCGGTGTCGAGCAATTGCTTCCATGTGAAGTCTTCAACGACTGCAGCACCGAATGTCTCAAGAGATGTTTCGGTGAGGTTTGGCATCGCGCGCATTGCGCCCTTTGGACGATCGCGGTCCTTGAGGTACATGTTGAGCGGCGATGTGAAGATGTGACGCAACATCGTGATGGGCAACAAAGCGAGGAATGCAATGAAAGAGAGCGCGTGAAGAATCCACATTGCCTGGTGCCAGTTTTGAAGAACTCCAACGGAGTATCCATCAACAAGCTTTGACAAGGGGAAGCCCACGAAGGACCAGGCTTCAAAGTTTGAACCAACGCCACCGACTGGACGAATTGCGATACGGAACATTTCTGCTGCGAAACCAGAGAGGCCAATCAGCAACATCACACCAAGGATGATGCCGTGCTCAGCCTTGGTCTTTATACGAATGCGGTATGGCTGTTGCACGTATCGACGAATGATTGCCCAGATAACACCACCGGTGAACATGAGGCCAGCGCCATCACCGATGGCGGCGTATGCCTGATACACCGAGCCATGAAGGAACTTCAGCGACTCCGGCAACTGGTGATCAATTTCAAGAGTCGTGGTGACGCCCAAGAGGATGAGGAAACCGAAGTAAATCATCGAGTGCATCATTCCTGCGGCACCATCACGAAGAAGTGTGCGCATGTAGACACCTGCGCGATAGTCGGCAAGGCGACGCTTTGCATTCTTCGGAGTTGTCTTGCGACGATCTGGTGCACCGCGTTCCCAGTTGCGAATGCGATCGGCGAAACGGAATGAACCCCAAATCAAGACGATGGGAATGATGGAGTAGAACGCCATCTGAATCGGGCCGGGGATGCCCTCAAAAACTTTTCGGCTAGTCGGCGAATCGCTGTGCCAATGGGTGATCTGGGGGATGATGCCCGATGCCAAGGTAAACGTACCGATGCCGATGCCCAAGGCAATCGACATTTGGTACGGACGGAGACGCTTTGGCGTCTTCTCGGCGGCGGGTGCTGCATTCGTGCTCATAACGAAGACAACGCTAGTGGCATAAGGGTCTCAGACCCGACCCCAGTTGTGGATATTGGGGTTTCAGACCCCAAAAAATCAGCCGAAAGAATCAGCCAAAGTGGGCGCGGTCCAGCTCGCGAACGCGAGTGGCGAGGGCCTTGAGAAGCTTGCGAGAAATCGCGGGGATGTTGTCGATGGCTCCCTTGAGGGCGCGCTCGGAAATCACAAGCAAACGAACGTCGGTGTCGGCGATGACAGCGGCGGTGCGTGGACCGTGATCGAGGAGCGACAATTCACCAATCACAGCGCCGGACTTCACGGTGGCGACCTTTTTGCCATTGCGCTTCACGGTGGCAGAGCCTTCGAGAATCACGTACGCCTCGCGACCGGTCTGGCCTTGGTCCATGATGACGGTGCCTGCTTTAAGCACCCGCTCGGTGCTGCTCTTCACAACAAGAGAGAGTTCCTTTGAGGAGCACTCCGAAAAGAGCGCAATGTTGCGAAGGTGATCAACGGTGGACTTGGTACTTGCCATGTGCATAAGTGTAATCACGCTGAGAGCACCACATTTTCACTGGAGCCAGGCTGATTCTGTCGGAGTCGTCACATGTGACATCGGCAGTGTGGCTTGTTCTCACCGAAATCGTCAGCGTCCTGAGATTCGGGACAATCGTTATGAAACGGAGAGAAGAGCGGGGCGGTAGTCCGCAGGGATGGGCTGACCGAGCAACGCCAGAATCGTGGCTGCCACATTGGAGATTCCCGCATCAGAAACACCACCTGAAGTGATGGTGCGAGTTGAATAATCAATCGCGATGAATGGCACTGGTGACAGCGTGTGCGACTTCTTCGGTACAGCAACACCGTGCGCATCAAATAGTGGTGCACCGTTCTTGTCGCGTTCGATGAGTACTTCGCAGTTGCCGTGATCTGCGGTGATTAGAAGCGTTCCGCGTGCAGCTTTGACTGCAGCATTCACGCGAATGAGAGCTTCGTCAATTGCTTCAACCGCAATGATTGATGCGGGAATATCTCCGGTGTGTCCCACCATGTCGCCACCTGCAAAATTGCAACGAATAAAGGGGTATTTGCCACTTTCGATTGCCGCAACAACAGCGTCACCTGTTTCTTTTGCTTTCATTTTTGGCAGCTTGTCAAACGAGACATTGTCGGAAGGAATCTCTTCCCATGTTTCAAGTTGCGCATTGAATTTCTCTGAACGGTTGCCGTTCCAGAAGTACGTGACGTGTCCGAACTTTTGTGTCTCGGCAACTGCGTATTGCGCGATGCCAGCAGTAGCGAGCAGTTCCGACACAGTGCCGGTCACGCGAGTTGGTGGAACGAGGAAATGTGCGGGGATGCCCATGTCGCCGTCATACAACGTCATGCCAACAACGAGAAGATTCTCGGGCAGTGGTCCTCGAGCAAATGCAGTGAAGGGCTCTTCAGTGAGTGCGCGATAGATCTCCACCACGCGGTCGCCACGGAAGTTAAAGATGACAACGGCGTCATTGTCATGCATTGCTCCGACGGGAACACCTGCCTCGTCCACCACTGTGAAGGGGGGCAAGTACTGGTCGCTCACGCCTGCGTCTTCGGCCCGAAGTGCGGCCAGGGCAGCTGCGGCAGAAGGGAATGGTCGTGCTGATCCCTGAGCGTGAGCCTTCCAGCCATTTTCAACAATGGTCCAGTCAGCCTCGTAGCGGTCCATGGTGACGATCATGCGACCGCCGCCCGAGCCCACGACTGCGGTGCAACGATGGGTAGAGGCAGTGTCAGCCAGGAACGCCTCGAGGTCGGCCAGATATGCCTCGGCCGTGCCGTCGATGACATCACGACCATCAAATAAGGGGTGAATCACGATCTTTTGGGCGCCTGCGGTGGCGGCAGCGGTGACCAAGGCCTTGAGATGGCGGATATGGGAGTGCACATTGCCGTCGGACAACAAACCAACGAAATGGATCTGGCGCTGCTGGCGAGCCATGACCATTTGCCAGGTTTCG
Source organism: Actinomycetota bacterium (assembly GCA_009703055.1). GTDB lineage: Bacteria > Actinomycetota > Acidimicrobiia > Acidimicrobiales > Ilumatobacteraceae > UBA2093. Next base: position 11,452 of record WLGW01000031.1, read on the forward strand.
CCCCAGATATCGCCGTTTCGGAAGGCTTCTTCCACTTGTTTGGCGCCCTGGTCGAAGATGCGACCGGCACCCATGATGTTGTGGCCCACCTCTGAATTACCCATGTCGGCATCAGTAGGGAGACCCACAGCTACGCCATGGGCATGAATGGGGAGCGAAACAACTGGCTGGCCATTAACCGTGCCACCGATGGCTCCGAGGAGAAATGGTGCAGCGGCGGAGGTGACGGCATTGTCGGCGGTCGGTCCTTCGAGCCCCACACCATCAAGGATGGCAAGAACCAATGGGGAGGAGGCGGTGTTGGATTCGGGGGAAGCCATCCCGTCAGACTAAACGCCAAACGGCCTTCCTCAAAGTTGAGTGTACTTGTATCAAGTTTCTTGTCACGTTGGTTGCAACAGGGATTAGCACTCCCTTATCCTGACTGCTAACCCCCAACCTCTTCTCTTGAAGGAGTCCACCATGGCAAAAGCAGTCGGTATTGACCTCGGAACAACCAACTCCGTCGTATCTGTTCTTGAAGCAGGCGAACGAGTTGTCATTCCCAACGCAGAGGGTGCTCGCACCACACCATCAATTGTCGCTTTCTCAAAGACCGGCGAAGTCTTGGTCGGCGAAGTTGCCAAGCGTCAGGCAATCACTAACCCTGATCGCACCTTCCGCAGCATCAAGCGCCACATGGGCACGTCCTGGACTTCAGAAGACATTGATGGCAAGAAGTACTCACCACAGGAAATCAGCGCTCGCATCCTCATGAAGTTGAAGCGTGACGCAGAGTCCTACTTGGGAACGACGGTGACCGATGCAGTCATCACCGTGCCTGCGTACTTCAATGACGCAGAGCGCACAGCAACAAAAGAAGCTGGTGCAATCGCCGGCCTCAATGTGCTGCGCATCATCAACGAGCCAACTGCAGCAGCTCTTGCATATGGTCTCGACAAGTCATCGCAGGATGAAACCATTTTGGTCTTCGACCTCGGTGGCGGAACATTCGACGTTTCCGTTCTTGAAATTGGTGATGGCGTTTTCGAAGTGAAGAGCACCCACGGTGACACTCATCTTGGTGGCGATGACTGGGACCAGCGCATCATCGATTGGTTGGTGCAGCAGTTCAAGGGTGCACACAATGTTGATCTCTCACAAGATCGCATGGCTTTGCAACGCCTCAAGGAAGCAGCAGAGAAGGCAAAGATCGAACTGAGCCAAACTCAGCAGACACAAATCAACTTGCCATTCATCACCGCAACTGCAGAAGGTCCGTTGCACCTTGATGAGCAGTTGTCACGTTCGAAGTTCCAGGAAATGACAGCAGATCTCGTTGAGCGTTGCCGCGTTTCTTTCGAAAAAGCTTTGACCGATGCAGGCCTGAAGAAGGACCAAGTGAATCACGTGATTCTTGTTGGTGGTTCAACACGTATGCCAGCAGTGCAGGACCTGGTGTTCAGCCTCACTGGCAAAGAGCCAAACAAGACAGTGAACCCTGACGAAGTTGTTGCCGAAGGCGCAGCAGTGCAGGCCGGTGTGTTGAAGGGCGAAGTGAAGGATGTTCTTCTTCTCGACGTGACTCCTTTGTCACTTGGTATTGAGACCAAGGGCGGTGTCATGACCAAGTTGATTGAGCGCAACACCACAATTCCTACTCGTCGTACCGAAGTGTTCACCACTGCAGATGACAATCAGCCATCAGTAGAGATCAAGGTCTTGCAAGGCGAGCGTGAAATGGCTGCGTACAACTCAGAGCTCGGAACATTCACGTTGTCCGACTTGCCAGCAGCACCACGCGGTGTACCTCAGATTGAAGTCACCTTTGACATTGATGCCAACGGCATTGTTGTGGTGTCCGCGAAAGACCGTGCCACCAACAAAGAAAACAAGATGCAAGTGCAGAACGCTTCTTCGTTGAGCAAGGACAAGATCGAAGAGATGATTCGCGATGCCGAAGCACACGCCGAAGACGATCGTCGTCGCCGTGACGAAGCAGAGATTCGCAACAACGCTGACGCACTTGTGTACCAAACGGAAAAGACATTGCGCGAGCAAGGCGAGAACGTCTCTGCTGAAGAGAAGGACGCTGTTGAAGGTCCGCTGTCAGCATTGAAGGCAGCGATTGCCGGAAATGATCTCGAGCAAATCAAGTCAGCAACGGAAACGTTGATGGGTGCAAGCCAGGCATTTAGCCAGAAGTTGTACGAAGCAGCAGCGCGTGACAGCGGTGCAGCAGGAACATCAGCATCTGGTGCATCTGCTCCGTCTGACGACGACATTGTCGATGCTGAAATCGTTGACGAGCAATAAGCCATGACGGACGAAACTGTCGAACAGCCCGAAGAGGGTGCGACCGACATTGTCGAGGAAGTCGCTGTTGAGCACGACATCGAGGCTCTGCTTGCTGAGCGCAATGAGTTCAAAGATATTGCATTGCGTTTACAAGCAGACTTCGAGAACTACAAGAAGCGCATGACGCAAACGCAGTCCGATGAGATTGCGCGCGCGACTGGTCGTCTTGCTGAGTCTCTTCTTCCTGTGCTTGATGCTTGTGAAGCAGCGTTTGCACACGGCGCCGATGGTGTTGAACCAATCTGGTCGTCGCTCATGGGCGCCTTGAAGTCTCAAGGTCTTGTGGCGATGGATTTGTTGGATCAGCCTTTCAATCCAGAACTTGCTGAAGCAGTGATGACAGAACCCGGTGATGGCGGCGATCCAATCGTAAGCGAAGTGTTGCGCACGGGGTACGAGTGGAAGGGCCGCGTTTTGCGTGCGGCCATGGTGAAGGTAAAGGGATAAGCCTTGGCTGCCCAACGTGATTGGTTTGAAAAGGACTACTACGCAGTCCTTGGCGTCTCGAAAGAGGCCACCGACAAAGACATCACGAAGGCGTACC
>WLGW01000032.1 GCA_009703055.1 Actinomycetota bacterium
GCGACTTCGGGCGTGCCCCAGGTATTCCATTCCTGTGCAAACCGTGCCGTGAGACGCAACATGCGATTGCCACCCGTGCCGACCAAAATCGGAAGTGGAGACTGCACTGGCTTTGGCTCACAGGGTGCATTCGTAATCGTGAAGTGCTCACCTGCAAACGTCGTGCGCTCTTGGCTCAACATGCTCTTCACGATTTCGATTGCTTCCGCGAAACGGTTAACGCGTGCCTTGGCATCAAAAAGCTCAATGCCAAAAGCGTTGTGCTCGTTGATTTGCCAACCCGCACCCATGCCCAGAACGAAACGACCGTTACTGATCTGGTCAATGGTGGCAGCACGATTGGCAATCAGCGCCGGGTGGTTCATCGTGGTGGGTGTTACTAACGAACCAAGACGAAGGCGCGATGTGGTGACGGCAAGTGCAGACAGCACACTGAAGCATTCATGGAAATCACCGCCGATGGGTTCACCATCGGGAGTGTTGGGCATGTAGTGATCGGCGTACCAGAAACCATCCCAGCCCATGTTCTCGACTTCTGAAACAAAGTCTCGAACTTCAGTCCATGGATGTGCGCTGTTTGCCCAAGCAGAAAAAAACATGTGCGAAGAAATCAGCTCGGGCCAGAGAACATGCCGCGGTAGACCTGTGGCTTCGGCGGTGTTGATTCACCTTCGTAGCGGTTGATCTCTGCACGAGCAACAACGCCCCAGTGCACTTCGTCCGGTCCATCAGCAATACGCAGTGTGCGCTGGCTGGCGTACATGCGTGCAAGTGGAGTCCACTGCGACACACCAGTGCCACCGTGCATCTGAATTGCTTCATCGATGATTTGGCACACGCGAATAGGCACCATCGCCTTAACAGCGCTCACCCAAATACGTGCTTCGGCATTGCCCATTGTGTCCATCGCCTTTGCAGCGCGCAGAACCATCAGGCGACATGCTTCAATCTCGATACGTGCCTTTGCGATGACTTCAGGGTTCTTGCCCAAGCGAACAATCGGGCGACCGAATGCTTCGCGAGTAAGACCACGACGAATCATGAGTTCCAATGCACGCTCTGCTGCGCCGATTGAACGCATGCAGTGGTGAATACGACCAGGTCCGAGGCGAAGCTGCGAGATTTCGAATCCGCGACCTTCACCCAAAAGGATGTTGTCCTTCGGTACGCGAGCATTCGTAAAGCGAATGTGCATGTGGCCGTGAGGCGCATCGTCTTCACCGAAGACTTCCATTGGTCCGACAATCTGCACACCAGGTGTATCCATCGGAACAAGAATTTGAGAATGCTTGCGGCTTGGTGGACCATCAGGGCTTGTAAGCAACATGACGATCATGATCTTGCAGCGAGGGTCGCCTGCACCAGACGCGTAGTACTTGTCACCGTTGATGACCCATTCGTCACCGTCAAGGTACGCAAGACACTTCAAGTTCTTTGCGTCTGACGAAGCAACATCCGGCTCTGTCATGACATATGCCGAGCGAATCTCACCGTTCAACAACGGGGTGAGCCACTTGTCTTTCTGCTCGCGTGTTCCCACGCGCTCAAGAACTTCCATGTTGCCCGTGTCAGGTGCTGCACAGTTCATTGACTCTGATGCGAGAGGGTTCTTGCCCAACTCAACGGCGATGTATGCATAGTCAAGGTTGGAAAGACCTTCGCCGGTCTCGGCATCAGGCAAGAAGAAGTTCCAGAGGCCTTGTGCCTTTGCTTTGGCCTTGAGTCCATCAAGAAGATCAAGTTGACCTGGTGCGTAATCCCAACGGTTCTCGCGACCCTCACCCAATGCATAGAACTTCTCGGCGGTGGGTTCTACTTCTTCAGCGATGAACTTCTTCACTGCGTTGAACAGCGGGATGGCCTTCTCAGACATCGCAAGATTCATCGAATCGTCGGTCTCCGATGCTGAATGCATTCCTGGCTTTGGCATGACACGCTCCCTATTCCGTGGGCCGCTTTGACCCCTATGGTCACCCTAGTTCTCCTCGGCCCTTCAGCCCCATGGCGGAACAGCCCCTCTTCGGCGTCCCCTAACTGTTATTGGCTAAGGTCAGTTCCTCATCTATATGGGAGGCACCATGTCGAGGACCGAACTCCACAAACCAGCGACCGCACACACCAAGGCACGCAACGCCACGGTCACCATCCCCACCGACGCTGGGGACTTTGAGCGCGCTACTCGGGGGTTCATCGCCCCCCATCCCACCGGCCACATTGTGGACCCCAATGGCCGCACGGTCATCAACGTGAACGATTACGCCTTCCTCGCAGTGGGCAACCCAGCCCCCGACACCGTGAACCCCAGCTTGTGGCGTCACGCCCAGCTGAACCATCACCATGGTCTCTTTGAAGTCCGTAAAGACGTCTACCAAGTTCGTGGATACGACATCTCCAACATCACCTTCCTTCGTGGCAACACCGGCTGGCTAGTGATTGACCCTCTCACCACGGAACAAACAGCTCGCGACAGCTATGAGCTCGTGACTGCACAGCTTGGTTTCTTGCCAGTTGTTGCAGTGATCTACACGCACTCACACACCGACCATTTCGGTGGCGTTCTTGGCGTCACTACTCAAGAAGAAGTCGATGCGGGTCGGTGCATTGTCATTGCACCAGAACACTTCATGCATGAGACCGTTGGCGAAAACGTGATTGCTGGTCCAGCGATGGGTCGACGTGCACTCTTCCAATTCGGCCCACTCCTGCCTGCAGCACCCACAGGCCACATCGACTGCGGTCTTGGCAACTCTGTCCCCATTGGCCCTCCGGGACTCATTGCTCCTACGCACGACATCACATTCACTGGTGAAGAGATGACAGTTGATGGCATTCGCATCATCTTCCAACTCACACCAGAGTCAGAAGCACCAGCGGAGATGAACTTCTTCTTCCCCGACCTCAACGCATTGTGCATGGCAGAAAACTGCAACCACACGATGCACAACCTGATCCCCATTCGCGGTGCACTCGTGCGCAACGCAATGAACTGGTCGAAGTACATCAATGAAGCAATGGAATTGTTCGGTTCGCGGACCGACGTTGTCTTTACCTCGCATCACTGGCCACGCTGGGGCAACGAAGACCTCATGGGATTCCTCACGAATCAGCGCGACCTCTACAAGTGGATGCATGACCAAACAATGCGCTGGGCGAACCATGGTCTGGTTGCTGCCGAAATCGCGGAAACATTGGAGTTGCCAGAAGAGTTCCTCGCGAATGATCACACACGTGGGTACTACGGCGACTTGGTGCACAACTCAAAAGCTGTGTACCAGCGTTACCTCAGTTGGTATGACGGCAACCCCGCAAATCTCAAGAAGTACCCACCTGTTGAAGCTGGAAAGCGTTACGTCGAACTCGCAGGTGGTGCAGATGCACTCCTCGCAAAGGCTCGTGCTGCTTTTGATGCCGGCGATTATCGCTGGGTCGTCGAATTGGTGAATCACTTGATTTTTGCCGATGCAACCAATCAGGCTGCTCGCGACTTACAAGCTGACACCTTTGAGCAAATGGGATACCAATCCGAGTCAGCCACGTTCCGCAATGCCTATCTCAATGGCGCTCAAGAACTTCGATACGGTCCTCCGCCTGTTTTGGGCGGCGCCGGACGGGGTCGTGGCATTCTGCGGGCGATGTCCGTCGAACAAGTCTTTGACACCATTGCCGTTCGTTTGAAGTCAGAAGAAGTAGGTGGACAAAAGCTGTTCATCAACTGGACCTTTACTGACCTCAATGAAAAGTGGGTGTTGGGATTATCTAACCGCACCTTGTTCCATGTGCAGGGCCGTCATGAATCTTCTGCTGCAGCCACTTTGACGATGGAACGAATGACGCTTGTTGACATCGTGACCCAACAAACAACGTTTATGGATCAGATCAACGAGGGCAACATCACAGTTGACGGCGATGCATCAGCGCTTCTGACAATCTTTGGCAACCTTGACGCGTTCACGCCTGGGTTCCATGTCGTTGAGCCGTAAGGGCTACTTCAAAACCTTCAAACACGTGAGTCCACGGAAAGTTTCCGGAATAATAAAGACGTTGTAGCGATAATCACTCCAACAACTTGATCCGCTGACTTTTACCTTCTCGCCCCCAAGTTCACCACTTGTGCGATCGAGTGGCCAGTCTCCAGTGACGTCGGTAGCAGCGAGACGTCGCGATAACTGAGCTGGAGTAATCGTTCCGGTATAGACACCTTCATCTGTCAATTTGGACAATCGCTTCTCATATTGCACAACACGTGCCATGGCGTCATTCGCTGCATCTGTTGCAGCAGCTACATCTGCAACTGCATCATCTGCTGCTGCTTTTGCTTTGGCAGCTTCTGTTCGCGCTGCTGCAATGTCTGATTCATACGCATCGACTTTTTCTTCCAACTCATCCACCGTTGCTGTGAGTTCTCTGATCAGCTCAAGTACTTCTGAGGGCGGAATTGAGTCGTCGGGAATGAGATCAGGAATTTCGCCCTCTGTGGGAACAGTGGTCTCAGTGGTTTCGTCCACAAAGATCTGCCGTGCGGATGTTCCTGCCCACACCACCCCAACAACGAGGATGGATAAAGCCACCGCAAACAAGGATGTTCCAACAAGACTTGAAGTCACTTTACGCATGTCGTCACTCTATGAAGAGGGTGTCTCGCTTCTGCATTCACCTACTACGAGGCAGTACTGTCAATGTGTTGCAACGCGCAACATACAAAGGGGGCACCATGGCTGAGCGTTTTGAAAATGGATACGGCGGGCTTATCGCTGTCGTCACCGGCGGTGGTACTGGCATGGGACGCGAGCTTGTTCGTCAGCTCACTGCTCAAGGGTGCGATGTCGCAACGTGTGATGTCATCCCAGAGAATCTCGCAGCCACTGTCGATCTCTGCACCACGGACGGCAACACCGGGCAGATCTTCACCCACATCGCAGACGTATCAGTTGAAGCCGAAGTCCTCGCCTTCCGCGATGCGGTTGCAAAATGGCGTCCACACGTGCATGTCTTGTTCAACAATGCAGGCATTGGTGGCGGCGGAAGTTTCGTTCTCGATGAACGTGCCGGATGGGACAAGACATTCAATGTCTGCTTTGGCGGCGTGTACAACAACACACGCGCATTCCTCCCGCTCCTTCTTGCTGCACCATTTGGACAAGTAGTGAACACAAGTTCCGTCAATGGCTTCTGGGCAACGCTCGGACCCAACGTGTCGCACACCGCATACAGCGCAGCAAAGTTTGCAGTGAAGGGCTTCACTGAAGCACTCATTACAGATTTCCGTCTGAATGCGCCAACACTGCGCGCGTCGGTAGTCATGCCTGGCCACATCGGCACAGACATCATGATCAACTCTCAGAAGTTGCAAGGCGCTGACCCCGAGACGATGACACAGGATCAACTGGACCAGGTGCGCGAGCGCTATGAACGTCAAGGAACAGACATGTCTGCAGTCAGCGACGCAGACCTTCGCGCTCTCATGAAGATGGGGGCAGAGGGATTCCGCGATATCGCGCCCACATCCGCTGCTGACGCATCAAAATTCATTCTTGATTCGGTTTCACGAGGTGACTGGCGCATTCTGGTCGGAGACGACGCAGTTGTTCTCGACGACGAAGTACGCAAGGCACCGAAAGATGCCTATCTCCCCGAATTCATGGACCGCCTGCATGCCCGTGGCGCCATGAACGCCATGGGGCGCTAACCCCAACTGTTTCCGACCACTTTTAGTCAGGTTCGCTTGTCGTTCACCCAAAAGAAAGGTGTGTGTATCACCATACGTACATGGAACACACACCACAGAAAAGTTCAGTTCGCGAAACAGTCGTCCTGGCCATCTCTTCCATCGGAATCGGCGCCTACTGTGCGTCATTTTCCAGCAATGTGGCGATGCAGGCAGTTCTCATGAGCCTGCCTCCAGCAACACTTTTCATCTCTCAGCGCCGGAAAAAGGACGCCGTTGCCGTTGTGGACACACCACGCCACACCGCAGTGGAATACTTGTCGGGTGTTCACGCCGCCTGAGTATCTCTCCCCTTCGTCGATCCGTACCTTCCGCGACTGTCCGCAGAAGTTCAAGATCGGCCGATTCGACAACATCAAGGAACCACCATCCTGGGCTACTCACCTCGGATCCTTCGTTCATGAAGTGCTCGAGCATCTCTACGGTTTGCCTCACGAAGACCGCACCAATGATTCGCTGAAGACTCTGGCCGGCGATCTCTGGACAGCAAACGAGTGGGAAGCAAAAGTTCTCGCACTCACCGAGCCCAAAGGTGGCATCCGAGATTTCAAAGTGGAAGCTTTTGCCAGTATGACCAACTTGTGGAAGTTGGAAGACCCGGCCGAAACAGATCTTGATGAGATGGAGATGAAGCTCGAGGCTGATGTCGAAGGTGTTCAGATGCTTGGATACATCGACCGCCTCATGATTGACGATGAGCAGTCAGCCATCATCTCCGACTACAAAACGGGCAAGATTCCGAATGAGAAATTCACATCGGAAGATGACAAGTTCTTTCAGTTACTCGCATACGCACTCATGTTGGAAGCCAGCGATGGAGTACCCACCAGCAAAGTGGAACTTTTGTATCTCACGCAGTCAGCCAAGCATGAACTTGCTGCAACGCCAGTGAAGTTGTCGATTGCCAAAGGCACCATTGTGGAGACCAAAGAAGCTCTCGATGCAGCGTGCGGCACGGGCGACTTCCACTGCAACGTCACCAAACTGTGTGACTGGTGCCATTACAAAAAGATTGGCATCTGCCCTGCCTGGAAGAGCTAGAGCAGTCATGCGTTATTCGTAACGCAGGCAACCATCTTCCAGATTGGCACGAGGAAGAATCTCTTTTTCCTGCCAGTAATCCTGGTCGTGCTTCCACTCCGACTTTGTGCCCGACTTTGGCATGAGGTGCTGCGCACGCATCAAGTAGTTCGGGTTGAAGTTGCTGGGCTCAATCCAACTTCCCACTTCCATATCGGAATCTTCGGGACGCAATTGCGGAGTCACACGCTGGGCACCCTTTTCTTCCATCACCTTGAACATGCGAAGAATAAAGTCGGCCATGAGGTCAACACGCAATGTCCAGCTGGCACGGAAGTAACCGAACACCCATGCAAGGTTCGGAACATCTGTGAACATCATTCCGCGATACGTGACTGTTTGACTCCACTCGACTGGCTTGCCATCGACCTCAAACGGAATATCACCCAACACGCTGAGATTGAAACCGGTTGCCGTGATGATGATGTCAGCGTCAATTTGAGTGCCACCCTTGGTGAGGACTCCGGTTGCGTTGAACGTCTCAATCTCATCTGTCACGACGCTTGCCTTGCCCGATGAGATACCTGCGAACAAGTCACCATTGGGCACGAATGCAATACGTTGCTGCCATGGGCGGTATGACGGCGTGAAGTGCTTCATGTCGTAGCCCTCTGGCAGAAGGTCTTTCACACCAGTGAGCAACATGTCGCGCACCATGTCTGGCTCTTGCACGGACATCACGGTCACCATGTGCTGATCCGCAAGTGTCTTGCGGCGAGCAATCTCGTGAATCCACTCTTCGTTCACCTGCAATGCACGCAACTGATCAACAAGTTCATTGGCATTACGGCCGGGAATGAAATATGTCGGAGAGCGCTGCAACATCGTGATGTGTTCAACGTCTTCGGCCATCGCCGGCACAACAGTTGCAGCTGTGGCACCCGAACCGATTACAAGAACTTTCTTGTTCTTGTAATCAAGATCTTGTGGCCATGTCTGCGGGTGGACAATCTTGCCCTTGTAGGAATCCATGCCTGGCCACTCAGGGGTGTATCCCTCTGAGTGCTTGTAGTAGCCCTGACACATCCACAAGAAGTTTGTGGTCATCTGGAATGTGTCACCGGTGCTCAGGTTGGTGACGTCAACAGTCCAAAGGTTGTCAGCGCTCGACCACGATGCACCTGTGATGCGATGGCGATATCGAATGTGCTTATTGAGGTCATTGTCTTCAATGACTTCACCCATGTACTTCTTGATTTCTTCCGAAGACGCGATGGGGGTGCCGACCCATGGTTTGAAGCGGTAGCCAAATGTGTAGAGGTCGCTGTCTGAGCGCACACCGGGGTATGTGTGCATATGCCAGGTGCCGCCAAAGGTTTCATATGCCTCAAGAACGACGAAAGACTTATTCGGAGCCTGATCTTGCAGGTGGTAGGCCGTGCCCACGCCAGAGATGCCGGCGCCCACGATGAGGACGTCGAAGTGCTCAATACCCTGCTTGCGCTGTGTTGCCGAGTCTGCGGTCATGGTCATATCTGCCCCCTGATTTCCACTTCAGATACTAAGACGGTGGCCCCATTTTGAAAGGGTCGAACTTTGACTCCCGCTGGACTCTCCCCTGTTGAGGCTGGTTCATTAGTGAATTAGTCTCCCGATGGGGGTTTGACATGTTTGACATCATCATTCGCGGGGGCACAGTTGTTGATGGCACAGGCGCACCATCGCATGTTGCTGACGTTGCCATTTCTGGCGGGGTCATTGTGGAAGTTGCTGATCGCATCGTTGGCGAAGCATTCGAGGAGATTGATGCACACGGCAAGCTTGTGACTCCGGGCTTCATCGACATTCATACGCACTATGACGGTCAAGTCAGTTGGGACACATTGTTGGAACCATCCAGTTGTCACGGTGTGACCACCGTGGTTGTTGGTAACTGTGGCGTGGGCTTTGCTCCTGTTCGTCCAGGCCAAGAAGAGTGGCTTGTGCAACTCATGGAAGGCGTCGAAGACATTCCTGGCACTGCATTACATGAAGGAATTAGTTGGGAGTGGGAAACGTTCCCTGAATACCTCCAAGCAATCGACAAGCGTCGCTATGCCGTCGACATTGCTGCTTACGTTCCACACGGTGCCGTGCGCGGGTATGTAATGGGTGAACGTGGCGCACGTAATGAAGACGCCACTGCAGAAGATCTTGTAGAGATGGCACGCATTGTGCGTGAAGCACGCGAGGCCGGTGCAGTGGGGTTCTCCACCAGTCGCACAATGGGTCACAAAGCCAAAGATGGTCAGCCAGTTCCGGGCACCTTCGCCAGCTCTGATGAACTCAATGCACTCGCTGATGCACTTGTTGCAGGTGGTGGCGGACTTTTCGAAGTTGCACCCGAAGTTCTTCCTGATGGTGGCGACCAGCCAACAATGGGAATGACGGAAGAACTCGAGTGGATGGGCGAACTCGCTTTACGCACAGACCTTAAAGTCACGTTCTTGCTCTTGCAGTACATGACAATGCCTGATGCATGGAAGCAAGCACTGGATCATTCGTCGAAGATTCTTGAACAGGGCGGATACCTGCGTCCACAAGTAGCAGCGCGCCCCTTCGGCATGATGGTCGGCTGGGCTGGATATCACCAGTTCAACAAGCGTCCAACATTCATTGAGCTTGCGAAGTCATTGTCGCTCGATGACTTGAAGAAAGAACTCGCGAAGCCCGACGTGCGTGCGCAAATTCTCTCTGAAAAAGATGAGCCAGTGAATCATCACATTCAGTTCGATGGTCTCGGACCACGACTGGGGCAAATCCCCCATCTCCTTTATGCAATGGGCAATGGCACAGATTACGAGCCCACCCCTGAGATGAGCGTGAAAGCACTTGCTGATGCCGATGGCGTTTCCACTGACGAGAAGGCATACGACTTACTCAATGAAAACGGCGGAAATGCATTCCTGATGTTCCCCACGTTGAACTATGTCGGCGAGAACCACGATGTGATCTACGAGATGTTGACCCATCCGGCTGCGATCAACGGTCTCAGCGACGGCGGTGCACATGTGCGAATGATTTGCGATGCATCCATTCCGACGTACCTACTGTCTCACTGGGCACGCGACCGTGAACGCGGTGCAAAGTTGTCCGTTGAAGAAGCTGTTCGCTTGCAGACCACCGCAACAGCAGAAGTGCTCGGTCTTTCCGATCGCGGTCGAGTCGCTGTAGGTCAACGAGCAGACATCAATGTCATTGACTTTGAGAATCTGAATCTCATGACCCCGTACACCGCTAATGACTTACCTGCTGGTGGACGTCGTCTTCTTCAATCAGCAACTGGGTACGTTGCAACCATTGTGAATGGCATCATCACGCGACGCGAGGGCGTTGACACTGGGCAACGCCCCGGCCGTTTGGTTCGCGCCTAAATCTTCACATTGCACGCAACAGTTTCTGCGTGCAACAAAAGAAAAGTCTTAGCGACCCTTCCATTCGGGTGCACGCTTCTGTGCGAAAGCGATGGAGCCTTCTTTCGCGTCCTCACTGCTGAAAACAACCTTCTGCAGTTCACCAAGCAGCGCTGGGTTGCCGCCACCGATTTCATCAAGCATCAACTGCTTTGTTGCCTGCACAGCGAGTGGACCATTTGCCGACACGCGACCTGCAAACGCGAGAGCCGCATCACGAAGACCAGCGGCAGGAACAACTTCGTTGATGAGGCCGAGTTCTTTTGCACGGTCTGCACTAATTGGGTCACCAGTAAGGCCCATCTCCATTGCAACTGCCATCGGGATACGTGCTGGCAAGCGAGCGCCGCCGCCTGCAGCGAACAAGCCGCGCTTTACTTCTGGAATTCCGAAGCGAGCAGTTTCCACCGACACGATGAGGTCGCAGAACAACACCACTTCAAAACCGCCTGCGAGAGCGTGTCCGTTGACAGCTGCAATAAGAGGCTTCTTGCACTGACGAAGTGCCGCAAAACCAAGGCCAATCTTTGCGATGTCTTCGCCAGCCGCAAATGCCTTGAGGTCCATTCCTGCGCAGAAGACTTTTTCACCAGCACCGGTGATCACGATGGCACGAACTTCAGGATTCTCGGCTGCATCCTTCAATGCATTGGACAAACCCTCACTGAGAGCTCCGTTCAACGCGTTGCCAGCCTCTGGGCGGTTGAGCGTAATAACAAGAACGTTGTTCGTGATTTCTGTCAAGACTTCCATAGCAATCTCCTCCAAAAGTGATTCTTTAGATTGCCACAAACAGCACTGTGCGCTCTAGTTCGAAGAACTTAGCCCCAGATGTGTTCGCCCTGGACCCACGTTGCGTGGAAGCCAGGACCGCAACGGCTGGGAAGTTTTACTTTTGCAATGGGTCCGGCCTGGATGTCTTGTGCTGCATAGACCCAACATTCAGATGCATACGTCTCGAGGTTGGTGCAGATGGTGACGACGTATCCGTTGTCTTCTGCCCCACCGTTTGTACTGCGCGCGAAAGCAGACTCACTACCCAACCAACCATCGCCGTAGCTGACCATCTCACGCTTCATCGTTTCGTGGTCGTACTTCACGAGGTCCGTGAAGATCAGTGTCTTTGCTTCCAGCGGAATGTGCTGGTGATACGAGTACCGCGTCTTTTGCCCGTACAAATCGACATCAGGCAAACAGAACTCCACGTTGAGGTCATCCAATGATTCTTCGGAGGTTTCGCCAGTGCGTACATTCATGCGCCAGCGATACAGATGTGACTTCACACGCATATACGCCAACATGCTGGCCAGCGGGCCTTCTGCCGGGTCACGCTTGATGCGCGGATCAGGCTGCATGCAGCCATCCATGATGATCCAGTCGCCTTCTTCCCACGCATTCACCATGTGCAGCACATAGCCCGGCTTGAATTCGAACCACTTCACTTGATCTTGTGTGCCGTAGCGAGGAAGGACGCCAATACGCGAAGGCATATCTGGCTTAAACGTAACAACACGACGACCAATGCTCTTCAACATGTCAGGGTCGTGGAAAAACGGCCAATCGTGCAACAAGCTGTAGTTCTCTGTGATGGTGATGTCGTGCGGTAAGCGCGGACCAGGCAAATCAATACGAGCAACGTGCTTTAGTGCGCCGTGCTTGTCCCACACGTAATACGTGTAGAAACTTTCAAAGTCTGCGTAGTCGTATCCGATGAGTTCACCCGTACGCATGTCTGTTTTCGGATGCGCATTAAGAGTGGTGCGCAAACTGCCACCAAAGTCCTGCAAGCCCTTGGTGTCCAATGTGACGGGGTCAAGTTCGTATACCGCACCAGCGTTGTACCAACCAGTGATCAACTTGCCGTTGTGAATGTTCAGAGTGGTGTTGGCAGTGTCACGCACGTAATCAGGATTACGCACCTCTTCATAGCCGCGCGCTTCAGCATCACGAAGATCAAACTCAGCCATCATGCCGTTACGTGTTGTTGCAACTCCATTGATGTCATCCATCAAGACTTCTGTCTTCACGTACTTGCGAGAGAAACTGACTTTGCCATCACGGAAGTAGATGCCGTAGACCATGCCGTCACCATCAAAGAAGTGATGATCGAACTTGGGCCGAAACCTTGGGTTCGGCGACTGGCGGTAGTACGCGCCATACATGTCAGCTGGAATTGTGCCTTCAACCTCCAGGTCGTCGGCAGTCACTTCCGTCATTACTGGTGCATAAAACCCATGCAAATAGGGGTTTCCTGCGTGTAGCTCATCGTTAATCCATACCGGCGCATCATCCGGATCGGGCATCTGTGATTGCAGAACGCGTGTACGAAGATCCATCGTTTTCTCCTAGTCCCTCACGCCAACAACAAAACTCGCAACAGTAGAAAGTGAGCCACCAATGTTGAGCGTGCCAAATGTCTTCGCGCCTTCTACTTGAACGTCACCGGCACGATTTGTCACTTGCTTCACGGCATCGAACACCATGCGTGCACCTGTTGCGCCAACGGGATGTCCACCACCGATGAGACCACCACTGGGGTTGATGGGAAGTTTTCCACCACGTTCAATGAGGCCGCTCTCCACTGCTTTCCACGATTCACCAGGAGCTGTGATTCCGAAATGGTCAATCGCCATGTATTCAGTGGTTGTGAAGCAGTCATGAGTTTCAATGCCGTCGAGCTGCATCACATCAGAAATACCGGCGCGGCTAAAGGCGTGAGTAATTGCTTCATTCACGTGAGGGAAGACGAATGTGTCGTTCTTGCTGCGCTCCAGTTTGTCCATGAACTTAATACCTGCATTGCGATGACCCCAGCCAAGAATTTGCGCTGTCTCTGATGCCTTCTTTGCATGACGTTGTGCATATTGCTGCATGAACTTTTCTGAGCAGAGAATCAGAGCGGACGCACCGTCAGTGATCTGACCACAATCCTGTCGGCGGGTGCCGGGCTCAATGATGGGGTTCGCAACATCATCATCGGTGAAACTCAAATCGGTGAACTTCCATGCGCGTGTTTGTGACAACGGATTCAACTTTGCATTGCCGTAGTTGACTTCTGCGATACGATTTAGATACTGGCGATCAAGGCCGTAGCGGTAGGCATACTCCTCACCAAGAAGGCCAAACACTGCTGGCCACATGAATGTGCAAGAGATCCCTTCATGACCTTGCCAGGATGCTGCATTCTGATTGATTGATGATTGGTCACCAGGCAGAGCTTTTTGTTCTTCAACACCAATCACTAGTGCAACGTCGTAACGCCCTGCTTCAATCTCTGACATCGCAGAGAGAATTGCTAACGACGACGATGCACAGGCCCCTTCATGACGCATTGCGGGCTTGCCCCACAAACCAGGCACCACTTGCGATGCCATTGCACCAAGGTGACCTTGTCCGCGCTGCAGTTCAGAAAAAGCATTGCCAACATGAACGGTGTCCACTTCGGAAACATCCACCGACGCATCTGCGAGTGCGCCTTCAATGGCTTCGCGCATCATGTCCGAGATGTCAAGACCTTCCTTCGCATAGCTGCGCGAAAAGTCCGTTTGGTAGCCCCCCAGGACATACACCGGTGCTGTCATTGTTCCCCCTTGACCCCTCTGACGGTAGTCGGGATTCAGGGTGAATTAGAAGTGCTACCAGAGCCTTTTGGGCTCTTCCGATAAGCCCTTAGGAGTGGGAGAACTGCAGGCCTTCAAACTCACCCGACATGCGCCACGCCTCGAGATGTTCAAAGAACGCAATCGGGCCTCCAGGGTGCCCACTGCTGTTGAGTTGCTCTTTGCGACCCATCGGCTTGCCCTCATTGTTGTAATACCCCGGGGTGCAGTCACTGTTTCCACGCAACCCACGTTGTACGCCA
>WLGW01000033.1 GCA_009703055.1 Actinomycetota bacterium
AATAGCGGACACGGTCGTGTCATCATCTTGAAGTCGTTGATTGTTGCTGCACTCATTTTTGTTGACAACACAGTGCGGCAATTTGTGTTGCGTGGTTTACAGCGTGCAAAGTCACTCAACGAAAAAGTGGTGTACCGACTCAAGCGTCCTGTTGGTTTTCAGTTGTCAATCACCATTGTGATTCTTGCGCTTTCCTCATGGCTGCTCTCCATGCGCCCGCCGTATGTGTTGCAAGTTGACAAAGGTCCGCGCATTGATTACGCCATCGTGCAAGACCTCGAAGGAAAAGACAATTTCCGTGTCCGTGTCTCCATCACGCCAGGCAATATCGGCGCCAACAGAGTTCTCATCGAACTCTTTGGTCCTTCTCGCATCCAAAAGTTCACTGTGAAGTTCACACCTGAGAATCCGAACTACTCGGGCTTCACTATCAATGTGCCGATCACACGGCCTGGCGCTGCCCTGGTTGCCGAAGATGCAGGTCTCCTGTTGCGTGCGCCTGGCAACTGGAAGATGGAAGTCAACGGTGTCACCACCATTGGTGAACTCACGACACTGACATCGCAGTTCGTCATCGCCGACGGGGTCACGGTCATCACCACCCCGAAGCAAGGCCTTTCCGCCACCACCACAGTTCCAGCCACAACGGTCCCCGCAACCACGGTGCCTCCGACGCTCGCGCCGACCATCGCACCCACTATTGCCCCCACCGTGGCTCCCGCGGTCGCCACCACTGTCCCCCCAGCGGGGTAAAACCCCTCTCCCAGGTCCAAAATCTGGGCCAGAGCAGGATGGATTGAGGCGATATGCCCCTTTCGGCACTAGCGTTTCCGACGTGACTGATACCGCTGGCGCCTCAATGCAGGACAAGATCAACGACCTCCGCGACCGTCAAGAGCAGGCCCGCAATGCGGGTAGCGCTCGGTCTGTCGAACGCCACAAGGGCAAGGGCAAACTCCTCGCTCGTGAGCGCATCGAATACCTCTGCGATCCAGGCTCATTCCATGAACTCGACATGCTTGCTCGCCACCGTGCACAAGCAGCTGGCCTCGAAGAGCGCCCATACACCGACGGTGTCATCACCGGCTGGGGCACCATCGAAGGGCGCAAGGTTTTCCTCTTCTCTCAAGACTTCACCGTGTTCGGTGGAGCGCTTGGTGAAGTGTTCGCCGAGAAGATCCACAAACTCATGGACCTCGCACTCAAGGTGGGTGCTCCTGTTGTTGGTCTGAACGACGGTGCAGGCGCACGTATTCAAGAAGGCGTTGTGTCGCTTGCGTCGTACGGCGGCATTTTCCATCGCAACGTGCAGGCATCGGGTGTCATCCCGCAGATTTCCGTCATCCTCGGACCATGTGCTGGTGGCGCTGTGTATTCACCAGCAATGACCGACTTCATCTTCATGGTGCGCGAATCAAGCCACATGTTCATCACCGGACCCGATGTTGTGAAGACAGTGACAGGCGAAGACGTGACACTCGAAGAACTTGGTGGCGCAATGAGCCACGCTTCAAAGAGTGGTGTTGCAACGTTCGTGTCCGCAGACGAGCAGGCATGCCTCGACGATGTTCGTTTCTTGATGTCGTTCCTTCCTCAGAACAACTTGGAAGAAGCACCACGCGAAGAACCATCTGATGATCCAGAGCGTTCATGCGACATGTTGCGCGACATTCTTCCTGTCTCACCGAACCAGCCATATGACATGAAGAAAGTCATTCGCGAAGTGTGTGACGACGGCGAGTACTTCGAATACTTCCAGCACTGGGCAACCAGCATTACGTGCGGTTTTGCACGTCTTGACGGAATGACCGTTGGCGTTGTTGGTAACCAGCCCATGGCCTTCGCTGGTGTTCTCGACATTGAATCCAGTGAAAAGGCTGCACGTTTTGTGCGCACGTGCGATGCATTCAATATTCCGCTCATCACATTCGTTGACGTTCCCGGATTCCTTCCTGGCGTAAACCAAGAGCACGAGGGAATCATTCGTCACGGTGCAAAGTTGCTGTACGCATTCTGTGAAGCAACAGTCCCTCGCATTCAGATCATCACGCGCAAGGCCTATGGCGGTGCGTACGTGGTGATGAACTCGAAGTCAATTGGTGCAGACCTCGCCTACGCATGGCCAACAGCAGAACTTGCTGTGATGGGGCCACAAGGCGCAGTCGAGATTGTGTACAAGCGTGAATTGCAGCAAGCAGCAGATCCTGTTGCTCGTCGTGCAGAACTTGTTTCTGAATACACAGAGAAGTACGCCAACCCATACGCAGCTGCAGAGCGCGGCTATGTGGACGACGTCATCGACCCAGCCGACACACGCAAGAAGGTCATTGCCGGCTTGCGCATGTTGCAGACAAAGCGCGAAGAGTTGCCACGCCGCAAGCATGGCAACATGCCGCTGTAGAGAAACATCATGAGCGAATCAGACAACTGGCAGCCGCCAGTACCTCCCACATTCAGTACCGAATACGAAACACCTTTCCAACAGGAGCCTCGGGCAGGTTTCGGGATCCGCTTGCTTGCACACATCTGTGACGGACTGAGCTCGCTTCTCGTTGCATTACCAATTCAGTTGATCGGAGCGCTCGTTTCCGATTCCTCAAGTGTTTCTGACGCTGATGGTTTCGCTGGCTTGCCTGGTTTTGGCATGGGCACAACTGACATTTGGTCAGTCATCGGAACAATCGCATCGTTCTTCGTTCTTGCGTATTGGATTGGCTCGCGCGGCGGTTCGCCATTGCGCGTTCGCCTCGGAGTTCTTGTGTTGGACCAGAACGATGGTTCGTTCATCGGTACCCGACGTGCCGTGTATCGCGGACTCATGAGTTATGTCTCGCAATTGGCGTTGCTTCTTGGTTATCTGTGGATGCTGTGGGACCCCAATAAGCAAACATGGCACGACAAGGTTGCACAATCAGTGGTGGTGAAGCGATGAACGTCAATGTTGGTTCCATTACTCCGAACCCATCAGATGAAGAAGCTGCAGCAATCGCAGCCGCCGTCACCATGATGTGGCCACAGCCTGTTCTCGCACAGCAGAACTCCGCGAAGACGAGTGAGTCATGGCGCTTCAGCGGCCGCTGGTGGTCAGAGAACTCCATCGCGCGCCGTATTCGCCCCGGCGCATAACTAGATGACAACAACTCCAGCACTTCACGGCCTGAAGGTCATTGACCTCTCCACCGTTCTTGCTGGACCCAACTGTGCGCGATACCTCGCCGACTTTGGTGCCGATGTCATCAAGATTGAGCGACCCGATACAGGTGACAGCTTGCGCAACATGGCATGGCGCGATCCCGAAGATGGTGAAGGTTTGTGGTGGCGATTCGTCAATCGCAACAAGCGCACCATTGATCTTGATTTGAAGAACACCGATGATGCTGCAGTGTTTCTGCGTCTTATCGACGAAGCAGATGTTCTCGTCGAGAATCTTCGTCCAGGAATTCTTGAGCGTCTCGGTTTCGCACCCGACATTTTGCTTGCGCGAAATCCGAAACTTGTCATCACTCGCATCACTGGCTTCGGTCAAACAGGGCCATACGCATCACGCCCAGGTTTTGCATCGATTGCTGAATCCATGGGTGGCGTCGCCGGTATCAGTGGTCAGCCGGGTGGCGAACCAATGCTTCCTGCATTTGCAATGACAGATGAAATCACTGGCCTTGTCGGTGCATTCGCAACGATGGTCGCGTTACGCAGCGAGAAGGGTCAAGTTGTTGACGTCTCGTTGTTAGAGAGCATCTTCCACATCATGGGGCCACTCATCAGTGTGTGGAAGACACGTGGTGAGATGCAAGAGCGCATGGGTTCTGGCATTCCGTACACCGTTCCTCGCGGTGTGTATCGATGCAGCGACGACAAGTACATCGGCATCTCTGCAAGCAGTGACTCAGTTGCGGGCCGTGTTGTGAAGTTGTTGGGTTTCGAAGGTGATGAGAGATTCGCAACATTCAACTCGCGTGTCGAAAATCGTGTTGCGCTCGATGAAGCAATGAGCAACTGGTGTGCGCAACGCACTCAAGAACAAGCACTGCAAGAAATGTCCGATGCTGATGCTGCAGCTGGCCCGATCATGTCGATGGAAGACATTGCGAATGACCCGCACTATGCGCATCGCGAAGCAATCGTGGAACTTGATGGAACGCCTATGCAGGGACTCATCGCCAAACTAAGCGAGACACCCGGGGTCCTCAACTGGCGAGGCAAAGAACGCAATGCCGACGGCGATGACATCCGCGCCAATGGCTGGGGTGCTTAGGCCGCACGCCCCCTAACCCGCCCGTTCATCAGGGCGGCGAGTATTGTTCATCTGTTCGTCAGGGGGCAAACATGAAGATTCCGTTTACGCAGATGTCGCGTGCCTACAAGGTTCTCAGCCTCACAGCAATCGCCACATTCCTTGTCTCGCTCGACACCAGCATTGTCGTTGTTGCGCAGCGCACCATTGAGCAAGACCTTGGTCATCCCACCCTGATGACATGGGTGTTCTCCGGATACAACATCGCGTATGCAGCTGGTCTTCTTACTGCGGGCCGCTTTGCTGACGTCAATGGTCGCAAGCGCTCTTTCATGCGCGGCCTCATCTTGTTCAGCATCGGTTCAGTCCTCTGCGGTCTTGCGCCCTCTACTCCTTTCCTTGTTGCTGCTCGCATCATTCAGGCGATTGGTGGCGCGCAACTCACTCCTGCTTCTATTGCACTTGTTCTTCCTGAATTCCCTGCAGAGAAGCGCACCGTTGCCATCGGCATCTGGGGCGCAGTGGGAGGCTTGGCAGCAGCAGCAGGTCCTACCTTCGGTGGTCTACTCGTTGACTGGTTGAACTGGCGTGCACTCTTCTTCATCAATGTTCCGTTCTGCGTCTTTACTCTCATCGTTGGCAATCGCATTCTTCATGAAAGCAAAGATCCAAACGCTTCGAAGAGCGTCGACATGATTGGCACTGCCTTGGGTTTCCCTGGTGTTGCGCTTGTGACTCTCGCAATCACGCAAAGCAGCGAATGGGGCTGGGGCGATGATCGCACCATGATCGCTCTCGCACTTGGTCTCGTGTTGTTAGCGCTCTTTGTTCAGCGATGCCGCACAGTGTCGAATCCGCTCCTTGATTTGTCTTTGTTCAAGTTGCCATTCGTTGTTGCATCGAACATTTCCGGTTTGTTCTTCTCTGTTGGTTTCCTCGGCATGTGGCTTCTCAACACCCAATGGATTCAAGCCATTTGGGAATACAGCCCCACACGCTCAGGTCTTGCTACCGCACCAGGCCCCATCATGGCAGCGGTTCTCGCTGCGCCTATGGGACGCCTCGCTGTGAAGTGGGGCCATGCACGAGTGCTACTTCTTGGTTCAGTACTTCTCAGTTTCGGAACATTCATGTTGACCATCACCATGACGCCCACGCCGAACTATCTCGGCGATTATCTGCCGTGGATGATCATCACGGGTGCAGGTGTTGGTTGCAGCATCTCAACGTTGTCAAGTTCCGCTAACGCGTTCTTGCCACCATCACGATTCGCAATGGGTTCAGCGTTGAACACCACTGCGCGTCAAATTGGTTCGGCATTGGGTGCTGCACTCGCTGCATCATTGGCAGCTCCGGCGATGGTGAACTTCGCAATGTCGCAGAAGACTGGTACTGAACTCACCGAAGGAATGTTGTCATCGTTCTACAACGCATGGCGCTTCATGGCTGCGGTGTACTTGTTCGCAGGCATCATCATGATCGTGTTGTTCCGTAAGCCCACCGATGAACAGATGGCTGCTGCGAACGAAGTCGAATTCGTCGACTAAGCAGCAAGAGGCTGCTTCAGACGCCATTCGATTGCTTCGCGTGCCACATTATGTGACTCATGAAGAATCATGACTTTGGTCTTTACTGGATTGTCATAACTAACTGCAATGAGATTTGAGCCTTTAAATTTGGGTGTCCAGGCTCTTGCATCAAGCAACCTGTGGCAATTCGGGCACAAACAAAGAAGGTTTGACACCTCGTCGACTCCGCCGCTGTGCACCTCGATTATGTGAGCAGCTTCTGAGATTGGCCCTGTTGGTCCATGAAGCACAACTTCGCATTTCTGGCATTGCCCGCCATAGAGATTCTTCACGAAATCCGATGGGGCAGCATTGCGAACTTCCCTTTCAATGACGTTCGTCGCCCTTGCGCATGAATACTGCAATTCCTGAGCAACCCAATTTGGGCCTCCTAGGTTCCTGTTGAAGGAAATGGAGTGGGTCTTGCAGCATCTCAGCATCAGTTTCTGTTGTTGTAACTCATGTCCGAGCTCTTCCGTGCCGGGATAAACAAATTTCCCCCATCCAAATTGAGCACCACCTCGCATGGCAACCCACCTCAACTGTTCACAATTTGGTCCAATTCCTAATTTCATTTTTGATTCGCCAGAATTCAAATAGTTCAGAAGCGAATCTTGAATGTCAAAGATCAACTTCCCATTTGCTCCACAATCATCCGACAAGGTCCTTAAAAATTCATCTCCATATGGCTGCTCATCAACGGGCTCACTTACTTTGTAGAGACCCAATGCCAGATCTTCTATGTAATACGACATCTCTAAGTCAGACATCTCCCAAATAGCTTGCTCTGTAGATAAATCAGTAACTTCAGTTTTCATAGATTTCCTCCGTGTAATTCAAAGGTCGCCAAAAGAGCCGATTTTCGGTGTTAAATCAGGAATTAGCCAAATACTGATTCAAATGAACAGACACATTTTACATTCGACCCCATTTTGCTAAGGGGAGGGGGTGTTCTGACTTCGTTTCCTTATTCTATTTTAACATTCAGTTGTTTTGCTAGACGATTCCTATCTGCAAACTCGCACAATATTTGTTGGTTGTCCAAATCCTAGGAATTGAATGCACCTGAATTCATTGGCGCCATTGAGCAACGCAACATACTCTTGAATTATGTGTCAGTTAATTGAAAGTCAAAAGCAAATGAGTGAATGTCTCGAAGTGCTTAGAGATCAGATTCAATTTCAGGAGCGAGCTCGAGAAATTGTTCTTCGTGATTCCGAAATCTTGGAAGAACTAAGAAATTCCTAACGAATTAAAGAATTCCCACAGAGCAGGCGACGCCTGTGCCGCCGATACCGCAGTAGCCGTTGGGGTTCTTCCCTAAGTACTGCTGGTGATATGGCTCTGCATAGAAGAAGTCACCAAGTGGTGCAACCTCTGTTGTGATCTCGCCGAAGCCTGCCTTCGTCAACAAAGACTGATAGCCCTCTTGCGTTGACTCTGCATAGGCACGTTGTTCATCATCTGCGAAATAAATGGCACTGCGATACTGCGTACCAATGTCTCCGCCTTGACGCATGCCTTGTGTGGGGTCGTGGTTCTCCCAGAACACGCGCAAGACATCGGCAAGAGAAAGCTTGAACGTGTCGTAAGCCACCAACACCACTTCGTTGTGGCCAGTGAGACCAGAACACACCTCTTCATATGAAGGGTTCGGCGTGAAACCGCCTGCGTAACCCACTGCGGTGGAGTACACGCCGGGCATTTGCCAAAACTTGCGCTCGGCACCCCAGAAGCAACCCATGCCAACAACCAATGTCGCAACATTCTCGGGCCAAGGTCCCACCAATGGTGTCTTCAACTCAAAGTGCTCTGCGGGCACTGGCATGGTCTGATCTGTGCGACCAGGCAATGCCTGATCTGAGGTAATCATTACTGGGTTCTTGCGACCGAACATGTAGGAAACGCTACTGCCACCTCGTGGCGAAATCACTTAAGGGCAGTCTCCTAATTCTTTAGCTGTGCAATGAAAGATTGCTGAATTTCGAGTAGGTCCTCGCTTCCTGGCATCACTCTGAGGCCAGCGGCAACTGCAACCATCATTAGGTCAACATCACTAACTGACTTTGCATACTCAGCCAGCTCTTGTGATGCCTGCATTGCTGTGATGATCAACCGGGTGGTTGTCCCGTCAAGATCTGCCCACTCATAGGAAGTTCCAGAAAATGGGACATCACGGATCTCTGCCAACTGTTGAGCAAGTTCATGATGTTGTGAACAATCTTCTCTGAATCGTGCAAGTGAGTGACGCAACAATTCATAATCGGTAGTGATGTGGTCACTCAGTAGTAGTTCATCTGAGTACGTTGTTGGAAGAATGTCTCCTCGATTCATCGAAGAATCTAGATCGGAGAGTCCTCGCCTCATGTCAGAGACCACCGTTGAGAAGGTCGCATCACTCACATCAATCTGCCAGAGTGCTGTTCTCGCTGCTGACCGTCGGGGTCGATCTCGGTTCAATGCAAGCCACACGAGCAACTCCAAGGCTCGTTTCTTTCTGAAAGATGCTCGTTGCCCGTAACCGGTCCTCACTTCCGGATAGCCATAGAGCCGCACAATGAATAATGGATTTCTACTTTCACAAAATTGTCTGTCTTCTATTCGTTCCACAGCATCTGTCAATTCCTTGACAATTGGCAAGGAATGATCAAGTTCCTCGACAACATTTACGAAAGAAGCATCTGCAGCGAGCCGTTGCACCTTCGACAGGAGAACGGCTTCGTCTTCACGCAAGACATCGGGCGCAGCATGTCGACGTACTTGATCCCGCCTTCTTTGGAGAATGTCTCGAAGGAGCATTGCTGCCATTGCAGGAGTCAGAGCGAGCTCAACTGGAAGTCCCGCCTCCTCAGAAATCTCAACACGATTATCCGAAATTGACTGACTGTGTCCCAACAATGCAAGACCACCCAAAAGAAATACAGGTAGTCGTCGATGTTGATGCTTCTTAACAACAGCAGTCGTATCTCTCGCAGCCCACAAAATGAGTAGTAACTCGACCATCACCCATAGCGAAATAGCACACACAAGAAAATGACAAATCAATATCAATTCCACTTCGGTGATGTCATTATCAATCAGGTGACCTAATTGAAAGACATTCCTCGCCTGAATAAGTTGCAGCGCACTGAAGATCGGCGCAATGAGAAAGACTCCGTAAACAATCAGTCGTCTCATCTGCATTAGCCAGCTACAACGAAAGCAGTTCGGACAACGTGTAAACGTTGGCTACTCAACCCAATAACTCCAAGTATTTGAAATCGATTAGAACCGATTACTTCAACCGAAACGGAATCGTGATCTACCTCGACACGACCATCTACTCCGTACGAACGCAAATAGGCCTGACTCGTCATCACAGCATCCCGACTATCGATGCGAAAATCGCCTGCCCGCAGTCCTGTCACTTCCTGGGCACCGGCACGCGCTGCATTTTCCGCAATGTCTGAAAGCCGTGTGTATTCATTCACGGATGTACCAGCATCGAATACAAGTCCCACCAATGTCAGTGCTGAAAGCACAATGCACACCATGAGGGCTGAGATTGATCCTCGTTGATTATTCATGGATGTCGGTACACATCAACAATCTCGCGGGACCGTCCCGTGAGGAGAGGCGAACGAATCCCCAGCAGTGACAATCCCATGACGTTCACACGACATTGTGCAATCACCTCTACTTCAGTTATCCCAGAGGTCATCCGTCTTGAGACTCGCGTACTGAACTCATTGCAATGACCTTGATTCAGCCTCATGGACTGTTGCGCAAATTGACTACCTCTCGTCGACATTGACGCCGCACGAGATTGAGAAGCTATCCGTGCTGCAGCAGCAGCAGCACTGTGTAAGTCCTGTTGAACGGAAGCAATCCGGCCCGCATAAGCAATAAAGACCATGAAGAGAACAAACACTGGCGCAAGAATCACCGCTTCTACTGCAATGGAACCCCGTTCACCTCTCACCGTCGATCCTGTTCTTCTATGAATCGCTCCAATGGAACTGTTGCCGATCGACTGACGGTTGTTGGAAGAAATGGAACTACTCCTGGAATTGATACCCGTACGGCCACATGAACATTGTCTTGATAAACAGAGAACTGAGGCTCTGATTCAAGTGTGTTCCCCATCTCACTTACCGTTCTGTGAACTTCTGATCTCATCAGAGCCTGGGACCATGTGGTGCCATCACTTGAAGCCGAAATCTGCGCACCTCTCATTGCTGCAAGAGCAGCGACCTGTCCACCATGCGCCAAGGCGGCAGCATGGATGCACGCAAAGAAAATCGAGAGGATGATCGGGACGAGAAGCACCACTTGAATGCTGGTCTCGCCCCGATCACTACCCGGAAAGGTGGCAGCCTTCATCCGAGATTCAATGAGTTGGCCTTTTCACGAACTCGTGAACTGATCACAGCACCGACTGAGATTGCAAGCGCCACAAGCGCGGCTGCCATCACGATTGTGGTGGCACTCACTTCCCCTCGTTCTTTATCTCGTTCCCGAGATGCCGTGAATCGCACCCCGTAGTACTCAAACATTTGCTTGATTGTTGACATATTTGCCTTTCATTTAGAGAGCTGACACGGTTCCGGCAAAGGCCGGGTAACCAACAAGAAGGATGAATCCGATAAACAGCAACACGATTGGGATACCCATTCGTTCCGTACGCTGCTCTGCTTCATGCTCAATTCGTGCGAGATTTCTGACTCGCAAACTCGCAGCTTTTGCTGCGAGAGACTGACGAATACGGGCGCCATGCTCTCCCGCAAGTTGCACACTGTTGGCAACTTCCTCAAGGGATTCAATTCCGAAAACCTCACCCGTCTCTCGAAGAGCTTCCCAGTACGAACGCCGAGAACTCTGTGCACGCGCCATTGCGGTACGAAGTTGCTCAAAACCCCATCCATCACCAGCTCCGGCTGCCGCAATCATCGCTGTCTCTACACCTGCTCCACCCGCAAGAAGCACGTTGATGAGGTCAAGAAAAACTGCAACCGACAGATCCATGTCTCGTTGAAGTTTCGTCGCCATCTTTCGTAGTTGAGAAATAGTCATTGTCCATGCAGTAAGAGGTGCACCGACAATGAGAACAGCAATGAGTGAGAGCGAAAGGCTGATTCCTTGAATACGCATGAGAAGAATTAGTGAGAACACACTTCCGCAGGACACCACAGCACGAAGAACACAACGTCTACTCAAAAGGTCTGGGCTAATCCCAAGGACGTGTACATGTTGCGGAGAAAGAACAAAAATTTTGTCTCTCATGATTTAGTCCCTACTCGATGAGCAAGAAGTCGACCAGGAACTTCAACCCGTGCAATCTGTGACATCCAATAGAGAGAGGAAGCGAATGACATTGCAATAACAAGAAGAACGAAAAAACCTTCACGAGAAAAGAAAGGACGTAAGTAGCTCAAGTTGAACAGAACAAGACCTAACCCAAAACAAAATATGGTTCCAGAGATAATTCGTACCGATGTTCTTGTTCTCGCTCGTGAAACCCAAATTCGTAGATACAACTCGCATTCAGAACGTGAACATTCTGCAAGGTGGGTCAATAGCTGTGCCAGATCTCTTGATTGATGAGTGGAGGCCGTAATCAGGGCAGCAACTACGAAATCACATGAAGGGTGTGCAATGTCGTCCGCAAAACGGCGGAGCGCATCCTCCAATGTTCCGTAGCGCAACGAAGCAACGAGTCTTTGAACTGGCTCCCTAATTGCCCGCGGGCAATGATTTTCAGTTGCGATGATTGCCTGCTCGAGACCTGCGGCAGCGGAAATGGTGTCTCGCAAGCTTTCCGTCCATGATGCAATCGCTTCCACCAACACTCTCTGATCTTCAGCAGGCTTTGAATCACTCCTTAATTTCATGTCAGACCCAACTCAATTCCCGTGCAGAACTAAATCCGTGAGCGGAGAGAAGATCTGATGTTCCCCCTCTCAAGGACAGAAACTGATTCCCGGACTTCTGGTAGGAGAAAATCTCATTAGAGACGATTGAGATGCCATCACTGTCAACTACTTCATGAATTGACATAACTCGGCGCGTGTTCTCTTCTATGCCTATGTGAATCACAAAATGTATTGCGCTACCAATCAACAGATTCACCGTGTCGCTTGGGAGACCGGAACCCGACATTGCGACATACGCAAGAAGTTTGGGAAATACGGTGCGAGCGCTATCAGCGTGCAGCGTGCACATCGAGCCGTTGTTTCCTTGGCTCATTGCCAGCAGCATGGGGAATGCCTCTGCACCGCGGACTTCTCCCACAACAACTCTGTCAGGATCCATGCGAAGCGCCATCCGAGTGAGATCAACCATCGTGATCTCGCCATTTCCTTCCATATTCGCTGTTCGAGACTGCAGTGCATCATGGTCTGGGTGCGCATCCTCAAAGTGCTCGATTCCCAATTCAAAAGCATCTTCAATGGTCACGATTCGTTCGTTCCGTGGCACTTCATTCATCAAGGCGCGCAAAAGCGTCGTTTTGCCTGATCCTGTGCCGCCTGCAATGACTATGTTGCGTTTGCTACGTACCGCTGCAGCTAGAAACTGAGCAACTTCTCGGCTCATCAGATTGCGCTCAACAAGCTGACCCAAATGCGAAATTTCAAAACGGTGACGACGAATGATGAGTGTCGGATGAGATGTCACCTCCATTGCGGCGAACAAGCGAGAGCCATCGGGTAACTGCAGGTTTAGTTCTGGATGAGATGGATCAAATCTCTGTTCGCGATGACCCATCCGAGATGCAATCCTGCGAATGAGATCAACAAGCTCAGAATCAGAGTTCACAATTGGGGCAAGCTGAACACGCTCTCCATTTCGTTTCTTTATCCACACTGGTCGATTACCTCGGATGTGAATATCTGAAATGTCGTCATCTTCAAGAAGCGGCTCCAGACGCCCTAAGCCAAGTACTTGTGCAATCGCCTCTTCCACCAGAGATCGGTCGTCCACGTCTGGAATTGCACCAAAGCCCCAAGAATCAATGTTTCGTTTCTGCGCAAGATGATTCGTAGCTGTTAATCGTGCGAGTTGTCGCTCGTCATCGAGCGAAGGTGCCGGTAGGTCTTGGTTATGTCGTCGAACTCTGTCATCCGCCAGCGCACTCGCTATCTCACGTGCGACCTCAGTAACCGAAACTGATGTCGTGTTCACTGCTGAAACTTCCTGATCACTGCGAGATGGACTGTGTCCGAGGATGCAACTTCTTCCGCAACCGATTCAACGCCACTCACTGTGACAACGAATCGCCCACCAACTGTGGAGGTCTCCTGAATGGACTGAACAATTGTCTCCGCATCTAGTCCACGGGCAACTTCGGTTCCGTCAGTGTTGGACGTGACGATGATTCGGACCTGATCACCCACAGAAACCTCAGGCGGGAATGAACCTTCTTCAAGGGAGATTGCAATCAAAGCATCACCGAGATTGATCTGTCCCCCATTCTCTTCTTGCTGTGCGACTACCGACGTTTGCGTGGTTATCTCTGGTGACGATGAACCAAGGGAAACAAACAGGAACGCAATGACTAGAAGAATCCCCATCACCCCAAGGAGAAGATCGATACGAATCTTTCGCGGCGTTGACATACCCGCGAGTGACTGCGAACTCTGACGAAGAGCCTGAAGGCGGTCATTGCCCGATGACGGACTAGGACCTACTGGGATATCTGGCATGAGTAACTCCCTTTCGTTTCACACCTATCCACTTATGTGTGGGCGAGGAACGTACGGAAGGCAGATGACTAATGCCAGTCGCCCAAAACCTGTCAAGTCACCCCGTAGCCTTATCTCTATGAGTCAGGTACCTGAGACGCTCCCCGCTTCGAATGATCCGT
>WLGW01000034.1 GCA_009703055.1 Actinomycetota bacterium
AGAACAGCTTCTGTTGGAGAAGGCTGCATTGCTCACATTGACCGCCCCAGAGATGACAGTCCTTGTCGGTGGCTTGCGTGCACTCAATGCAAACTTCAAGCAGTCAGACCACGGTGTCTTGACATCAAAGCCTGGCGTGTTGACCAACGACTTCTTCGTGAACATCTTGGACATCAACATCGATTGGACACCAACCGATAAGTCCGAAGAGATCTTCGAAGGTCGCAACCGCAAGACCGGCGCAGTTACCTGGAAGGGAACACGCAACGACTTGATCTTCGGATCAAATTCACAGCTTCGTTCCATCGCCGAGGTGTACGCACAGGACGATGCAAAGCAGAAGTTCGTTCGTGACTTCGTTGCTGCATGGACAAAGGTGATGAACCTCGACCGGTTCGACATCTAAACAACAAACTGGCTAAACAGAAAGGCCCTCGGTGTGGAAGTTCCACACCGAGGGCCTTTTTCTATTCTGCACCCAGAGTGCATGTGTTTCGCATCACCGCTCTCACAGGTTGATCAGCAACTTACCCTTGACCCGGAAATTTGTATTCAATATCCGCGAACGAATCCGCTGGGAAGAAATACAACAACCGCAACGGTTCATTACCAGTGTTGACGGACATATGTTCCATATTCCCAGGAATAAACACGGCGTCACCTGCTGTCACCGCAGTGGATTCGCCATTCAGCACCACTTCCCCGCTTCCCGACAAGAAGAAGTAAACCTCATGTTGTTCGTGTGTGTGGCCTCGAGGCGGACGTGGTGCTCCAACCGGAACTTCTGCAATTCCAACCGTCAAGCCACATGTTGGCGTGCGGTCAGCACTAAACAGAGTCCACCAGTCAACATGGCCCGTTACTTCATCACGCCACGATTCAGTCTCGCAATCACTTGCGCGACGAAACACCGCCTCATTCCCGGACATCGGTTGAATTAGCCGCGGCCCACCATGCCGCCGCCAACGCTGGTGGCAGCAACATGGTTAACGATGGTGGGCATCAAGAACTCACGAAGTCGAAGCAATGCCTCATCGGCTTTCGTCTCACCCGCCCGTTGCAATACGTCAAGATCAGAGATGGTGTCTTGCAATGCGTATCCCAGTTTCTGGTGGGCTTCACGAACAGGAGACTGATCAGCTGGAATCGCAACATCAGAGAGTGCACCAAGAGTCACAGCACGATCACGAATACGATCAGCTTCAGCGCCGCTGATTCCCTCAAGTTTTGCAGCGACCTCACGCAAAGTCATCGTCATCTGATTGTGTTCTTCAGCAATTGCCTTGTCAAAGATAGGCAACACTTGGCGCACCTCTTGCAATAACGATTGCATCATCGCTGCAGTCGCAACTGCTTTCGGATTATTGAGAAACGGCATGATCTCATTGTTAATTGCAATGATGAAACCTTCAAGAAGATCATCAACGGAAGGGACTGTGTTCATGCGTTTGCTCCTGGGTATTGCATCAACTGGGCCATTGCAGGCATTGCAGGCATACTTGATTGAGTGAGATAAAGCGGAAGTAGCAACAGGTGTTCTTTCTTCATGCGCCGTGCTACCGATTGATGAATGGGTACCGCAATATTCGCGGTACCGAACAACGTGAAGTAACCGAGTTCTTCCGGCGTGATGTCTTGACCTGTGAGTTTGTTGTAATACGCGAGGAATCCACCTTCCTTCTTCGGATAACTCATGACTGATGTATTGCTGAGAATGTCCATCAGCACCATCCAGCCAAGGTCTTCTCGTGGGTCACCGATACGGCTGTTCTCCCAGTCGATGAGTGCGGTCACTTTGCCATCTGCATAAAGGAAGTTTGCTGGGTTGAAGTCCCCGTGAACCACGGACAACTTCATTGGCCGTGGCTTCGAACGACGCAATGTCAGAAATGAGTCAAGAAGAACCATCAGCGTTGGGTCCCACGCAATGGTTTTGTATTCACGCAAGTAGTACTCAAACGTGCTGTCCATGTACTCGTCCCACGAACCGGCGGTGATGCCAACACCACGTGGGTCGACCAATGCGCCATCAGGATCAATGAGTGAGATATCCGTTGAGTGCAACTCAACAAGTACTTCACAGAGATGCTTGATGACATCTTCAGTCTGATCTTCGTCGTCGCCGCCATTAAACAATGCGGATGTTTGACCACTGCCCGATGCGCGCTCAAGAATCATTGCGGCCTCGCCAAATGGGGCGGGATCCATCTCGTATCCGTAGCTGCGACTAATCGGGATGGTGGTGCGCAGACGCAATGCTTCGATGAGATCATGCTCCACAGATCGGCTGGTGTTGAGAATTGCTTCTACATCAGGCGGATTCTTACGAATGATCAACGGCAAGACTTCGTCTGCGCCGTTTCGTGTGACTCGAACATCACATTTGAATGTTTCGCGAGAGAATCCACCCGGAATGGGCTGCAATTCTTCAATCTCGATATGCGTGATGCTGGGCTCCACCCTCTTCATCAACGCAAATATGGCCTGTTCCATCGGTAACCCCCCACCGTCGGCTGTGCCACAAGGTATGACCACAACGAACGGCTGTCAAACCGACCATCACGTCGGGGCATCACTATTTACTGTGGAGCGCTCACACGTTCAAGAACGACGCGAATTCCGCCCATGTCAGGCCGGGTCCACACCATGTGTCCGTCTTCGTCAAGCCAGCGTCGCACTTCTATCCCAGGAATCCCTACTGGCCTAAGTACGAACACGCCTTCTTCGTAAGACGCAACAACGTGAATCGGAGTGACGTAATCGAACACGGAGACATCGTGGACGCCATTTTCTTCCGTGCCGTCAGCCCGAGCATCCGCGATGGTTCCGCCACCACAGTCAACGATGCGATTTCCGCATTGTTCGATTCGTTCCGTGTACGACAACAAACGATCACCTTCAGGAACAGGTTCTCCACCGCGGGTCGCACTCACAGCACGCCAAATACCACGTAAATCAGGAGCACCTTCCACCAACGGTTCATTACATCCGCCAAGAATTAACGGTGGAAAGTTTTCTCCGTATCCGCCGGGCGGCGTGTGAGCTACAGGAATGTCGTGAGCTTTCATGCACGAACTCTATGTGCTGTCACCTACACGTTCAGACTCGACAGGAAAGTGATTACCGTCAGGTTGTGTATTCCCTTATTCGGCGTCGATGACAAACGCGTCAAGATCCGCAGGCTTGCCCGCGAGGAGAATCAGCTCACCCGGATGCAGAATCGTTGTCTGCTCGGCGTGTTGAAACTCGCCCCCTGGCGGCTTGATACACACAATCGTCACGCTGTACTTCTTGCGAATTCCTAGTTCACCAAGCGGGCGGCCCACGTATCGCTGAGGAGCCTCCATCTCAACGAGTGCGAAGTCATTATCGACATGGAAGTAGTCAGTGACGCGGCGCGCGATGCTGCGCGCAGTGCGATGCCCCATATCGTGCTCAGGTTGAATCACACGTGTGACGCCTACTCGTTCCAAAATCTTTGCGTGATCAAGTGAAATTGCCTTTGCCCACACCACAGGAATCTTCAATTCGTCAATCAGCACTAATGCTGAAAGCACAGATGCCTCTATGTTCGATGCAATAGCGACAACTGCGCGCGAAAACTGCTCGGCTCCAACCTGACGGAGCGCACGTGACGACGTGCTGTCACATTGCACAACATTCGGAATATCGCCAGACACACGTTGCACAATCTCTTCATCAAAGTCGACCGCAAGCACTTCAATGTTCTGCTCCACCAGACCGCGAGCTAGTGATTCTCCGAATCGGCCAAGACCGATAATCAGCACACCACCACGATTCGCATCTTGAGTTTTCGTTCCACTGGGTCGTGGATTCGCAGGGTTTGAGATAACCATGAGTTCAGTTCATCCGTTCTTTTGTTGTGAGAATAATCAGCATCGTTGTCGCTCTTCCGTCAGCCAATCAGTGGGCGTTCACTAGGCAATCGGAACATGTTGGAGCGCGATCGCAGAACAATCGCAGCTGCGAGAACGACAGGGCCGAGTCGTCCAATGAACATGAGAATCACGAGAATGATGCGAGTGAGGGATCCTTCCTCTGCAGTCACTCCAGTGGAGAGACCCACTGTCGACAAGGCAGAGACCGCTTCGAATGCTGCGGCCGTGAGAGTTGAATCTCCCGCTGCCATCAGCGCAAGCGTGGCAGTAGCCAGTACGCCGACTCCCACAAGTGCAACAGTCAACGCTTGACGCTGCACCTCTTCGGAAATACGACGACCAAACATGTTGACATCACGATTACCACGAATCTCTGCCCAGATCACAAAGGCCAACAATGCAAATATCGTCACTTTGATTCCACCGGCCGTTGATGCACTACCGCCACCGATGAACATCAAAAATGTGGACACGAGAAGTGACTCCTCATTCAGCCCCGCCATGTCAACTGAGTTGAAGCCAGCAGTTCGTGTTTGCACTGAATGGAAGAACGCGCTGTGCAATCGAGCTGACTCCGGAAGCGCTCCCAGCGTGCGCGAATTCGACCACTCGAAGACAAGAAAGAACAACGTGCCAGCGACAAGTAATGCGGCAGTTGTGCTCAGCATCAACTTGGAATGCAACGGCCACCGACGCCAGTTCAGCCGGTGTATCGCCAAAGTCCGCAGTACAGGAAAGCCGATTCCGCCAATGATGACAGCAAGACATACGGCAATACTCAAAAACCAGTCGGTGGCAAAACCCATGAGACTGTCGGTATACAACGCGAAGCCAGCATTGTTCCAGGCCGAGATGCTGTGAAAGACCCCGTGCACAACAGCTGTTGGAAACTCGTAGTCGTGTGCAAAGAAAAAGCGTGCCGAAAGAATTACCGCAAATACCGCTTCGAACGCCAATGTTGTCAACACAAGATTGCGAACAAGTTTGCCCACACTGCTGTAACTGTCAGTGCGCAGATCTGCAGCAAGGATGCGGGTATGTGACAATCCAATGCGATCAGCGACAAGAAGAATTCCGATGCTGACCACGGTCACGATTCCCAGTCCACCAATTTGGATGAGAAACAAAATGATGCCCTTACCGAAACCAGTCCAATGGGTTGCTGTATCAACAACAGATAGCCCCGTCACGCATACGGCGCTTGTTGCAGTGAACAGTGCATCAAGAAAAGAAGTCTTGCGACCTGATGCTGTGGCCTGGGGAATCAACAAGAGGATTGTTCCGATTCCAATCATCGCTGCGAAAGACACAGGCAGTAGTCGGAACGGGTTCGATAGAAACAATCTCCTCACCCGAGACGAAACAATCATTGACTTAAATTAGTTGCTGCACTTGAGAGATATTCATCGCCCCAGAAATAGTCAATTCTGTGGAGTGACCTCTTGTCTCAACACATGGGCAAGGCCATTTCCATAGAATGCACCTATGAGTTACACACTTGACCTCACTCAGAAACTCACAATGATGAAGAACGTCTGGCAACTGTCTCGCATTGATGGTCAGAACACTCCACTCGGCACCATCGAGCAGGCTCGCATGAAGCTCAAAGAACAGGTGAAGTGCACCCTTCCCGATGGCAGTGGACTGTGGTTTGCCATCAAGGCGCGTAGTGCCCTTGAACTTGCCACTACATACGACATCACCGATGGCATGGGTGCGCCATTGGGCACCATGACCAAGGATTTTGCTGCCTCTCTCGGACGGTCGACGTATCACGTCGAAACACCGACCGGAAAGTGGACGGTGACCGAGACAAGTCAAGTGCAAGCGATCATTCGTCGTGTCGTGGGTCTCGTTGTCGATATTCCATGGTTGTTGCGAGTGCAGTTCAGCATTCTGAATTCTGCTGGTCAGCAGATTGGCCATATCAATCGCGCCAACATGAAGATCAAGGACACCTACGAGATTCGCGTTGACGATGATTCACTCGACATGCGCGTCGCTGCAGCCATGGGCGTAGCCGTCGACGCATTCATGAACCGATAACGCACTGCGCCAGATTGGCGCCCTCGGCATGGATCGAACATGCGACCTGCGGTTTAGGAAACCGTTGCTCTATCCACTGAGCTACGAAGGCAGGGAAAACGCCAGATGAAGGTGCTAGCCCCGCATCCTGTGCTTTCTTTATAGAGGTTACTAGTGGCGGGGAAGCCAGATCCCATACAGCCGGTAACAAAACGACCCGAGGTCTGAGGGGTCAGCCCTGGCACACCCCATATCTATGGTGCAAGAGTGCCCCGCTTTTTGTCGCTCCTACGACGACGACAACTACTCCTCTCTTCCAGCGACGATGCCCAGGCCCATCTTGATGAGGCCACTGACATAGTTCTCCAATCACGCGAGAAGGCGT
Source organism: Actinomycetota bacterium (assembly GCA_009703055.1). Classification (GTDB taxonomy): domain Bacteria; phylum Actinomycetota; class Acidimicrobiia; order Acidimicrobiales; family Ilumatobacteraceae; genus UBA2093. The sequence goes on from WLGW01000034.1 coordinate 6,310, forward strand.
CCAGAGCGATGCGCCGACTGGAAGCAATCAGAGGCGACAGAGCACTCCCCCATTCAGAAGAGCCCCAGCGGGAAGATGTAGATCTCATTTCTGCACTTGACGAGTACGACCATGTGCGACGTGTCGTTGAAGTCCCTCTCGAAGAGGCGATGTATGTCTGGAAGAAGGGGCAAGAATCCCGCAGACACGCTCGATCATTCAAGAACCTTGTTCGATCAATCTTTGTGCAGTCAGCACGCCATCTGTTCTTCCAAGAACTACTGATTGCAGAAAATGGCCTCAAGGCAACCACAGTCATTCTCAACTCCCGACTATCAAAAAGCCTTTTGGAGAAAGCCGCCTCTCACACGTCACGACCAGATGAGTCGTTACTGAGATATCGACACAACAATGCTGCATTCATCGCGACACTTGAACGTCTTCGACACCAACTTAATCATGTGGGTTCTACTTCAGTTCGCGGTACTCACGGCGGCTTGCCTGCTGGAATCGCGATGGACGTTGAGAACACCCGCCTTCTCACTGGTCCACTCACAGCATCCTTGCGTCGGTATCAAACATTTGGTGCCCGCTACCTCGTCTTACAAGAACGATCATTGCTCGGTGACGACATGGGTCTTGGGAAAACTGTGCAGGTTCTTGCGGCAATGTGTCATCTGCACGCATTGGGCGCACGACACTTTCTTGTCGTCGCGCCAAACAGTGTTCTTGTCAATTGGGCGAGGGAGGTCGCAAAGCACACTGAGATGCTCCCCTTCCTTCTCCACGGACCTGATCGCGATGATCGATTGCAGCAATGGCGCGCCGCAGGTGGAGTCGCAGTTACTACGTACGGCACATTGCCCAAACTCATGGACGACATTGACAAGCTTGATTACTTTGCAGTTGACGAAGCCCACATGGCAAAGAACCCGGAAGCGGCTCGCAGTAAGGCCGTTGCGCACATTGCCAATCAGTCTCAATTTGTCACTTTGATGACAGGCACTGCATTAGAAAACCGGCTATCAGAACTTCAATATCTGGTGCAGATTGTTCAACCGCAGTTGATGCTTGAGCTCAACACAATCATTGAACACCCCTCTGGCCGTGTTGACCCAGACGATGTTGTCCGTGCGCTTGCTCCCGTTTATCTCCGACGAACACAAAAAGATGTTCTCACCGAATTGCCCGAACGTGTTGAGGTTGAGGAATGGGTGGATCTCCATGAAGTTGACCGTGCCGCATACAACATGGCAAAGACCGATTTGATGTCGCTACGAGTAGCCATCAATGTTGGCGACGGCACACGCACCTCAGCCAAGTATCAACGGCTCAAGGAGATCCTTGATGAACATACTGATGCGGGACGAAAAACTGTCGTGTTCTCATACTTCCGACAGACGATTGACGATGTGTGCGCAATTGCTGGTGGCGCACCACGAATTACTGGCGACACATCAGGCGCTGAACGTCAGCGAATCATTGATGAATTCAGTAGTAGCCCCACTGCAAGGGTTCTGGTCTCTCAAATTGAGGCCGGTGGTTTAGGAATCAACTTGCAAGCAGCACAAGTCGTCATATTGATGGAAGCTCAATTCAAGCCAAGCATTGAATGGCAAGCAATTGCACGCGTGCATCGCATGGGACAGAGCAGATCGGTCATGGTGCATCGACTCTTGGCTCGTGACACCATTGAAGAGCGATTGGTTCAACTCATCGAAGAGAAAACTCACATCTTCAAGAACTTTGCCCATGACAGTTCAGTTCGCGATGCCAGCGTCATGGCCGTGGACACAAGTGGCAACTTTGAAAATGACCTGCGAGGGCTACTCGAAGAAGAACCCTGACATCACTGCCCAGCAGTACCTGGAAGCTCCTCTGACTTCCTCGACACGACATGTTGCGTTCTAGTGTGTGGCCATGGCGCTCTCGGCAGACATTCCTCGTGTGAATACCCCTGTGGGTGGTTGGCACGGCGAGATGCCAGGACCGTTTCTCATCGACTGCGATGAACCACTCGGCTCCGACGCACCAGATTTACGCGGCACATGGCGCCCCATCGAAGTTCTGATGAATGGCGAACCTGCACCACAGTCTTTGCCACTGTGGAATCACGTGGAACGCATTGAGCAAGCGGGGCTGCGAACCATCATCACGGCCGGTCATGTCATCCATGATTTTCTCATCGTGGATGGCACATACGAGAACGGTTGCCACGACGTGTTTGAGATAGATCTCACTACCCCATTGATTGTTGCGGCGTCCTATGAAGACGGAGTCTTGGTGTTACGACCAAAAGATTTGGATGGTGTTGAAGTTCGCCGTCATAGAGACGGTGAATATCTCATTTGGCAGTACCACACTGCTTTCACAATGAAGATGGAACGCATCAACTAATCACTCCGTCGTCATTGTGCTTGGCCTCTTACTTATTCAGCAGTAACTGATGAGAGAGATTTACTTCTGAATGAAAGCTTCTCGACCAGCGCTTGACCAGCGAATCTCCACTCGACGATCATTCGCCGTTCCAGGTTCAGTGGTGATTGCCCCGTAACCGTCAAAACGAATCCACGCACGCACACCTTGCGAAGACAAATAGTTGGCCACATTACGGGCCCGCTCAATTGACAAATTCTTCAGGAACTTCGAACCATCAATGAGGTTCTGGCGTGCAAATCCTGAAATCAAGAGCAAACCTGCCCGACCACGAAGTTCGCGCGCAAGGCGATCGAGTTGTGCCCTGTCACGTGCGTCTAACAATGGTGACGTTGCATCAAAAATGATGCGATCAACCAACAAGGACTCACCAAACAGAATTGGATTACCTGCAGCATCTCGGCCACGCCCTGTTGCTCCTTGAACGACATTTCGACGCTTCGGCGCACTGGGCGACAATCCGAAGTTGTTCTCCACGAAGGTCACGATGCGTTGACCTTCATTAAGACGCGGAAGTCGTGCAGAGAGGCGGCGGGCCGCAGATGGCACTCTCATCCGAACAGTTCTTGCAGTTGTTCCATCAGCATTACGCACCATGAAAACAACATGCGACGCACGCCCTACTTCATTCTTTTTGAGATTTGCAGTTGCCGTAATCCAGCCAGACCCAAAATTGAGAGGCGTTTGGTCAAGGCGTGCGATGTCTTGTGGGAGTTCTCCCGATGACACATCAGATTGCGTGTTGAGAGCAGCATCTAGAAGTGATTTATTGATGGTGAGTGACAGCGCTGAACTAGCTGCTGACACATTCCCGGCAGGGTCCGTGATCACAGTGCTCACCGACCACACACCATCGCTCAACACAGGCAAGTCACAACTACTCACAGATGCCGATGCAACATATGTACACGACACAGTCGTTCCATCAGCCTTCCTCGCAGACACAGTCACCGAAGTACCAGCAGGCAAAGCACCACCAGACAAAGACGGCGTGGTGTCCGACGTGAGATTGTCCGTCGCAGAGGCTCCTGTGTCTGATGAAGCAACAAGATCTGGAGTTCCAGCAGTCGGAGCAGAAGCATCAATAGTGAGCGACAGTGCTGAACTGGCTGGCGACACATTCCCGGCAGGGTCCGTGATCACAGTGCTCACCGACCATTCACCATCACTCAACGAAGGCAAGTCACAGCTACTCACAGATGCTGATGCCACATACGTACACGACACAGTCGTGCCGTCAGACTTCCTCGCAGACACAGTCACCGAAGTACCAGCAGGCAAAGCACCACCAGACAAAGACGGCGTGGTGTCCGACGTGAGATTGTCTGTTGCAGACGTTCCAGTATCCGACGCATTCAACAAATCTGGTGCACCAGGTGCGGACGCTGACGTCGCAATCGTCATTGACAACGCTGATGTATTGCCGGTGTTACCCGAGGCATCGGTGACATTTGCAACGACAGACCATGCCCCATCGGTCAAGGTTCCGAGAGTGCATGACGACGCAACTCCAACCGTGTACGTGCACGTGACATCGGTGGCACCGGGGCGACTTGCCGTAATGACGACGACATCACCGGTTGCTTGGCCAGTCAGCGAGAATGTTGGCGTCGCATCCGATGTGTTGTTGTCTGTGGAGGATGAACCAGTGTCTGACGACGCTGCAAGGTCAACGGCAAGTCCTCCCACGGCGCTCGTATCAATGCCAACAGAAAGTGACGTTGGATTATTGGTGGTGTTGCCAGCTGGATCAGTCACCGAAGATGTGATTGTCCATGTTCCATCACTCAATGTTGGCAATGTGCAACTAGTCGCACTGCCAACCACATACGAACAAGTCACCGTACCGGTGCCATTAGTAGCACTGAGCGTGATGGTGTCTCCGGAACTGCCGCCCGTTGCACTCAATGTGGGGGTGTTGTCATTCGTATTGTTATCGGTGTTGCTTGTTCCCGTATCTGAACTTGTCGCAAGATCAGGCACACCTGGTGCGGCCGGCGCACTTGCATCAATCGAGACCAACAGCGCAGCTGATGCTGTCGACGCACCCGAAGTGGGGTGAGACTCGGTAGCAGTAATTGACCACGTGCCGTCGGAAAGCGTGCCGAGGCTGCAACCACTTGCCGGCAGCACGTAGCTACAGGTCACATTGGTGGCACCAGAACGTGAAGCAGTCACAGTGATGGTGTTTCCACTTGTACCTGAACCAGCCAATTCAATTAACGGTGTGTTGTCGTTTGTGATGTTGTCAGTACTTGAATTACCCAAGTCAGAACTTGTTGCAAGATCGGGGGCTGAGGGAGCAGCCGGGCGTACTGACAAGCTTCCCGTGCCCGAAGAGGCTGCAAAAGACCCACTATCTGTGGGAGTAAGACTCGCACCTACAGCAAGTGTTCCTGAGGCGGTCGGCGTGTGCGTCAATGTCGCTACATATCCGGATGGATTCATGCCGAAGACATTCGAACCGCCCATGCTTGCTCCAGCGGTATACATAGCAGTTCCACGGAAACCAAGTGCAGTATTTCCACCACAGCCTGCTGCCCAATTCGAGAGGCTTCCACTCATACAAACCGACCAACTCATGTATTCGCGCATTGCTCCAGTGCTCGGATCAATCTGCGTTATCGGCGATGCGTTAGGGGTGCTCGTGGGGGTAACACCTCCACACTGAGCGCCATAGAGGAATCCAGCTGAGTCGATCGCGAGCTGTGCTGTATTCCCAAATGTTGAGCTTGCAGGATTCGTATCCATATTGCAGGAAGCCGCAGTGACCAATGTAGGTGCGCCGCCGCCTGATGGAATCTTCATTATGTCTTTGTTTGCATCGACATAGAAAAGCTCACCTGTTGTTGAGTTAAACACAGGACCACCGATTGGTGAACCAAGGTTGGTGGCGTACGTACTTACAACGCCAGCAGGCGTGACTCGAAAGATTGTTCCGTTGAGCGAGCTGGTGACATACAAATTGTTGCTGGAGTCGATGGTCATTCCAGTGAGGCCGCTTATTCCTGCAGAGGCGGGAACAAATTGGGAACTTGATGCGCCGATAGAAGTGCGTTTACGAATCGTGTTCTGTGATGATCCGTTGAAAATGCCTTCATAGAGCGCACCATTCGAGTCCACAGCAAGTCCGGTGATGAGAATCCACTGACCATTCCAAGATTCGCTTCCGGCAAAAGTCACGCCCCCGCCTGGGCTGAGTTGCTTCGTCACACAACGTCCACCGCCACAGTCATCCGGGTTCCATGTACTCACAAAGACGTTGTTGACAGAAGGGTTGGTGGCAATTCGTAGCGCCACGCTGTTGCCGGTGTATCCCCAGTTCTGAACACCTGTCACCGTGGTGCCTGACCCAACAGCAGTACCAGTGCCCACTACTTGGCCGCCAATAGTGAACGAAACTGCACCAGGCGCGCTCGGTGTGGCTGTCAGCGTCACTGACTGCCCCACTACTGCAGGATTGGGGGACATTGCAACCGTTGTTGTCGTTGCAGACTGAGCCTGCACCGGAGAGTTCTGCGCAAGGGTGAGACACGAGGTCGTCACAAAAAGAGCGGCAACAATGCGAACTACAAATTTCATTATTTATTTCTCCTAAAGAAAATCATTTGTCACCGGCTATAAGGCCACTCGCAAGCAAGGGTTTATCGAGTTGACGGCAATGCTGTTCCACCGGAGCGGTACACCATGCCAAAGTCCAATGTGTAGTCACTCTCACCACCATTCAAGACAAGCGATGTTGCCTTGAATGTCGAAGAGTTCTTCCCACGATCTTTTTTACCCGGCGTCGTTGGGAAGAAATTCTCTGGGTATTTGATACGAACGATGTAACGCCCTGGTGGAAGGTTCTTGAAGAGATACTTTCCGTCACTCTTAGTTCTCTGGTTCTTCACAAGACGACCAAAGACATTGGTCACGGGTAAACCGTCATAGTCAGTAATCGACAGCACGGCACCCCTGATTCCCGTATCTCCTGGCCCTTGCAAACCGTTTCCATTTCGGTCTTTCCAGACGTAATTGCCAACTTCAACACTTTCGCTACTTGATGGCTTATAGAACCCGAAGTCGAGGGTCGGATCACGCTGTCCATCTGTTGTGAGGTTGCTGGACAGAGCAGTACCACGGGAGGAATCCACCGCAGAATCGGACACTGAGTTCAAAAGTGTTGGGGTGTAACCCGCAGGATCCACAACCGATACTCGATACTGACCTGGTGGCAGGTTGTCGAAACTGTAACGACCCTTGCTGTCGGTCTTAGTTGCCCTGACAAGTTGCCCGTCAACGTCATACACGAGAGATCCATCGGCTTTTCTAATGGACAGAACGACATTTTTAATGCCTTTTTCAGTTGCGTCCTGTACGCCGTCTCTGTCAGTATCCAGCCATACATAATCACCGACCGAAACCTTGATGACTGATGCAATCAAGTTTCTACTCGGAGCTGTCGTCGTCGTGACGGAAGGAACTGTCGCCGGCGTGACCGTTGTTGGCGGCGCAATACTTGTTGCTGTCGGTACCGCAGTCGTTGTCGGTGCCGCAGTCGTTGTCGGTGCCGCAGTCGTTGTCGGTGCCGCAGTCGTTGTCGGTGCCGCAGTCGTTGTCGGTGCCGCAGTCGTTGTCGGTGCCGCAGTC
>WLGW01000035.1 GCA_009703055.1 Actinomycetota bacterium
ACGCCATCGAGGCAATTGTGAGGATCCCGAGAATGCGGGTGTTTCGAGTTCCGGTTCCGCGTGGGGAGGCAACAGCAGAATTCACGCCCCAAGTCTTACCTGCCAAACCCCCCAAGGGAAATCGGCTACTCGTCAACGAGGGGGCCAAATGCCACAGAACCCACCACGGCGAAGATCACAGCAAAGACAGCCAGCAGCAGAATCCAGGGCCAGCCCTCTGAGACCTGAGCACCGGCGCTACCAAAAGCAGCCTCGGTGGCGCGCGTTGCCCCAATAAGTACGGGGGCAACCACGGGTAACAACAAAAGAGGCAACAGGGTCTCGCGTCCACGAGCACCACCGGCGAGTCCGCCGTACAAGGTGCCGACGCAGGCAAGACCGACCGTGGCAGTGAGCAGTGTGACAATCGCCTCGGCAAACCCCAGAAGGCTCATTTCGACTCCGTAGAGCACCACCGCTGTCCCCACGAGCAACAACTCGAGCGCGAACAACTGCACCATGAGTGCCAATGACTTGCCGATGAAGATGGCCGACGGATCAACACCTGCGACGCGCAATGCATCAAGTGCACCATCAGCTGACTCCACTGCGAACGTACGCTGAATGACGACCAACATCGAGAACAACGTTGCTAGCCACACAAGACCTGGTGCCACGCGTTGCAAGATGCCGTCGTTGTCGAGAGCGAATGCAAACAACACCATCACGATGGCGGCGAACGGCGCCACTTGATTCACAAGAATGCGGCTGTTCCATTCAATGGTGAGATCTTTGCGCGCGACAGCAAATGCAACTCGGCGACGTTGTTCGAACGTACTCATCGTGCACCACCGCCATCAATCGTCACTGTTCGTGTTGCCAAACCAGCAGCACGTTCACTTTCATGACTTGCCAACACCACGGTCGCACCTGCTGCAACGGCATTGCGCAACAACGCATCAAGTTCATCGCGACCCGAAGCATCAAGACCCGCGTGTGGTTCATCGAGCAACCAAATCTCTGCACGTCGAACAATGAGACTTGCCAACGCAGTGCGACGACGTTGCCCGGCCGACAACTGCCCTGCTTTCACTTTCGCCAAACGACCATCAACACGCATCGTGCTCATGGCATTCGCGACTTCTTCTTGCGATGCGCCAACAGTCGAAGCCCAGAACTGAATGTTCTGCTCCACTGTGAGATCGAGATACAAGCCATTCGTGTGACCCAGCAAACCGACACGGGTACGAATGTCCTGCCTGTTCGTCGCGAGATCAATACCCAAGACGGTGCCCGTGCCGCGCTCGATTGGCATCAAGCCTGCGCACACACGCAACAGTGAGGTTTTGCCCGCGCCGTTTGGCCCTTGCAACAAAAGAATTTCGCCGCGCTGCACGCTGAGGCTCACGCCCGCCAGCGCAGGGAAAGAACCCAACACCGCCACTACTCCTTTGAGTTCAATGACGGTTTCCATGCGCCCGCCACGCTAGTGAGCACCAGAGCGAGACAACAACGCGCCAGTAGGGTCAGTTCTGTATGGATTCCACAGATATCAAGGCACTGAAGCGCCAGCAGCGCATCAATTCCGGCCTTGACCTCGTGGGCAAGACCCTCATTTCCGCCGGCGTTCTTCTCCTTCTCTTTGTGGCGTATCAGTTGTGGGGTACGGGTCTCGAAGAACGCCAAGCACAGAACAAACTCAAAACGCAATTCGTCACCAGCACCACGGTCGCTGCGTCATCAACAGATGCGCCCACCACCACGACACTTCCCCCTGCCCCTACAAAAGGCGATGTTGTTGCCCAGATCATCATCGACAAAATCAACGTCGACAAGTTCGTTGTCGCTGGCGTGGGATACAAAGAGCTTGAAAAAGGTCCTGGTCTCTTCGCTGGCTCACCATTGCCCGGCCAATTAGGCAACGTGTCGATTGCAGGTCATCGCACAACTTTCGGTGCACCGTTTAGCCGCGTCAATGAACTTGTGACAGGTGATCGCATTGTGATGCAGACATCACGCGGCGAGTTTGTCTATCTCGTGACAAGTGCACCCACCATTGTGCAAGCAACTGACGTCGATGTGATTCGCACCGTCGATCCCGCTCGCGCCATTCTCACTCTTGTCACATGCCATCCAAAGTGGACATCAGAAAATCGCATGATTATTTCAGCCGAGCTTGTGAAAGAGATTGTTCCGCAGAAGCCCACTGTGTTCGCCGCTGAAACAAACGAGCCAGAAGCTGTTCTTTCTGAAGGATGGTTCCATGACCCATCTGCATGGCCGATGGTGATTCTCTTCGCATTACTTCTCATCGCAATTGCTGGCATCGCCCGCTGGTGGGCCGGAAGAAAATGGCGCGCGGTCATTGTCTACCCCGTTGCTGCTGTCGTGTTTTTACCGACTTTGTTCGTGTTCTTTGGCTATCTCACCCGATTGCTCCCCACGAACCTGTAGCCGCTGGTTGAATCTTGGGGCATTCGCCTACCCTTTATGAGATGAATAGCCCCCAGCATGACCCCGTGAGAGCGCGACGCCAGCGAGTCGCTCATCTCAACTTGTTGGCTAACCGCATCGGCTATCTCTTCTACGCACTCGCCATCAGCAGTTTTGTGATGGCGTATGCCTTCGGCTTCAAAGGCCCTCTCGTCACGTTCGTGATTGTGTGCCTCGTTATCGGATCCATTCTTCTTGCACCATCCATCGTGATTGGCCATGCAGTGAAAGCTGCTGAGCGCGAAGACATTGAGAACGGTCTCTAGGCAATGACAACAGACCGCCGTCGTCAGATTCTTGACGTAGCACTGAGGGCTTTCTCTGTTGCCGGATATCACTCAACATCAATGAACGACATCGCTGATGCTCTCAGCATCACAAAACCAGTCGTGTACCAATACTTTGATTCAAAGCGTGCGCTCTACCTCGAACTACTCAAAGACGTTGGCGAAGATCTTCTCTCCAGCGTGACTACATCCATCTCTTCTTCTGGTGAGCCACGTGTGCAAGTAGAGCAAGGCATGATCGCCTACTTCACGTGGGTCGACAAGAACCGTGACGCCTTTGCTTTACTGTTCGAAAGCTCTGCTCGAGTTGACGATGAATTCGAAGACATCGTGAGCGAGTTTGAAGAAGGCGCCGCTCGTGCCATCACACCATTTATTGCTGTCGATGTTGCCCAGGAAGACCTCTACGCCTTCGCCATTGGCATCGTGGGTATGGCCGAAGCCGTGAGCCGTCAGGTCATTAAGTCGGGGAAGCCCTTCCAGCCAGAGTCTTTGGGCCGAAGCCTTGCAGTCATGGCATGGGGCGGACTGCGTTCCATCGGTCAGCATTAGAATTACGCCATGCCGAATCCCGGAGAGCACCATCCAGCGTTTGAGGAGTATTGCGAATGCATCTTCGAATTGCGCGAGGACAATCTCGAAGTCATTCAAGCTCGCATCGCTGACCGCCTTCGTGTGTCGCGGCCTTCAGTCTCGGAAATGATCAAGCGCCTTATTGAAGAGGGCCTCATCTCCGTCACCGACGGACACATCACACTCACTGATGACGGAGAAGAACTTGCACAACGTGTGGTTCGCCGTCACCGACTTGCAGAACGTTTCATGACCGACATCTTGGGTCTGTCGTGGGCATTGGCACACCGCGAAGCAGGTCGTTGGGAACACGTCATGTCCGACGCCGTTGAAGATGCCATGCGCATCAAGTTGGGTAACCCCACCACCTGCCCTCACGGCAATCCGATTCCTGGGTCTGGATACGTAGCCCCTGTTGCCACAAAACTGAAGAGCCTCACCGAAGGTCAGCACTTCATCGTGTCGCGCATTCCTGAAGAACTTGAGTTTTCCCCCGGAATGCTTGAGTTCCTCGAAAAGACAAACCTCATGCCAGGCATGAGTGGTGTTATCGGCGCCACAACCGCAGCAGGCGACATGACCGTTACCGTTCATGGCACAGACATCACTGTCGAAAAGTTCGCCACCGAGCGAATCCTCGTCACTGTCTAACTCACTCAACACATCGGAGCCCCACGATGAAGAACTCAGCCCGCCTTCTGACAATTGGTCTTCTTGCTGTGTCCGTGAGTTCATGCTCAACGCAAATTCTCACCACGACCACCACACTTCCCGGTATTACAACCTCGACAACGATCGCCACACCATCGGGAACATCCCTGGAACTCTTAGAACAACTCGGGACTGTTATTCAGGGTCTTGGCCAAGCAATTGTTGACAAAGACGGTGCGACGAAGAATCGTGTGGTGGCTGAAACAAATGCGATCTGGAAGGTACTGGAGCCACAGCTTCAAGAATCCGGCGTTGACCTTGTGGAAGATGTCAGCAAGATTGTGAACTTCGTGAACGTTTCTGTGAAGCGCACGCGTCCGGCTGATGCCGATAAAGCCGTGCGTTACCTTGCGCTGATTATGGAATCAGCTCCCACACTTCTGCAGTAGCTGGCACCTGCCATACTTCTGCAATGAAGAAGTTTCTGGTTCGGTCTGCTCTTGTCGGAGCAATAGTTCTTTTTGCTGGATGCGGTGGTTCTGCCAGCACAGTCTCAGAAACCATTGTCCCCGAAGCCGATGCAGGTTTCTACAGTTCTGAATATCCCACTGAGGTTGAAACAACTTTTGTCAACAGTTGTGTGGCTAACGGCGGAGACACCACAACATGTCAATGTGTCTTTGATTACATCGCCGATCAGGTTTCATTCGAACGATTCACGGCGATCGAAACAGAAATCAAAAATGGCGCTGGTGCTGAGGATTTTCCCATCTTCAGCAACGCATTTGAGAGCTGTTCCTAGCAAACACGATTTCCCTTCAGTAATCGTGTTGGGCAACAAGTTTCTTCACAAAATCGATTGATGCAACCAGCTTTTACCTAATGACGGCATCTCAGTGCCGTAGGCATTGCACGAAGGTGTAAAACTGAGCAGATGAGCGATTTCTCAATGCCTATGCCGCCACCGCCTTCCCCAATCACCACACCAACGTTCACCCCAACGGGTGGACTCTCCAAACTCAACAGTGCAATTTGGGTGTTGCTTTTGGTGTCCGCTGTGGCGGGGCTTGGCGAAACATTGTTTGCGTTTCTTCGTTCGCTTGTCGCATTTTCACTCATTGAAGATTTTTCATATGACACAGCTGACTCCGCAATCATCTTGGATGACATCTCTTCGGTTTTCACTGGTATCAATTTTCTGATTGCGATCCCTGTTTTCGTACTACTGGTTATCTACTCGCATCAGTTTTCTCAGAAAGTAATTGCGTCCGGACACAAGATGACCCTCCCATTAGGAATGTCAATCGGATCATGGTTTATTCCGCTGGCAAATGCAGTTCTTTGCTTCATCATCTTTTTTGATTTTGTCAAGCTCTCCATGGCAACCAAGAAGAAGAATTTTCTACTGCTCAATCTGTGGTGGTGGATGTGGATTGCGGGAGTTCATCTGAGTTTGGCGTTCAATTCAGCGTTCGGCGAGACCGAAACTTGGGACGGCGTCACCGCAGGCTTGAGCGTGCTGAATGGCTTGTCATCACTTGTTGCAACTGCTGCGATGGTCTGTGGGGCGTTGTTCTTCCGCGAACTTCGACAAGTTGAGATGAATCTCCAACCAGCCGTCACGCCGTAACTAGAGCATTGCGTTTGGCAATGGCTGCTGGTGCACAATCGACAAACTGCGTGTTGAACGCGTGAGCGTCACGTACAGCAAACGCAAACCTTGCGGGTCTTCAGCAACGACTGCTGCAGGCTCCACCACAATCACATCGTCAAGTTCCAAGCCTTTTGCCATGGTTGCTGGAACGATGGACAAGTCCTGATCTAATCCTGCGGCACGAGCCAATCCGTGCTTGATACCGACTGCGTTCAAAGCATTGGAGATTTCCTCGATGGAATCTTCTGCACAAATGATTGCTGCACGACCGCCACCACGAGCAGTGACATCAGCAGCGCATGCGACAACAGCGTCAACAAGCGATGCCCCGGCTGCAACAGGAATGATTGCGGGGCCTTCATCACCTTCACGCACACTGCGTGGTGCACGCAATCCGGGTGTTGCCGCCAACATCACTTTGTCGGCAAGTTCCATAATCTGCGCAGGGATGCGATAGCCAACAGAGAGACCCACAACACGGGGTTCTTTCTTTGTTGGCAGATGTTCCAACACATCGTTCCAGTCATTGGCAGCCAATGGCCCCGTTGCCTGAGCGATGTCGCCCACCACAGTCATTGAACCACTGAGTGAGCGACGCGTGACCATACGCAATTGCATGGGCGTGAGATCTTGTACTTCGTCCACAACGATGTGGCCATAGGTACGAATCTCATCGGCATCGTCGATCTTGCCATTGCGGCGAGGCTTGGGCCCTAACAAGTGACGGGCCTCATCGAGCAATGCAGCATCAGCAGTTGTCCAACGAACATCGGCGACTGATTCTGAACGTTCGCGATGCAACAAGAGATATTCAGATTCAGGAAGAATTCCCTGAGCCGCAAGCTTGAGAAGAGCTTTTGAACCAAACAAATCATGCAGTAATTGCGTGGGTGTCAACAACGGCCACATGCGCTCGAACACAGCACGCATCTCTGGCGATTCACGCAATGAATCCCGAACATCTTCAGCCTCAGCGCCGCTACGAACGGTGGCAGCCATAGCCGACCACACTTCGTTCTCGACAAAACGACGCCCTGCATTGTGGCGATGGAAGCGACGGCGAGCGGCTCGCACAATGTTGACCGACTCTTCAACACGCAGGCGCGCGTACCCGGTACCAAACGGCAACACCACGTCTTCACGTAATGGACGCTCACGATCAGTGATCGCTTTGTCGATGACGCGAGCAATCTTCTTCTGACCCTTCACACGTGCGACATCGGATGATTCGCGGCCACCGAATGTTGCATCGGGAATGAGGTCCGCCAAGATCACTTGTTCAACACCGGCTTCACCCAATGAAGGCAACACACGCTCGATGTAGCGAAGGAAAATGCGGTTCGGTCCAATGACCAATACGCCCTGATCTTCCAACGGGAAGCGATGTGTGTAGAGAAGGTATGCAGCACGGTGCAATGCCACCACTGTTTTGCCTGTGCCGGGACCACCCTGCACCACCAACACTCCACCTTGCGGTGAACGGATGATCTCATCTTGTTCAGACTGAATGGTCGCAACGATGTCGCCCAGTTGACCAGTACGGCTCTTGCCCAACGCAGTGAGCAATGTGCTGTATCCGCGCAAACCTTGACGAGGATCTTCGCCGCCTAAGCCTTCATCGTGACCAATACCAAGATGACCTTCACCAAAGAGTTCGTCTTCTAACGCCAACAAACGCGCGGACTCAACGACAAAGTGACGACGACGCAACAAACCCATGGGCTCGCGACCTGTCGCGCGATAGAACGGCTCGGCAACAGGGGCACGCCAGTCGACAACGACAGGCTCACGGTTTGCATCTGCAACAGCGAGACGACCGATGTGGAACGCTTCAATCTCATCGCCATCTTCGGCCGTGCGATCAATGCGACCAAAGACCAACGCTGCATCACCGAGCTCTAATTGCTCAAGACGGTGCACCAGATTTTCATCAAATACGTTGCGTTCAAGTCGAGCCTGAAATGTGCCACCAGGGCCGGAAGACGTGAGCTCGCGAATCTTCATCGCACCGGTTTTGCTGGCTTCGAGACATTCGTACGCGAAAACGATGTAGGCCTGCTCTTCTGCCATCTCGGGATGCTGTTGGGTCATGGACGCCAATCGCTTTCGCTAAAAACCACCCGTTTTCGGGGTCTAGACATGCTATCGGCGTACACATCTCTCACACTCGGGACACCTGACTGCACATCTGTTCCGATGTTCGGCACAATCCCCGCCCGCATACATGACTGCCAACACAGGAGATTCACCATGAGACCAACCGTTTTCCGCACCTTTCCATTCCTCATTGTCATTGCGGCCTTCTTTATGGTGATTCCTCTTCACCCCTTGCCCACTGCCCAAGCACAGGGCTCAGGTTCAGGGTCCACAAATGGCGACAACATCGAGGCTTCTGTGCGTTTTGATGCGCCACCCCCAAGTGATGGCTGCGTGTGGGAAACCGTGAACGGAATCGACCCACTCACGGTGCAAAACAGCGACGCAACAACATCGCAAGAAACCTTGTTCTTCAAAGCGTGCGGAAACAAGATTGTGGGATACCAATGGATTCGTACCGATGCACCAACCCGCGTCGCCACAACTGCTGCCAACAAAGTCTCACGACTTGTTCCATCACTGTTGATGCGAACATCACCACCAGCACAACGCATGGTGGTCGGTGTTGGCACATGGTTTTGGATTCCACAGTCGTTATGGAAACCGATCAACGTGACGGCATGGATTCAGACTCCCGGTGGCCCTGTCTCGGTCACCACCACTGCAACACCTCACTCACTGATCTACTCACCCGGCGATGGTTCGGCTGCAACTTCGTGCACTGGGCCAGGACGAGCATGGACGTCAGCTGTCGGCGACAAGGCATCAACACCGTGCATGTACACATACAGATCTGCATCTCATACGCAATCAGCACGGACATACAACGCGAAAATGTCCATCAGATGGAAGGTCACCTGGCGCTCCAGCCTTGGTGTTCGCGGTTCACTTCCCAGTATCACCACCGGATTACCCATGAAAGTTCGTGTTCTCGAGCTACAAGCGTTGTCTCGTTGACCGCAGCACCAATTAGCCTTGCAACGTACTTCTGAAAGGCCCCTCATGAACGACGACAAGGACCGCTTCCTCCTCGACCGCCGCTACACAGCAGCATTCGAGAATTTCGAGGACTCCACCATCGCCACACTTGCTTCCGCTTTGGAAGGTGACCTCAAGGATGGTTTTGCTCGTCTCGTCGGACTTTCCGAAGGCGCATTCGAAGATCAAGCATCACTGGGTGCACTGATTCGCGATGGCATCGCGAAGCGTCGCGTTGCACATGATTGCGGTGTCATCCTTGCTGAACCATGTACTCAGTGGTCCATCGAAGAGTTGGGTGATTCTTCAGAAGACCCCACGTTGGAAGAGTTGAATGAACTTCTTCCGAAGGCAATTGAGAAGTTTGGTATTGATGCCGTCCAACTCATGGTGATTCAGTACTCACGTTCGCTCAAGGGTTTCCGCCAACTTGTTGCTGCTGATGAGCGCTTTGCAGTGCAGTCGGCTGTTGCCAACATGGGCGTTCTTGAAAAGGACGAAGCAGAACAGGCTGCAAAGCGTGAAGCACGCAAGGCGCGCAAAGCTGCCGAGGCTGCGAAGAAGGCCAAGCAGCAAGGCAAGCGTCGCTAAGACACTTCCCCGGCAACTGCGAGTGAGCAGTTAGCCAAAGAAGACAGTGGCAACGTCGTCATACAACGACAAGTCAACGCGACGAGTCTTGCCCACCACTTCGGACAACGGCACGTGAACAATCTGTTCATTACGCACGCCCACCATGGTGCTGCTTTCACCAGCGTGCAGTGCTTCAACAGCAGCAATACCTAAGCGCGTTGACAACACGCGATCGAATGCGTTGGGAGTTCCACCGCGTTGCACATGACCAATCTGCACCACACGAGTTTCAAAGCCAGTGCGCTCTTCGATTGCGCGCGCCACTTCAACACTGATGCCACCAAGCCGTGGTCGACCAAAAGGGTCCATGTCGTAGCGAGGCTCGGGCATTGTGCCTTCTTTAGGCATTGCACCTTCGGCCACCACGACAATGGACGCATAACGACCACGTGAATGCTTTCGCTTCACAGCATTGGCAATGTCGTCAATGTCGAATGGGCGCTCAGGAATGAGAACCGCGGTAGCGCCACCAGCAATGCCTGCGTACGTTGCGATCCAGCCAGTGTCACGACCCATGACTTCGACCACCATCACACGATCGTGGCTTTCTGCGGTGGTGTGTAAACGGTCAATTGCATCTGTTGCAATCTGCACTGCCGTATGAAAACCGAAACACACATCGGTCTCAGCAATATCGTTGTCAATCGTTTTGGGAATACCAACAATCGGAATCCCCACGTCTTCGTTGAGTTTCGATGCAACCCACAATGAACCATTGCCACCGATCACAATCAGCGCATCAACACCCATGTCGGCGAGATTTTGTTTGACCTGTGCGGGACCATCGGGCAAGTCATACGGACTGCCGCGACGTGTGCCAAGAATCGTGCCGCCACGAGGCAAGATGCCCGCGAGTCGAGCAACCGTTAGCTCGGTGGAGCGTTTCTCAAGCACGCCATCCCACGCATCAAGGAATCCAACAACGGAATCGCCGAAATCATTAATTGCTTTGCGAGTCACCGCACGAATCACAGCGTTCAGACCTGGACAGTCTCCGCCACCAGTCAGTACGCCAATCCTCATATGGCGAGACTAACTAGCCAACAGGAGGCGGTGGCACCGGCGATGCAGAAGAGTGCTTCTGTTCATGCGTTGTGAGCTCTTCTGGTGACCGGGGTGGTGGATTCTGTCATCACATTCAAATGACATCGATGTAAGTTTCCCAAAGTCCTCTGTTTGCAGGCACCAAAGCAGAGTTGGACATTCATCTATATCCTCTCTTCGTGGATACGGAGGCACCTCTTACTAGGGGGTATTTTGCAAGGAGTCGATGGGCGCGCGTCTCTCTCCGAAAAGTCTTGGCACTGTTTGGGCTGTTGATCTTCATCGTTACGGGTGCATCAACTCTTTATGCACTCGTCATCACTAATCAAACGAACACCAACGTTGTCCTGTCCTACGGAATTTGGGATGACACGTCATTTGACCTCACTGCAGATCTTGAAAGTGCGACTGGCCCAATTTCGTGGACAACGACAAATGTGCCAAGCAACGTGTCAGCCGTTTTCTCGAATGCGTCAGACACCGGCGCAACCTTGACGCTGTACCAAATTAACAACGGCCCCAATGCAGGTAATTATCAAATGAATGTTGTCGCCACAGCACAAAGTGGCGAATCAACGAGCACCATGATTGCCATCACAGTGCAGCAACGTGCGTTTTCTATTCGCGGAAGCTTTACAGCAAACAATAAGACGTACGACAGATCAAATTCTGCGACGATTGCGACCGACTCTTTAACCCCCGGATTAATTGATGTTCTTGATGGCGACACGGTGACATTGGTGCCGGTAGTGATATTCGCAAATGCAAACGCTGGAGTCGGCAAGACGGTGAGTCTTTCTACATCGTCAACTTTGACCGGAGCGCAAGCTGGGAATTACTACATCACGTTGTCAGGTGCACCCACGACGACAGCCACCATTGCACAACAGAGCGTCACCATCACTCCTCCATCATTTAGCAAGACCTACGACAGCACAACAACTGCCACTGCAATGGGAACTCCAACATTGAATGGAATTCTGAGTGGCGACAGCATCACCATTTCGGGATCGCCAACGTTCACCTACACACAAGATTCAGTGGGTACGAATATCCCAGTAACACCAAGCCTCTCTTACGGCCTCAGCGGAACCACTGCAAGCAACTATTTGCTCACTCAACCATCGTTGGTGGGAGAGATTATGAAGCGCTCCCTCAGCATCACATTCGCAGGTGTCAATAAGACGTACGACGGGACAGCGACTGCGACATTCACAGTTGCTAGCGACACTCGTGT
This sequence comes from Actinomycetota bacterium, assembly GCA_009703055.1. Lineage (GTDB taxonomy): Bacteria > Actinomycetota > Acidimicrobiia > Acidimicrobiales > Ilumatobacteraceae > UBA2093. The sequence continues at coordinate 11,627 of WLGW01000035.1, forward strand.
CGTGGGAGATGTTCTTGGAACTATTAGTGCCACGACATCTCAATTCACACAGGTAGGTATCGGCACAGGTCTCACCATCAACATTTCTGGAATATCTGGCGATGGTGCTGATGCGGATAACTACACGTTCCCAAGTAACGCCACCGCGACGGCAAATGTCACCGCACGTACTCTCACCATTGGCGGAACACTCCAAGTTCCGTCCACTCGCGTGTACGACGGAACATCAGGTGCAACAATTTCCAATACTGGAGCGTTAACACTTGTCAACGCAGTATCCGCCGAACTTTCGAACCTCTCGCTCACAAACATCGTTGCTCAGTACGCAAACAAAAATGTCGGCACCTCAAAGACGGTGTCTGTTACCTCGGCCACCCTTTCTGGTTCTGCGAGATTCAACTACACCGTGTCGCTGAGTGGCGCGCCAACGGCCACCGCAAACATCACTGCCAAGGCGCTTGCTGTCACAATCACGGCAACCAACAAACAATACGACGGGAATGCAACAGCAAGCGTCACTTACCTTGACGACAGAATTTCTGGCGACTTATTTACAGTCAGCGGAACCGCAACATTTGATTCAAAAGCCGTTGGTACATCAAAGACGGTGACAGCAACTGGTATCACAATTTCTGGAACAGACGCCGCTAACTACACGCACAACACCAGCACAACCACCACTGCGAACATCACCCTGAGAACTCTCACCATTGGCATCAGTGGTGGCGGCAAGACCTACGACGGGAATACATCCGCCACTGTGACCTACACCGACAACCGCCTGTCCGGAGACAACATCACAATCACGGGAACTGC
>WLGW01000036.1 GCA_009703055.1 Actinomycetota bacterium
CGAGAGCGCATCTATTGCGCAAGGTGCACTGATTGCTATTGCACTCGGAATCGGAATCGTTGCGATGTCATCAATCGGTCATCGACTTTTTGCAGGACAAGGTTTTCTTGCATGGGCACTGGAAGCAGGAAACGACATCGTTGCTCTTGCAGTGATGGGCGCAATCATCGCCGCTTTCTAATCGCGCATAGTGCGCGATGCACTTACGCGTGTTCGCTAGCGATGAACGAATCAAGAGCAGTGCCGCTCTCGAAGCTCGTGATCAAGGCGTACCGAGGGAAGTCGTGGTTATGAACAACCACATGCCATAAGCGTTGTGTGTCCACAACAAAACGTGCACCCTTCGACAACGGAACGCGACGCTCTGTTGAAGGGTCAGGCAATCCGTCTGGACCATTGTCCATTAACAACATGTAACTGTCAGGGCTGTCGGTGAGTTCTACCCATGAACGCACAACCCATCCTTCATTCTCTGGGTTAAAGCGATTGTTGTCGTCACGGTGGATCGAGCGAATTGCTTGATCACGATCTTGCGGCTCAAGCTTGATGATGCGCACGCGACCAAAGTTGGCACCAACGGAATTGACGTAATTCTTCAATGTTGGCGCTAGTTCTGCGTTCGATGTCCAGATGGCATCTTTGTCAGTTTTGCCCTTGTCCCAGAATCCACGACAGTCAAGTTCTCCGTCTGCCGATGCAAGTGGTGCGAAGTTTGTGTCGCCGCCACTCTTCCAGTCGAAGTACTCCAGTGATTCCCATTCGTGTTGCGGGACATCAAATGGAATCGGCTTCAATCCAACAAAACCAGTTTCGGCGAGACACTCGAGACGCGGGTGTGGGGTACGCAAGGGAATTGCAACGGACCAATGTTCTTGCGTCGGCCAAAATGTTGTGGTCATAACTTCAGTGTATGAAAGAAATGATGTCGCATGGGGTCAAAACCATGAGGCTTCGCTGAATGGCTATGGAGCCATCGTGGTGGATGCACCAATGGCCACGAAACCGTTACTGGGCGGGAGTAATAACTGTGTGCCTGCAGACACACGATCTGGGTCTTTGATGTTGTTCAACTCCACAAGGGCTGGTGCACTGAGATTGAACTTCATGGCAATTGCAAAGAGCGACTCGCCCGACTGCACGACATAGGTACGTGGTGCAGTGGTTGGTCCCGTCGCAACTGTGGTGGTCGTCGCAGCACCTTGCACAAGAGTTGTGTCACTCGATGCACCAGAGCCACCGTCGGTGAGAAGACCTGAGATGATCGCAAGAAACACGAAGGCGCACGTGCTCCACAACAGATACATGTGGAGGCGAGTACGAAGGAACATCCCCCTCATGTTACGGCGATGACGCAACTGTCCCGTGTTCGCCCCATGTGGTCTCAGTTGGCCCCACTGTCCTAACCTCGTACCTCGATGAGTACAGACACCCGCACCTACCCTGGCGCCCGACAGCCGGACAGATTCCGCCAGGTCAATGCTGACAATGTTGGTATTGCGGTGTACGAATGGGGCCGAGAGTCCGACCCAGTGGTGTTCTTGGTGCATGGCGGCTCTGACTTTGCCCGTACCTTCGATGTCTTCGGTCCACTCATCGCCGACGCAGGCTGGCGCGTGGTCACCTGGGATCACCGCGGACATGGCGACAGCGACTATGCGGCGATGTACAGCTGGGATGCAGATATTCGAGATGCATTGGCAGTGATGACCTCGACGACTCATGCACCCGCACCTGTTGTTGCCCATTCCAAGGGCGGTGCGTTGATGATGCAGTTGATTGAAGCAAGCCCGTATCGCGCATCACGCATGGTGAACATTGATGGCATGCCGAGCAAGCGACGGATGCCTGATGTTCCTGATCATGATCAAACGCGTCTCATGGCAAACGAAATTGGCTCATGGCTTGACAACCGACACAATGCAGCAACTGCAATTCGTAAACCGGGAACACTTGTCGACCTTGCTGCACGTCGTGCGAAGATGAATCCAAGACTTTCTATTGAGTGGTTGGAGTATCTCGTCACCGTTGGCGCACGACACGAGGCCGATGGTTGGAGATGGAAACTTGATCCTTCGATGCGCTTCGGTGGATTCGGACCATGGCGTCCTGAGTGGAGCGCGTTGCGCATGGCTTCTCTTCCTATTCCATTTCTTGGATTACTCGGAACAGTTGATGAACCAATGGGCTGGGGTGCACGTGCACGTGATGTGTTGCCGTGGATTCCACAAGGCGGACGTCTTGAAGTGTTGGAAGACATTGGGCACTTCATCCACATTGAAGACCCACAACGCGTGAGCAAGCTAGTACTGGATTTCTTGTCATGAGCACTGCGATACAAACAATTTCGCTACAGCACAATCGCATCACACTTGCGTTGCATCAACTACGTGAGGGCAGTGGACGACCACTTCTTTTATTACACGGGCTAGGCGAAAACGCTGTAAACATTGCCTCTTTGCCACTTTCGTGGGCTGGCCCAGTGTGGGCACTTGACTTCACTGGACATGGCGCTTCCACGGTGCCGAATGGTGGTGGCTACTCAGCAGAAATCCTGATGGCAGATGTTGACGTTGCACTTCGCTACCTTGGCGAGGCAACAGTTCTTGGCCGTGGACTTGGTGGCTACATTGCATTTCTTATTGCGGGTGCACGTCCATCGCTAGTTCGCGGAGCTGTCATCGTTGATGGTCCTGGTCTGACCGGCGGTTCCATTCACGCAACATCGAGCTCAGAAATTTCAGTTGCAGGTCCACGAGTTGGGCAAGCCCCCGATCCGTGGGCGCTTATCGAACTCTCACGTGATGCTCGACCACCGAACTATGCAGTCACGTTTACACATCTTGCAGTTGCCGGATCTGGAATCGATGATCCAATTGCAGTCACATGCAAAGTGTCACCACCATGGATCGAAGCAATCAAAGCAGAAGCTGGAGTGATGACCGACATCACGATGCAAGATGCGCTTGATATCTACGCTGCAATTTAGATAACGCGCTGCGTCACAACATCTGCAAGGTGCACGAGTGACTCGAATGACTCACCTTGCATCTCAGACTTCTTCAATGCGTGAATCGCTTCAGCATGATTTGCATTGATCACGTCTTCCATCGCCTGCAGAGCTCCGGTGTCTGTGACTACTTGTTGAATCTTTGCAATGTCTTCGTCAGATAAATCTGGCGCACCAACCAAGTTGAGAATTTCGAGCTGCTGAGCGGATGCAACGGCACAGGCACGAGCCAAAAGTGGCGTGGGCTTCCCCTCACGGAAATCGCCGCCCACTGGCTTACCGGTGATGGCGGTGTCGCCAAAAGCACCCAAGATGTCGTCGCGCATCTGAAAGGCATCGCCAAGTGGCAAACCATATGCCGACAACATCGGCATCAAGACCGTGCCCCGCTTCGGATCCGCGGCAACGGCCCCGAGATGCAGTGGGCGTTCAATCGTATATTTGGCGCTCTTCATTCGACAGATGAGGTCGGCTTCGGAAATCTCGCGGGTTTGGCGGGCAGAACCCAGAACATCGAGAAACTGACCGATGTTCATCTCAAGTCGTAGGTCGTGCCAGATCAGACGCGCTTCCGTCGAAAGGGAATTGGTCAAAGAGTCGGACAAGACATACGTGATGTCGCCAATGAGAATCGCTGAGCCTTCACCAAAACGGCGGGACTCGCCTACCCAGCGGTTTGTCGAGTGGCTCTCTGCGAAATTCTTGTGCGTTGACTGTCGAGAGCGACGAGTATCGGCATCGTCAATGACATCGTCATGGAAGAGCGCCGCAGCATGGAGCAATTCAATCGCCGCACCAATTCGCGGTGATTCTGCCGAGGTTGGGTCTCCCCCAGCAGCTACCCAGCCCCAATGGCTGAACTGTGGACGCAAACGCTTGCCCCCACCGAGGACAAGAGCCTGAATCTCTTCAAAGATTGTGTGGAGATCTTGCTGAAGTGGTGCCCACCGTTGCTGATTCTCCTCAAGAGTCTGCCCAAGTAATGCGTCAACACGAGCAATGAGTTCACTCGTAGAACTCATTCGTCGTCTTCGTCCTCGTCATCTTCATCATCGAAGTCATCATCGTAAAAATCCTCTTCATCAGATTCGTCTTCTTCAAAGACTCCGAGATCTGCAACAAGTGCATCAACTGTCATCTGTGCAGATGAGATGCGCTCATTGCACCAATTGATAAGAAAGGAAGCACGTTCAACTTTTGTCGACAGCACATCAACATCAACCGATGGTGAATCCAATTCAGAAAGAATTGATTCGACTTCACGCATTGCCTCTGCGTAACCCGCTGGGTCTGCTGATTGAGCTTTCTTTGTTGCCATTATGCAACCCCTTCTACTGTGCTGGTGATGCTGCCATCGGCAAGCAATGTGGTGATTTTCTGGCCGGGAGAAACATCGGTTCGAGAGCGAATAACTTTTCCATCTTCATCACGCGTGATGCTCCATCCACGAGCCATGGTGGTGACGGGGTCGAGTAAACGAATCGCTGAAGCATGCATTGCGACTCTTTGCGCCTGACGTTCCAAAGCAATACGTGGTCTCGTTGTCAATCGTTCAATCGACATATTGATTCGAGAACGCGCTCTCACAAGAGAGCCCTCTGTGACACGACGCAGTTGATCTGCTGAATACGCCAACTCTCCGAGGAATTCTTCAACCAATGCAATGACTGCTTGAGCACACGCAGTTGGTGTTTTGCTAGCCGTATGCGCAATGACATCGGCAATGCTTGTGTCAATCTCGTGGCCAATACCTGTGAACACTGGATGAGCACATTGCGAGATCGCCATTGCGATGCCCTCGTCATCAAAAGCCGCAAGGTCTCCCTTTGATCCTCCGCCACGCATCAACAACACAAGGTCGATGTCATCACGGCGTGAGAACGTTTTCAATGCGCGAATAATTTGCGGCGCGGCATCATCGCCTTGCACACGAACATCGATAAACGAAATAGAAAAGCCAATACCTGATTCCAAAAGATGCTGTTGAGCATCAGCCCAACCCGCGGCCTGACTGGACGAGATAATGCCGAGACGCAACGGCACTAATGGCACAGGCTTGCGCTTGTTGACCTTGTCGACACCTTTTTCAAGAAGTGCTCGCAACAGTTCTTCGCGCTTTGCCGCAATGTCTCCAACAGAAAACTGTGTATCAATGTCTGACACCACAAGCGACAACTTGCCAAAGGGCGCGTAGTAGTCGGGCCGACCATAGAGGCGCACCTTCAAGCCATCTTTCAATTCGATGCCTTGATTGCGAAGTTTTGCCTGAATGTTCTTTAATGGCCCCGCAAAAAGATTGACATTCAACTGAGCTTTTGCGCCATCAACTTTTTCAATCAAGGTGAAGTACATGTGTGGGTTGGGGCGCTTGACGCCCTCAATCTCGCCTTCCACCCAGACGCCTTCGTCAAAGGACGACTTCATGACCTGATTCAGGACGCCCGCAAACTGACCAACAGTGAAGGAAGGGATTCCGTTGACGAATTCAATCTCAGAAGGCATTGCTCACACTCTAGAGAGTTGGTGTGGCAGCACCGAAAGAACCGCCGGCTCGAACCTGAGAGGCGTAGGCGCCATCAAGTGCCATCAAGGCATCGTGGGTCCCTTGTTCCACAATGCGGCCATTGTCAACGACAACAATGCGGTCAGCATCGCGGATTGTTGACAATCGGTGAGCAATCACCAAGGCAGTTCTGCCGTGCAACGCAGCTTCAAGCGCCTCTTGCACCAAAGATTCGTTCTCATTGTCGAGATGGCTGGTGGCTTCGTCCAAAATCATGATGGCCGGATTCTTCAACAACATGCGAGCGATTGCCACGCGCTGCTTTTCTCCACCGGAGAGGCGATATCCGCGCTCGCCAACATACGTGTCGTAGCCGTCAGGCAATGCAGTAATCGTTGAATGGATTCGAGCTGCTTCACAGGCTGCAATCACTTCTTCATCTGTCGCATCGGGTCGTGCGTACAACAAATTGGCCTTGATCGTTTCGTGGAAGAGATGAGGGTCCTGCGTCACCACACCGATGGCATCATGAAGTGAATCTCCTGTGAGATTGCGAACATCATGACCATCAATTCGCACAGCACCTGTTGTGACGTCGTACAAACGAGGCACGAGTGTCGCGATCGTGCTCTTGCCGGATCCACTAGATCCAACAACGGCAACTGTCTCACCTGCAGCAACATGCAGGCTGATGCCTTTCAAGACATCGACATCAGGATCACCTGATGTTCCACCCGGTGTTTCCAGTGATGCAACAGATGACTCTGATGCGGGCGGATAACGAAAGACAACATTGTCGAACTCAATCTCACCACGAGGTTCCACCAAATCAATCGCACCAGGTCGATCAACGATGGACACCGGCGCATCCAGCACTTCAAATACTCGATCGAACGAAACAAATGCTGTCATGACTTCAACACGCGCATTAGTGAGACCCGTGAGCGGTTGATAAATGCGAGTTACAAGTGCTGCCAGAGCAACCAATGTTCCTGGGGTGATTGATTCAGAAACAACAAGCTGTGCACCAATGCCATAGATAGCTGCAGCACCCATCGCACCGACAAGGCCAAGTGCAACAAAGAACACCCGCCCATACAACGCTGCCTTGATGCCAGTGTCGCGCACGCCAGATGCACGTGATGCAAAAGTGTTGACTTCTCGTTCGCGACGACCAAAGAGTTTGACGATCATGGCGCCCGCAACGTTGAAGCGTTCGCTCATTTGCGTATTCATCTGCGCATTGAGTTCCATCTGCTCGCGCGCAATGCCACCCAACTTCAGGCCCATGCGCTTTGCAGGAGCAATGAATAGCGGCAGGACAACAAGTGAAAGCAACGTCAATCGCCATTCGAGAACGAACATCGCAGTCAATGTCGTGATGAGCACGACGACATTAGAAACAACACTTCCCAAGGTAGATGTGACAGCGGTCTGTGCACCAACAACGTCACTGTTCAGGCGACTGATCAATGCACCCGTTTGCGTGCGAGTGAAGAATGCGATGGGCATTCGTTGCACTTTGTCAAAGAGAGAGACGCGGAGGTCATAGATGAGGCCTTCACCAATCGTGGAACTCAACCAACGCTGAATGATTGCCAGCCCTGCATCAGCGATTGCCGCAATCACCAAGATGACTGCGAGAGTCGTAATGAGTCCACGATTGCCTTCGGGAATCGCCTTATCAAGAATCGCTCGGAACAAAAGTGGCGGTGCAAGAGCCGCCAATGCCGATGCAACGATGGCCATGAGAAAACCGATGATCTGCCATTTGTACGGGGACGAGAACTGCCAGGCCCGACGCAAAGAGGCACGTTTCATCCGTGCACCTTTCACAGCATCGGCATCACCGGGAAGAAGCATATGAGGACCCATTCGCACCCTGATGAGGCTACGGGTGAACCTGGGCCTAGTGTCTGTGAAGTGCTTCGCAAAACACTGATTGCTTCTGTTTTATTAGTCACCATGGCGGGATGTTCATCCGCCTCAACAACAGTTAGCACCGTGGCAAACAGCCAACCCACAGCCAACTCCAACAAGCCGGCCGTCGGTGGCACCATCAATTGGAAATCATGCACGGGAGACGAATTAGACCCCACCATGTGTGCCACGTTCAAGGTGCCCTACGACTACGACAACCCATCCGTTGGTCAATTCTCCCTGAAGATGGTGAAGCACCCAGCCGCAAAGCCTGAGAAGCGCATTGGGTCCATGCTCGTCAACCCTGGGGGTCCTGGTTTCGGCGGCATCTTTCTTGCAGAAGACCCCACCATCTATTTCGGTGGGGACCTCGTTGACTCATTCGACATCATCGGTTGGGACCCTCGCGGAACTGGCCAGTCAACGCCTGCAGTCGACTGCATCGACGATTACGACAAGTACTTCACAGTCGACCCAACACCTCAGACTTCAGCGGAGAAGAGGGCACTCATTGATGCAAGTCGTCTCTTCTCTGAAGAGTGCGAGAAGAACAGTAAAGACATTCTTCCGTATATCTCCACGAACAACTCAGTTCGCGACATTGATTCCATTCGTGCAGCACTTGGCGAGGAAAAGATTTCATACTTTGGTTTTTCTTATGGAAGCGAACTAGGAGCCGCATGGCTCACAATGTTTCCTGGCACTGTTCGTGCCGCAGTTCTTGATGGCGCCACCGACCCAGACGCTGACTACGTACAAAGCGGCCTCGACCAAGCCAAAGGATTTGAGAGGCAATTCACACAATTCCTCAAGCAGTGCTCAAAAGATGTGAAGTGTCCTTTCCACAACAAGGGTGATGCAGAAGGCGCCTACGACAAGTTGATCGAAGAACTTGATGCGCGACCTCTGAAGATTGACGACAAGCGCGCCCCTGTGAACCAAGCAGTTGCACTGACGGCTATTTCTCAGGCCATGTATTCATCGACGATGTGGGATGAACTAGAGCAAGCACTCGCTGATGCGCAGAAAGGTGACGGCGCTGGACTGTTGTCCCTCAATGATGATTACTACCAACGCAAGGGCGATGGGACATACGGCAACGAACTCGAAGCCTTTTATGCCATCTTGTGTTTAGATGATCCTGGTCCACTCACGATTGAAGAAACAGATTCGTATATTCCAAAATTCGAAGCAGTCGCACCGCGACTAGCCCGCGGATTTACCAGTGGATACGGCTGTGTTTTCTGGAAGGCGAAGCCTGATCGTCGCATTGCAATTACAGGCAAGGACGCTGGGCCAGTCATTGTCATTGGTACCACTGGTGATGCAGCAACACCGCTTGAGAGTTCACGAAACATGACATCTGCGCTGGAAGATGGTCGTCTTATCGTGGTGACTGCGAATCAACACACGGGGTACGGACATAATGACTGCGTCACCACAGCTGTCAACAAATATTTGCTGACAACCAAAGTGACGTTCGCAGAAAAACTCTGTTAAACAAAAACGACCCGGCCGAAGCCGGGTCGCGATGGCGGAAGAGGCGGGATTTGAACCCGCGGTGGCTGTGACACCACAACTGTTTTCGAGACAGTCCCATTCGGCCGCTCTGGCACCCTTCCGTTAATAAACGCTATCGGGGCTAGGAACGCTTTGAGCCGAAGAATTCCTTGAGTAGCGCTGCTGATTCAGCTGCCAAAACACCATGTTCTACGGGCGGATTATGCCCAAGACGCGGATCGCTCATCACGTTGTACAAACTTGCAGTTGCACCTGCTTCGAAATTTGCAGCGCCGTACACAAGGCGACCAATGCGCGCTGATTGTGTTGCACCCGCACACATCACACATGGTTCAAGCGTGACAACAAGCGTGCATTCACTGAGACGCCAACTGTTGAGCAGTTTGCTTGCATCACGCAATGCCAACACTTCAGCATGCGCAGTCGGATCATTGCTTGCTTCTCGTTCGTTGTGCCGGCGCGCAATCACTTCACCGTTATGCAAGATCACGGCACCAACAGGAACATCGCCCTTGGCCCCGGCAAGTGCGGCCTCTTCGAGTGCAATCCGCATGGCGTCCTCATGAGTCATGGGGACAACCTACTGATGTCTGGCGGAAGAGGTGGGATTCGAACCCACGGAAGCTTTCACTTCACACGCTTTCCAAGCGTGCCGGTTCGGCCGCTCTCGCACTCTTCCACGCGAAGTCATTGCTGACCCCACGAGGCAGTCAGGATATATGCCTTGTACGCTGTCATCCTCTACGTTCTCGGGTTCGCTCGTGGGCGGTGAGGTGGCGGTCGGGTCCTGTGCGACGATCGCCCGTAAACCAGGTCAGGTCCTGACGGAAGCAGCCTCCACACGGGATAGGTCGTGCGCCGCAGGTCGCCTGGCCGTCACTTCACTGCCCATAGGCGCTCACCGGGGGCCTCAGAGGGTCTCTGAGTGAAGTTCAGTGACCCCTAAGATACTTAGGTGTTCACAACTCATCGATCCCGCACTCCACGAGCTATCGCAGCCTTCGTCCTCTCCATTGGCCTCCTCGCCATTCCTAATCCCATCACGGGTACCCCTCGGGCAAGCGCGGCCACATTCTCAAACACCACAGGCACCTACATCAACGAGAAAATCTCCTGGATTTGCGCCTGCAGCGTCGATGCGACCAAGCCTCCTGCACTGTCAAGTTTCGATGTAAAGGTTGATGGAGTTTCAAATCCGGCCACCGCATTAACGATTTTCGGGTCGGCCGTTATGGACCTCACTCTCACATCCCCGGTGTACAGCGGTTCGGTGATCACGTTCACTTACAACGCTCCAGCTGTCGACAACACACTTGCCAACAATGCATTCCAGCGATCAAACGGCGAAGACTACGCATCCTTCACTTTGACAATCACAAACATGGGCCGACCACGCCCCGTGACCACTACTACTGCGCCTTTGAACGTTGGTTCGGCTACTCCATCATGGGACACGGATCCTGTAACCGAGGCTGAAACTGATGCATTCACAGAGGGCTTCTGGCCATCTGTGATTCCTGGCAACATCATCATCACAGATCAGTTCGGTTTTACTGTCGACAAGAAGAACGGCATTAAGCCAAAGATCCGGATGAAGGACTACGCAGGAAAAATCAAGATGACAATTTCTGCAACGTACAAAGACGGTGCAAAAACAAAGAAGTACAAGTGCACCTATGCACCGTTTGGTTCAACCAAAAAAGTAAAGACTGCAAAATGGAAGTGGTACACCCCAAAGAAGGCGTGCATTCTTCCTAAAGCTCTTGTCACCGCAATTCAGACTGGCAAAACAACGCTGAATGCAAAAGGCGCCTGGCCCCGTATCTGGGTAACAAGTGGTAAAAAAGCGCGTCCCGACAAGACAAAAATCAAAGCACGAACACTGAAGTACACAGTGCGGGCAAAACCCGCAGCTGCTCAATAATCAGTTTCTACGACCAATCATGGCGCGTTCAGCACGCTCCACGAGGTCTGTCATCTCTAGTTGTTTTGCAATCGCTGCTAGTTCTTTTGAAGGCCCGCGCCATTCCCAATCGTCAACGTTCCCAATGGGTACATCGTCATCAACATCGGTCACCACAGTTGCGATGACTTTGAAGAGGTCTGCCATTTCCCGCTGATCACGGAGAGTTGCCGCCAACTTCGCAGCGCCACGCACTGCAACACCATCAGCCACCCACTGTGCTTCATCATTCGGGATGTCTGCAATGTGTAGGTACTTCGCGAGAACCGTGGCTGCACTCTTTGCACCCCAACCAGGAAGTCCAGGGAAACCGTCAGCGGTGTCACCAACGAGACCCAACCAGTCGGCGATGCTTGCAGGACCAACGCCGAACTTTTCAACGATCTTTGCCTCATTAATAATGAGGTCATTGCGTCGGTCGTATTGCACAACACGATTGCCACTCACCATCTGACCAAGGTCTTTGTCGGGCGTCAGCATCTGCACCTGATCAACTCGCGCATCCGCTGCTGCGCGAAATGCACCTGCAGCCAAACCATCATCGGCTTCGTACTTCACCATTGGCCACACCGGAACTCCGAGTGCGCGCAAGGCATCTTCCATCACCGGCAACTGATGAAGGATTTCTTCTTCCATGCCATCGGATGTTTTGTATCCGTCGTAAAGATCGTTACGAAAGCTTTCAATCACATGATCAACCGACACCGTGACGTGTGTGGCGCCGCCCGCAAGCAGTTGCAACGTCGAGGTAACAACACCACGAGTAGCAGCCAGAGGCGGAGGCGTGGAATGGCGCACTGCTTGGCCGAAATGCTGGCGATACAGCTCATAGGTGCCGTCGATGAGGTGAATAATCATTGCTTTTCAGTATCGCAGACCCGTTGTGATTGGCATCTGTGTAGATATAGTTGACCTCGCAACTACTTTTAGGAGCCACACAATGCCTGCAGTCACCGCCGACACATTGACCCTTCCTCGATACGACGCCCCTGGCCTCGAAGCTGTCGACCGGCCGATTCGCTCACTCACCACTGCCCCGCAGGGTCTTGAGGGTGAAGGCTTCCCCGTTCGCCGAGCATTCGCTGGATTGCCAAAGAACGTCATTGATCCGTTCATCATGATGGACCAGATGGGCGCCGTTGATTACGCCCCCTATGAACCACGCGGTACCGACTGGCATCCACACCGCGGTTTCGAAACTGTCACGTACATCATGGATGGGACGTTCATTCACCAGGACTCTCACGGCGGCGGTGGAGTCATCACCGATGGCGACACGCAATGGATGACGGCAGGTGGTGGAGTTCTCCACATTGAAACACCACCCGAGAGCATGGTGATTCAGGGCGGCATGTTCCATGGTCTGCAGATCTGGGTGAATCTTCCTGCAAAAGACAAGATGATTCCGCCCGAGTATCAGAACCTTGACTCACATTTGGTGAAGCTCTTCACAACA
>WLGW01000037.1 GCA_009703055.1 Actinomycetota bacterium
GACATCAGGACTTCTGCTCCGGATCAGGAACCCGAGCATTCTCTAAATGCTCTCCTGGTGCAACAACCGCTCCGGCACCAATCACACAATCTTTCAGTGATGATTCATCCGACACACTTCCCATGACCATGGATCGCTCAAGACGAACTCGGTCACCCAAGACGGATCCAGGCAACAACACAGAATCAATCACGACACATCCGGCACCAATCACACAACCCTCGCCAATCACGCTGTGCGTGATTGAGGCCGATGCATCAATATGCGCATTCGCAGCGATTGAAGACAAAATGTTCTGACGAGAGCCATCGATGAGATCCAAGTTGGCCTTCAGATAGGTGTCTGGTCGTCCCGTATCAATCCAGTAATCATCTGTTGGCATTGCGCTGAGTGTTCCGTCAGCAACCATGGCTGGGAACACAACACGCTCGATAGAAATCTTTTGGCCAGCAGGAATTCGATCAATCACTGAAGGCTCCAACACATAGGTGCCGCCATTCACCACACTGCTCTCAGTCTCGCCTGGAGCAGGCTTCTCAACGAAGCGCTGGACTTTGCCATCTGCACTGGTCTCGACAACGCCATATTGAGAGGGGTCATCCACCGGCGTGAGATGCAATGTGCCCTCGGCCCCTTGTGCTCTGTGAAATGCGACGAGTGCAGCCACATCAACATCGCACAAGATGTCGCCGTTCATAACGACGAACGTGTCAGTGATTCCCGCATCGCGAGCAGCAAATGCAATAGCGCCGGCAGTGTCGAGAGGTTCAGGTTCCACTGCATAGTGCAGCTTCACACCAGCGCATAGACCATCAGGAAACGCTTCAAAGAAAGGCTCTGGCTTAAAGCCAAGTGCCAGAGCAACATGTGTGACTCCAGCGGTACTCAGATGCGCGATGAGATGTTCGAGTTGACGAACATTGGCAATCGGCAAAAGCGGTTTCGGTGTACTGAGAGTGAGAGGCCTCAGACGAGTGCCAAAACCACCGACGAGGACAACCGCGTGCATCAGCCTGCCGTAGTGGTGGTTGCGCCCTTGACCGTGGTGGTCGTTGCGCCCTTCACCGTGGTGGTGGTGACACCACCCATGTCGACTGCACCCAATTCAGGCAAGTTTGCTGCCGACTTTGGCATCGGAATGTCTGCACCCGGCGCAGCGATGGCCATGGTGATTGCCATGCCATCTTTCTTGATGCGGATGTTGTTGAAGTCGGTGATGTACTTCTTTGAGACTTCAGAGTTGTCGTATTGGTCCCACACGACGACCTGCACTTGTGCCGCCACCATTTCGCCTTCAGCGTTCTTGCACTTCAGATCGGAGGTCTTGTAGGACTCGCCATTGTTCTGGTTGGCTGGGAATGTGATTCCATCGGTTGAAACCTTCACGCCATAAGAGTCGAGGAACAAACCGAGCTTTGCACGAGTACCTGTCGCCAGTGCTCCTGCGTGCCAGTGGATGACTCCGTCATCGTGGCTATGGATGTTGTACTTCACATACTCTGGCGTCCTTGGCTCTTCAAGAGTGCCTGTGAGGTCATTCAAGAAACCATCGCACTTGTAGAAGCCATACGACACGTGCCAGTGATCGTTGATCGTGGGAGGGGTATTGCGGCTCGGCGCGGACTGACGGGAATACACAATGAGCGCAGTTCCGAGCACGATGACAATTGCCATGATGGATGGGAAAAGAGTGCCGCCTTGGAAGCGCACTTTCTTACCCTTGCCCTTCTGAGCGAGACGGGCGACTTTTTTTGCTGATGAACCACTAGCCACGAGTAAGAAAGGCTACCCGTTATGAGGTGCTAGAGGCGCTCACACTCCGATATCGGCGATTAATGAGAGATATGACTGCGCAACAGCAGCGGGTGAAACGTGGGTTTCCACCCATTGTCGGCCTTTTCGTCCCTGTTCGCGTGCCTCATCAATATTTGCCACCATGTGCTGAAGCGCAGCGGTAAACACTTCTTCGTCATCAGGCGTAACTGACACACCAGCTCCGCTGTGGTCAAGAATTCGCGTGACTTCCGTACCCGCATCAATCGCGGCCACCACTGGTCGAGCAGCGGCGAGGATGCTGTATGTCTTCGATGGAACGCTGACGGCTCCGAGACCAGTCCGCAATGGAACGACATGAATGTCTCCCGATGCCAGTACTTCCCCCACACGATCGCGCGGTTGGTATCCAGCAAATCTGATGTTTGGCAACCCAGCAGCTTGAGTTTCTAACTCTGCTCGTGCCGCACCGTCGCCATTGATCACGAAGGTAATACTGGGCATGTTCTTCGCTGCGTGCAACAACATCGTGAGTGATTGCGAGTATCCAACATTGCCTGCATACATGACAACAATCTCGTCACCGATATTGAGTTCTCGTCGATATGACGTCATGCGATCCATCGGAACGATGCGATCGGCATCAACAAAGTTAGGAATCACTTTGATCTTGTTCGCATGACGCGAAGAAACCTTTGCAACCACATTGTCTCGAAGGTCGTCTGACAAGACGACAACTGCATCAGATCGGTGATAGCTCACTCGCTCAAGCCAACGCGCCGCAGAGATGATGCGTTTGTTTGTGATAGCACCAGTTTCAATTGCAGCATCGGGAAACACATCTTGAATATTGAAGATGGCTGTTGTGAATCGCAGACGAGCAGCAAGCCACCCCGTGAGACCCATCGTGAGCGGCGGGGACATCGAGATAATCGCCGCAGGTCGGCGATGAATACCCCCAGCAAACAATGTGCAAATTCCGGCAATTGCACTAAAGCCAACAAAGCCAACTGCGCGACGCAAGAGATTGCTCTTGCTCTTACCAGGGAACGGGTGCACACGAATGATGGAACCCCACGGGGTGCGCTCTCGACGAACCAGCCGTCCTGTCCAGCCTTCTTCGATTGCGTGCGTGCGATACCAAGGCAATGCCGTCACAACATGAATATGTCGACCAGCCGCAATGAACTCATCGACGATTCGTGTGATGACTTCTCCTGTCGGAGCAGTGTCGGGCGCAAAGTGAGGAACGAGAACAACAATCGGACGACTCATCGGCGACCATCCAATGCGATGCGATATTGCTCAACCAAATCGGAAGCAGACAATGGTGCTGTGAAAAGCTGCGAGCGAGAATGCCCCAGCGCGACAAGTTCAGCACGACGAGCACGGACAGTGTCGAGTGCGTTCGTCCACGCATCTGAAGTCAAGGGCAGAACAAGCCCTGCATCACCGACAACTCCGGGAAGACTCGCACGATCACTGCAGATCACCGGTGCGCCCATCAACATTGCTTCAATGACTGGCGCGCCAAACCCTTCGTACTCACTCGGGAAAACCATGGCATCAGCCATCTTCAATAAGCCATTGCGATCTTCAGACGAGACGCGACCAGGCATCACGACTCGAGAAGACAAGTTGTGCGCTTTGATGAACGCCATGACATGTTCATGATGCGAACCTTCAGAACCAGCAAAGACAACACGCAGTGATGGGTCTGCCCATGCTCCGCCCGCATTCACCAACAATTGCAATAAGAACAGGTGATTCTTATGGGGGTGTGTGATCGCGGGAAACACAAGAACGGGACCGTCGCCCAAAGAGAACTTCGCGCGCAGCACTGATTCGTCTGTTGCAGACGTATTGAGATCAGTTTCTAAACCGTGGCGAACGATGCCAATGCTCTTCGTTTTCGTACCGAACGCTTTTGTGAGTGAATCCGCAACGAAGCGAGACGGCACCGCAATGCGAGACGCACGTCGCACAGACGACGGAACTACGCGTTGTAAGTACCGCAATTTCACGGGCGAGACATAGTGCGGGTAATCAATCCACTGAATGTCGTGAATAGTGAGCAAAGTGGTTGTGTTCCCGCGACGAGGAAGAGTTCCGCCGCCATGATGCACGAGTGAGTATCCGCGCGTTTTCTTGGCAAGCCATGTGTGCTCTAGCCAAATACGGACAGCACGGCGAGAACAATCATTTGTTGCCTCATGCACCTTGTACAGAGATGCAACACGCGGCTGACGTTGCGAGAAACCCAAAGGTGCGAACACTTCAATGTCGTAATCATGTTCAATTTCAGCCAGACCCAACAGTTGACGAACGAGGTATTCCTCGCTGCCGCCCACACCAGGCACACACCACAACAAGTTCACTGCAATACGGCGACTCATGCTTCATCCAACAATTCGGAATACGCAGAGAAAGTTGCTCGAGCAGTTTCGGACCACGGCACTTGCGCAGCGCGATCCAGACTGCGTGAAGACCATGCATCACGCGCCGCCATGGATTCACGAATGCCAGACGCAATAGATGCCACGTCAAGTGGGTCAACAAGGACAGCAGCTCCTCCGGCGACTTCTTCTGTCGAGGTTCCGCGAGATGTCACCACTGGCGCACCGTGGGCCATTGCTTCAATGACAGGCAGTCCGTATCCCTCCATGATGGAAGGAAAGGCAAAGACAGTGCACATGTTGTACAAAGCGGGCAGATCTTGTGATGGAACGAAACCAGTGAACCGAATGTCGTGACCCGCAAGCGGAGCCTCGTCACCCCACCCTTCCATTCCGACAATCACAAGAGGTGGCGCATTGTCAATCGAAGAGAGAGCTTCCACTAAACGCGCAAGGTTCTTGCGCGGCTCTAACGTGCCGACGAACAGTACGTAGTCATCGGGCAGTGAATACGTTTCACGGGCACGAGCACGATCGGCATCGGTGATCTCATGCGTTGTGACACCTAGAGGCACATGGCGCAAACGCCACTCCTCAAATCCTGCGTACAAACAATCTCGATACGTGCTCATTGATGAACACAAGAGCAGTGAGGCTCGATCTTGCAAGATGTTCAGACTGCGAGTGAACATCTTGTTGCCACGTGTCGTGAAGAATTCTGGGTGGCGCACAAATGCCAGATCATGAATCGTCACCACAAGTGGCAGATCTGTCGCAGGGGGAATAATCGTGGTTGAGTGAACAAGCTGAAGGTCCTCAATCACCGACTCCACTTTGGGCCACCGAAGCCGTGTCCACATTTCATAAAGAATGGGACCCCCAAAAGGCAGAGCAGCCACTTTGATCGGAGGCAAAAAGCCCTCTGTTGGCGGACGACGATGGCGGCCAGCCACACCAATGAGGTCCAGACCTTCTATATGGCGCAACTCTTTTGCTACCTCGATGGCCGAGATTCCGGTCCCGCCAGGCACGCGATGCCAGCAATGTTCAAAGGTGTAGGCAACGCGCACCCCCTCATTCTGTCTGCTCGCGTCCTACGATGGCACCTATGGCTGAATTCTGGACAAGTCGACGAGTGCTCGTCACAGGCGGAAATGGCTTTCTTGGCCGTGTCGTAGTGGGCCTATTGGCCAGTAAGGGCGCCGAAGTAGTGGCTCCCACCCACGATGAGTACGACCTCACCATCCCCGGCGTGGCTGATGCCATGCTCGCCAAGCACTCCCCGAGCCACATCATTCATCTCGCTGCCCGAGTCGGCGGCATTGGCTACAACCTGGTGGACCCCGCCCGCCTGTACCTCGACAATCTCATGATGGGGACCCACATCATCGAAGCCGCTCGCGCCGCTGGTACCGAAAAGACCGTTCTCTTGGGC
This sequence comes from Actinomycetota bacterium, assembly GCA_009703055.1. Lineage (GTDB taxonomy): Bacteria > Actinomycetota > Acidimicrobiia > Acidimicrobiales > Ilumatobacteraceae > UBA2093. Next base: position 5,605 of record WLGW01000037.1, read on the forward strand.
ACCGTGTGCTCGTATCCGAAGTTCACTCCTGTTCCCTTCAACGAAGAGAGTTTTTGGGATGGATACCCCGAAGAGACGAACGCGCCCTACGGCATTGCAAAGAAGGCACACCTTGTTCATGCACAGGTCAACGCCGCCCAGTACGGACAAAAGTTTGCGTACCTTATTCCGACAAATCTCTATGGACCTGGTGACAAGTTCCATGAGTCGGTGTCACACGTCATTCCTGCACTCATCAAGAAGTGTGTAGAAGCAAAAGAAGCAGGTGCCGATCACATCGATGTGTGGGGCACTGGTTCTGCAAGTCGTGAATACCTCTATGTCGAAGACGCAGCAGCTGCCATTGTGTTGGCCGCAGAAATTCACGAAGGAATTGAGCCCATTAACTTGGGCTCTGATCGTGAAATCACGATTCGCGAAACAGCCGAGACCATCGCACATGTCACGGGCTTCACCGGAACGCTTGTCTGGGATGCATCAAAACCAGATGGTCAACCACGTCGTCGCATTGACCCCACACGTGCAGCAGAGATGCTGGGGTGGAAAGCCGGAATGGACTTTTCCGAAGGACTTCGCAGCACCGTTGACTGGTATCTCGCAAATCGTGCAAGCGCCGAAGCTGCGCCACGCTGAACCTGGCCCAATTCATCTCGCACATACACTGACATCGTGACGATCCCCCCGCCACCGATTGAGTTCTGCACTCGTCATCCCGACGTAGCAACAGGGCGTCACTGCACTCGCTGCGAGCGCGCGGCATGCAATGACTGTCTTTCTCCAGCGCCCGTGGGATCACATTGTGTTGATTGTGTTCGCAGTGCTCGCCCTAGTGCAGCAGTTCGTGCCAAGTATTGGAATGCTTCGCAAAACATTCTCGTGACTCGCACGTTGATCGCCATGAATGTTGTTGCATTTGTGTGGACTGTCGCGGGAAATCGCGAATATGACCTCGGGCTGTCACTGGCATACATCGAAAATGGCGAGTGGTACCGCATCTTCACCTCAGGGTTTTTGCATTTCGGCTTGATTCACGTGGGAATGAATATGTTGCTGCTGTGGCAACTCGGCCAACTTCTCGAACCAGCGATGGGTCGTACTCGATTTACCGCGCTCTATTTCATCGCCATGGTGGGCGGAGCTATCGGTGCACTTGTCGTCGAGCCCAATGGACTCACCGGCGGTGCGTCTGGCGCAGTGTTCGGATTAATGGCAGCTGCTGCAGTCGGTCTTCAACAGCGCGGCATTAATCCAATGCAGACAGGTATCGGATCAACTCTGATCTTGAATCTGCTCATTACGTTCGCCATCCCTGGCATCTCGATTGGTGGCCATATTGGTGGCGCTCTCACTGGAGCAGCAGTCGGATACTTCTTGCTGAAGCCTCGCTGGCGATAGACGACACACCGGCGCCGTACAGTCCCACGTACTCCCCCATTCGCATTGCTGTCTGATTCAGCACGATGCCAGTTGCACATTGCACACACAGCGGAGACTCCATGCTGAATGCATCACTCGTTGACATCCCTCGTCCATTTATCGACCCCATCAACACATTCGTTGAAGCACTCGGCGTCACAAGCATGACCATGCAGCGGCCTCGCACTGAATCCACAGTGGCATTACTCCTCGACAAACAACGCAGAGGCCTTGCAATGTTTCGTATTCCTCCACTGTCGTCACAGTCCATCCACACTGTTGTTGCTCACTGTTCCGAGATGCCGTCCACGTCGTCCGTCGTTCTTGTCAGCAGTCGTCGAGGCACACCTGTTGTTCCCGCAGATATTGCATTGCTCCATATCTGCACAGGCACTCTTGCGGCTGCGGGTTTTCACCTCTTTGACTGGGCTGTCATCGGTACCGGAGGCCTGTATTGCCCACGCACGTTGGCAGGCGTGCCCGACCCGTGGCCAGACACCACTCCATGTCTGCTCTAAGTCGACAGTGGGTCTTCGTGTTTAAAGGCTCGACGCTGCATTGCGGTGAGACGTAAGCCAGCTGCACCCAACCGTCGCACGAGTTCCTTACTTGAAACCTCCACTGCACCCAACACTGTGGCTTTGTCTCGCACGTACTGCGGAAGGTCGTAGTGGTCACCGTGAAAAGCTCGCGGGGGTATGCCTAACTGTTCAGCAAAATCATGCAGTTCTTGCAACGACGTATCGCTCACCATGTGGCACCACACATGATCTTTATGCGCCCAACGGCACTCGTCTACAAGGATTGTCATGCGATGGACACTGTACGGCAGAGCCTCAAGGTGATTGACTGTTGGACATGGCAATGCCGCTGAAGACTCGTCCCGCAGAAGTTCGTCCCGATACCGAAGAGGTCACCGAAACAGGTGAACCAATTGTTGCCCACATCGTCAAGACGAAGCCTGGAGAGAATGCAGCAGCAAAAGTTCTCGAAGCACGCATCAACGGTACGCCGATTGAAGCATTGTGTGGTCATGTATGGGTGCCATCGCGCGACCCGAAGCAAGTGCCGATGTGTGGCAAGTGCAAAGAGATCTACGAGATGTATCGCTTCTTCAACGACGGCCTCGGCGACACTCCGAACGAATGAGTTCGCTGCAGCTTCGCCCCGCTGTTCGTGGGCTTGTGATGGACCACCAGGACCATGTGCTCATGGTGCGGCTCGTGTTTCCACGCGGTGCGTTTTGGGTTCTGCCCGGTGGCGGCATCGACGAAGGCGAAGACCACATGGAGGCACTGCATCGAGAACTTCTCGAGGAGACAGGATTGGTTGACGCAACTATCGGTGCTCCCGTATGGAAGAGAACTCATCATTTTCAGTTGATTGAGAGCAATGGCACCGAGTGGCGAGGTCAAACCGAAACGGTGTACATGGTGCGCACGGAACGTTTTACTCCTGCACCATCATTCTCCGAAGAAGAACTGCGGGCAGAGAACTTGCATGAGCATCGCTGGTGGAGCCTTGCCGACATACTCGCCTATGAAGGTGACGACAATTTCACTCCTCGCGATATTGCTTCGTATCTCCACATCATTGTGAACGACGGCATTCCTGCTGTTCCCTTTGAGATTGAACACAGCAGTTAGCAACTGCACTTAGCGGAAGTCCCGACTGGGCACTGCTGCTGGCGTAAACAGCGGCGCAATATGTTCCGCCACCACGTTGATCACTCCATTGGCAGATTCCACTCGCCCACGCACGAGCAATGCCGATGCATCACGTGCGACTGCCCGATAGCGCGCCCAGCATCCTTTTGAACACACCACGTTGATGAGCCCTGTTTCATCTTCCAAGCTGATGAATGTTGCGCCACGCGCACTCATCGGGCGCTGACGATGCGTGACAATGCCTGCCACCCACGCGCGATCTTTGTGTGGCACACGTACCAATGCATCGGCAGTGACAACGCCCTTTGCGTCAAGTTGTTCACGCAGGAAAATGGTGGGATGTCCGTCGGGAGAAATACCCGTCGCCCACAAGTCAGCAATCGCTTCTTCCACGGGTTCCATGCCGGGCAATGTGGGACGAGAATTCAAGCCCAACATGCCCTGTAAGTGCTGGCCGTTATTGCCGTGCGCGCCTGCTTCCCACAATGTGTGTCGACGATCATCGCCAAAACTATTGGTGAATGCACCAGCAGTCGCCATCGCTTCCATTTGCTTACGCGACAACTGTGGAATACGACGCGCGAGATCTTCTAATGATTCATACGGGCGACCCTCTGCAACTAGTCGTGCCACTTCAGAGCCCATACCACGTACGGAACCAATACCTAATCGCACGGCCAAACCACCAAATGAATCTGCACACGGCTCCAACGTGGCGAGATCTGCCGATGCATTGATATCAGGCGTGTGCACCACCACACCATGACGACGCGCATCGCGCACCAATGTGTGCGGCGACCAAAACCCCATTGGCTGTGCATTCAACAACGCAGCACAAAACACTGCTGGCTCGTGCAACTTGATGTACGACGACGAATACACGAGATAGGCAAAACTGACCGAGTGGCTTTCGGGGAAGCCATAACTAGCAAAGGCCGCCATCTTGTCGAAGATCTCATCGGCGATGGCGCCAGTGATGCCACGCGCTGCCATGCCTTGATACAAACGATCTTTCAATCGCTGCATGCGCAATGCTGAACGCTTCGAGCCCATTGCTTGTCGCAGTTGATCTGCTTCGGTAGCGGTAAAACCCGCAACATCGATGGCCATCTGCATGAGTTGTTCTTGAAACAACGGCACGCCCAACGTTTTCGCCAAGGCATTCTCTAGCAACGGATGCAGATACGTAATGGGCTCTTCGCCATTGCGTCGACGAATATACGGATGCACCGACCCACCTTGAATAGGACCGGGGCGGATCAGTGCAATCTCCACCACGAGGTCATAGAAGCGGCGTGGCTTGAGGCGCGGCAACGTGGACATCTGCGCACGCGACTCCACTTGAAACACGCCCACCGTGTCAGCACGACACAACATCGTGTACACATCATCTTCTTGCGGAATAGTGGCGAGGTCTAATTCATATCCACGATGTTCAGAGATGAATGCCACCGCATTCGACAGCGCCGACAACATGCCAAGACCCAAGAGATCGAACTTCACGAGTCCAATAGCTGCACAATCATCTTTGTCCCATTGCAACACACTGCGGTTCTCCATGCGTGCCCACTCCACCGGACACACTTCAACAATCGGCCTGTCGCACATCACCATGCCGCCAGAGTGAATGCCCAAGTGACGGGGCATGTTTTCTATTTCGGCTGCCATCTCCAACACCATGGGCTCAATGTCGTGCTCGCGTTGCGTGGCCGTCACACCCACACTGCCCCAGGCATCAACTTGCTTGCTCCAGGAATCTTGCTGTGCAGGTGCATACCCCAATGCACGCGCCATGTCGCGCACCGCAGAACGAGATCGGTACGTAATCACATTGGCCACTTGTGCTGCATGCAAACGACCATGCCGTTGAAACACGTACTGAATCACTTCTTCACGGCGACCACTTTCGATGTCGATGTCGATATCAGGCGGCCCATCGCGTTCAGGCGATAAGAACCGCTCAAACAACAGACCTAGTGACACCGCATCCGCTTTGGTGATGCCCAACGAATAACACACCGCACTGTTCGCAGCACTGCCGCGCCCTTGACACAAAATGCCCTTCTCTTCACAGAAGCGCACAATGTCCCACACCACCAAGAAGTACCCAGCAAAACCGAGTATTTCAATGATGCTGAGTTCGTGCTCAATAGTGCGCCATGCACGCGCACGCAAGGACAAGTCTTCCCCGCCGTCAGGCTTTATGCCGTACCGATGCTCTGCACCTCTCGTGACAAGTCGCCGAAGAAACTCCATTTCGTTCAACCCATCAGGGCACGGAAACGGCGGTAGTTGAGGTGCAACCAGCGACAAGTCGAATGCAATCTCACGTGCAACATCTGCAGCGCGTTGCACCACACCGGGATAGCGAGCAAAACGTCGTTCCATTTCTGCACACGAACGCAGATATGCAGTAGCAGCAGGCGGCAACAAGTGATCAATCTCGTTGAGATCACATCTGTTGCGCACTGCAGCCATTGCCGTTGCTAAACGATGCTGCGAGGGCACTGCATACGACACGTTGTTCGTCGCCACACATTCCACATCGAGACGTGCCGCAATGCGCACCAACTGGTCATTGCGCACCGCATCAATAGGGTCACCGTGATCCCACAGCTCCATCAACACATTGTGGGCGCCGAATGCTTCCATCAGTTGACGCGTGACATGTTCTGCCGCAGTCGGGCCATGTTCCACCAACGCACGCACCACGGCACCGTTGCTGCCACCTGTGAGAACCATGCATTGTTGTTGCACTGTGTTGGCAACAGCGCACACACTGAACACGGGTGCACCTTTGCTACCCGCCATTTGTCCTTCACTAATCGCGCGTGCCATGCGTGCGTACCCCGCGGCACCGCGTGACAACAACAACACTTCACCAAAGGCACCCATGTCGAGCTCCACACCAAACACGGTGGGCAACTGCACTGCACGTGCAGCTTCAGCAAAACGAACGATGCCGTACAAACCATTGCGGTCAGTGATCGCCAATGCACCCAACCCCAGCGACGATGCGACCTCGGCTAGTTCTTCAGGGTGAGCCGCACCTTCCAGAAATGAAAAGTTCGACCGGCAATGCAGCTCTGCATATTGGGGTGCGGGGGCCTCACGAATCACTCCATAAGC
>WLGW01000038.1 GCA_009703055.1 Actinomycetota bacterium
AAAGAAGAAGGCAGCTGCAAAGCGCAAGCCTGCCGCCCGTAAGAAGGCAGCAAAGAAGAAGTAATTCTTCTTTCGCTCTTTTAAGCGAAAAAACCAACCGGCTCGGAGTGCAGAAGAGGGGGACGCAAGTCCCCCTCTTCTCTTTTGTATCAGTGAAGTTCGTGTCTACGACGTGAGTTGATATCGGCAAGACTTTGGCTATGTCTGATGCCATCGACCCGGTTCTCGTTGATCTCGCAGGCGAAGTTGCCTCGATCGACACAATGCTCCAGTCGCTCTCGTCAGCGCAGTGGGCACAACAGACACCAGCCCCTGGATGGAACGTGGCAGACCAGGTGATTCATCTCGGCCTTTTTGATCGCCGCGCACAATGGTCGATGACTGAACCAGAACATTTCAACGATGACATGCGCGACCTGATGACCAAAGGTGGCGTTGATGCGGTTCACGATGCCGAACGTCATCGCTCTCCAGAGGATTTGTTGCAGTGGTGGCGCACTGGTGCTGCGGCATTAGCCAGCGCGTCTCACAGCCTCGACTTATCGGCTCGATGTGTCTGGTATGGCCCGCCGATGAGTGCGCGTTCCATGCTGACGGCACGCCTGATGGAGACGTGGGCACACGGCTACGACATTGCAGATGCGGTGGGCCTCACACCGATTGCGACGGATCGATTGCGTCATGTCGCACACATTGGTGTGCGTGCTCGTGGATTCGCCTTTGCTGCCAACAAGCGCTCTGCACCTGATGGCGATGTGTACGTAGAACTCACGGCACCAAGTGGTGAAGTGTGGACATGGGGTGACGCATCTGAGCCCAACAGCGTGAAGGGGACTGCTCTCGGCTTTTGCTTGGCAGTCACGCAACGTCGTCACGTGGATGACTGTGGGTTAGATGTCGCAGGAAACGGAGCAACCGAATGGATGTCGATTGCCCAAGCATTTGCCGGCGCACCCGGGGTGGGGCGCGAAAAGGGTCAGTTCGACTAGAGCCTGTCCATGAGGTGAAAAATTTCTGCTGCGGCGACGCCGTGTGGAGCACCAAGGTCTGACATGCGAGTACGCATGCGTTGGCGGAAGACTTCCATACCGTCTTCGTCGGTGGCCTTCATTGTGCTTTCGAACTGGCTCTCATGACGCTCTAATCCATTGAACTTTGCGTCGACAAACGCTGAGATGTCTTCAAAGTGGTTTGGTTCATCGGCTTCCCACAACAGCAACGCATCAGGGCGATGATGAACCACGCCGTGATTCGTCATGTGGTGCTTCAAGAAATGCGGATCGCGAGCAGCGACAATCGCATCGCACACATTGAGGCCTGTATTGCGATGGTCAGGGTGGAGTCGATAGCGCTTCCACGGGTCATGTGAGAGAACAACATCGGGTTTGATTGTGCGAATTGCAAGTGCAATGCGATCGATTGCTTCTTTGGAATGTTCCAGTTCACCGTCGACATACCCGAGGAACGAGACAGTGCCTGTCGCGCCAAGTGCTGCTGCCGCATTGCGTTGTTCGACTTGGCGAGAAGCGATGAGAGCTGCGATGTTCGCGTCGGGGTTCCATGTGCCTTTCGAGCCGTCGGTGCACACGAGGTGGTGGACCACTGCGCCGTCGGTAGACCATTTTGCGAGAGTGCCACCACAGCCGAACTCCACGTCATCGGGGTGTGCGCCAATGGCGAGAACCACTTTTGGTGTTGACAGATTGCTGCTGTATTTGACCTGTGCGATAGGTGGTTGACCGGGTTCGTTGGCGCTCATGAGTTGTCCTTTCGGCGACGTTCTAATTCGCTGAGATCATCAGCAGTATCGAGATCAAGAGAGAGTGATGCGTCTTCAATTGTTTCGTAGGCAAGTCCGCATGCTTCGGCCGCACGGATGTGATTGTCCAAACTGCCGGGGCCGTACGCAGTGGTGAATGAACTCGCAAGAGGGAATGACAACACGTTGGTGCCATCGTTGTGGCGGTCTGTGACCATCGTGACGATTCCTTCTCGAGCGACATGTGCAAGCGATTCGGCGAGTGGAAGATCTGCATGAGCCACGATGATGTGATCAAAACCCTCTGCAGCGATCGCTGTGCGTCCGGCGGCAACTGCAACGTCGAGACCAGGTGTCGTGCAGTGCACCACGTGAGCACCCACTGAGACGGCCCAGGAGGCAACGTCATCATCAGAGCACACAACGTACGCAGGAAGGGGCGCAGCAGCGCGTATGACAGTCTCAGCGCATGTGCGAGCCAAGTCTTCACGTTGGCGTGGTGTGAGAGTGTCGGCAAGTCGACCTTTTGCCATGGTGAATGACTTCACGGGAATGACAACTGCGGGACGCACGACGCTAAGCCTACGAAGCCAGAGCCATGACGGGGGATGTCGTAGTCGTGAAGGTCGCCTACGCTGTGGCTATGGCGTCAATCCGCATGGCAGTAGTGGGCGCTGGCTCGTGGGGGACCACTGTCGCCTCCCTCGCTGCTGCAAACACTCCAACGACCTTGTGGGCCCGTCGTGGAGATGTGGTGGAGTCGATCAACACCCATCACATGAACCCCAGCTACATCAGTGGGGTTGCATTGTCTCCGAATCTGAAAGCGTCCACTTCGCTGGCAGACACAGTGTCGAACGCAGACGTTGTCGTCATGGCAGTGCCGTCTCAGGGCTTTCGTCAGGTTCTCACTGAAGCGGCGCCACACATTCGTCCTTGGGTGCCCATCGTGAGTCTCTCAAAAGGACTAGAGGCCGGAACCATGATGCGCATGTCGCAAGTGGCAAACGATGTGTTGCCTGATCATCCTGTTGCTGCGCTCACGGGACCAAACCTTGCATCAGAGATTTCTGTGGGTCAACCTGCAGCCAGTGTGGTGGCGATTGCCGACGAAGTGATTGCAACGGCATTGCAAGAGTTATTTTCTACGCCGACATTCCGTGTGTACACGAATGCAGATGTTGTTGGTTGCGAAATCGCAGGTGTGGTGAAGAACGTGATTGCCATCGCTTCCGGTATTGCCATGGGAATGGGCTTTGGCGACAACACTCGTGCATCGTTGCTGACGCGAGGTCTCGCAGAGATGACGCGCCTTGCGGTCGCACTTGGTGGCAATGCTGAATCATTGTCGGGTCTCGCTGGCATGGGAGACCTCATCGCCACGTGTTCTTCGACCAGTAGTCGTAATACCAGTGTGGGTATTCGCCTTGGTCAAGGTGAAGCATTAACTGAGATCATCGCATCGACATCCATGGTTGCCGAAGGTGTGAAGAGTTCTGCAACGGTGCTGCAGCTAGCGCACCAACACGGTGTCGATATGCCCATCACTGAACAGGTGGTGGCTGTGTGTCACGAAGGAAAGAGCGCAGCAGATGGGCTCCTCGCATTGATGTCGCGTCGCTCGCGACCTGAAGCAAAGTAAGTAATCACATGAACTCCCCGGTATCTGGTCGTCTTATTGGAAATCGTGGTGGCACATGGCGTGGCACTGTGACAGAGCACGGTTCTCTTCTTCCTGCTGATGGCAGTGCAGAACTTGATTGGTTCATCGCAGCCGATGATCGTTGGTACACACCACGCACCGAGCCCACGACGCGTCAGAAGTGGTACGCCGGGTATCCCGTTGCAGAAACACGGGTCAAGATTCCCGGTGGCGACATGATTCAGCGTGTCTATTCGGTGGCAGACCTTGGTGGCATGACTGTCATGGAGTTTGAAAACGATTCCACATTGCCGATTGCAGTTGCAGTGACACGTCGTGATGTGTTCACCACGCGCGAACCAGCAGCGAACCCTCCTGTGGGTATTGAGTTGCCTGCAGATTCCATCGTGATTCCGATTGGGCACAAGAGCACTGCGCGTATTGCTTTGGCTCATAAGAATCCTGCTTCGGGTCGTTTGCCAGACGACACTCCTGATCATCAAGCAGTGGTGCGTGGATGGGAGAAAGCGTGTGACACAGCGTCGCGATTCAATGTGCCTGATCACACCATCGTGGCGGGTGTGTCACGAGTGCGTTGTGATTTGTTATTGGGCGTTGGCGCTGACGGTGATGCCGCAATTGAGTTGGCGCGATTGGGCGAGAAATACAGCGATTCCATTGTTGATGTTGTTGAAGCTGTGCAACGTCGTCTGAAACAAGAAAAACGGGCCAAGGTGTTGCAGTGGGACACGCCACATGTGATGACCTCTGCTGCGCGTGCCTGTGTCTTGTTGGGCGATGAACTAGCTGCCGGTGATATCGGCGCTGCGTGGTTGCGTTTTGCAAATCGCGATGTGCAAGAGCTGCCGATTGAAGTGCCTGCAGGCCTGCAATCCATCGCATGGGCTGAATCACTCCTTGCGCAAGGCTCGGCGAGTGGCGGAGAGTGCCGCATTCTTCCTCACGGCATTCCCGAACCATGGTGGGGTGCCTCCTTTGAAGCTCACGGCATCACAGGTGATCCATTCCGTACCATCAGCTATGCAGTGCGCTGGCATGGGCCGCGCCCTGCGATCTTGTGGGAAGTCACCGGTGCGCCTGGTCTCGTTCTCACACACGGTGAGTGGGCATCGACCGATGCGTCGGGTGAAACATTGCTGGAAGCGCCAGCGTCAACTCACGACCACAATCACGCGCACTAGTCAGCTTCGGCGATGAAGTCGTACTCATCGATGTCGCTGGTGCGTTCGTCATCTTCAAACTCACTGACGTAGTCGTCAATGTTGAGACCACAAGAGCTGCAATGGGCAACTTCATCTGCGTCGTAGGTGGTGTCTCCGCCACAAGATGGACACATGTCTGGTGAATCAATGCTCATAACGACACTGTGCCAAAGAAGCGCGTAGAAGTGAATCGGTAATCAATACCGAATGTGCGTTTAGCGGTCGGTGAATAACTCGAATGTGTCACCGACGGAGATTTTTCCGCACGTGGTGACCATCGCGTACACGCGGCTCAGATCGCCGCGTTCGTGGCTCATTGCCATGATGTTCTTGTCGAGGAACCAATCATTGTTTTGGCTGCAGGGAATTGTGTATGCAGAAATGAAACCACGCACTGCGCCGATGCGGAAATGCGCACCAGGGCGAAATGCACCAGCAGGAATACCTGCAACAGTGATGTTTTCGCCGGCGAAGCCTGGCCCAATGGGGTGTCCTTGTGCACGCAAGGTATCTATTGCGTCGGTGGACCAGATGCACAGTGCTTGCCATGGGCGGCCGTGATGCACGCGAGATTCCTGCACATCTCCCTCCACGCCTTTCCACGAGATAACTGCGTGGTCGATTGCTTTCTTTGGCAAACCTTTCGATGCATGCAAGTGAGCAATGGTGCCAGTGTGTTCTTCATTGAGCAAACGCATGGTGGGGAAGAAACGCCATGATGCTGCGAGCAATGATTCGATTTGTGGGTCGGTGAGATCTTTGTATTTCGCCACGAGGGCTTGTGTGAGCGCAATGAATGCAGCATCAACGTTTTCGAGAGAGGGCAACTTGATGCCGCCAAGCGATGACATCTCTGCGAGAAAGCCCCGTGCACCTGCCAGCCAACCATCGGGGATCCGTGAATCCTGGGTGTAGTACGACCAGATTTCATCAAGCATGGAAATTGTCTTTTGTGCATCTTGCGCTGAATAGACGTAGTGACCAACGGAGATGGATGCTCTGGCTGCCATGTGCGAAGCCTACGCTTCATGCAATGGCACGGCCGGAACCCACCCTTGATGTTGAGCGTGAATTCTTTGCCAATGGTGCACGCATTGTTGCGGGCATGGACGAAGTGGGGCGCGGCGCTATTGCGGGGCCGGTGACCATCGGTGTGGTTGCGATTGATGCAAACGTGGGTGAGATCCCCGCAGGACTGCGTGACTCCAAGTTGATGACCGCGAAGCGTCGCGAAGCGATGGTGCCCCTCGCCAAAGAGTGGGGCATTGCCTGGGCAACAGGCTCGGCCACTGCCGCAGAGATTGACAAGTTCGGCATCGTGACGTCATTGGGTCTGGCCGCTAGTCGCGCATTGCAGAACTTAGGTCTCACGCCTGATGTGGTGATCTTGGATGGCAACACGTCGTTCCTGATGGAGGAAGCCGGTGGACCGCGCATCGTGACGCGCATTAAGGCCGACCAAGACTGTGCGTGCGTGTCTGCAGCCAGTGTGATTGCAAAGGTGGAACGCGACACCTTGATGACGCAGTTGCATGAGCAGTTTCCGCACTATGGGTGGGAAGGCAACAAGGGCTATGGCGCAGCGGTGCATACCGATGCAATCAAGACACACGGAGTCACAGACTTGCATCGCAAGTCCTGGAACTTAGGTGTGTAGCGAGCCGCCCGAAATATAAAAAGACCCTGCGCCAATCGCAATGATCAACGCAGGGTCTTTTGAGTAACGGGGTTCTTACGAAACCTTGATGTCCTTGAACGGTGAACGTGAGTCGATGCCTGGCTCTTTTGGAAGACCGAGCACGCGCTCACCAACGATGTTGCGCATCACTTCGTCGGAACCGCCTGCAATACGCAGACCTGGTGTTCCGAGAACGAAGTTTGCCCATGCGTAGGTGCCCCACTCGCCGCTGTCTGCGATGAGCTTTGGTCCGAGGATGTGCGAGAGGAACTTCACAAGGCGAGCTTGGTTGTTCACCAACACCATCTTGCCGATGGAGCCTTCTGGTCCGGGCAACTGGCCAGCCTTTGCCTTTGCGGTGGTGCGCTGAGCATTCATGTTGGCGATGCGGTAGTTGATCACGATGTTTGCAAGTTCATTGCGTACGAGTGGATCAGACTCAAGGCCGTAATGCTTCACCATTGCAATCACGCGTGTGAGCAAGTTGGAGTCACCTGAGTTGTTGGTACCGATTGATGCACGCTCGTTCATGAGTGTGGTGAGAGCAACGTTCCAGCCGTTGTTCACATCACCAAGACGCATGTCGTCTTTCACGCGAACTTCGTTGAAGAAGATTTCGTTGAAGCTTGCGCCACCGGTCATCTGCTTGAGAGGACGTACTTCGACGTTTGGATCCTTGAAGTCGATGATGAAAGCGGTGAGGCCCTTGTGCTTCGGAAGATCCCAGTCGGTGCGGGTCATGATTTCGCCGATGTCGGAGTAGTGCGCACCTGTGGTCCACACCTTCTGGCCAGTGATGACCCATTCGTCACCGTCTTTGACTGCCTTGGTGGTGAGAGATGCAAGGTCGGAACCTGCACCTGGCTCGGAGAACAACTGCGATGCAATCATCTCGCCGCGCCAGAGCTTCTTCACATAGAGCTCTTTCGCACGATCTGAACCATGGTCATAGATGGTGGGTGTCACCATGCCGAGGCTGATGGCGAATGCACTCTGGTCGGGCACGCGGAACTGTGACTCGAGTTGGCTGTATGCGCGATCGAATGCAGGAGAGAGTTCGCGGCCGCCGTATTCGGCTGGACCAGAGATCCAACCAAAACCTGCATCGAACTTCTTCTGACGCCAGAGCTTTGCTTCTGCTGCGTTGTCAGCTTCTTGCTGACGATCCTTCTCGCGGTAGAAGTTGTCGGAGCCTTCGCCCCACACGAATGCCTTCTCGACTGGACGGCGTTCAACGTTTGCTTCAAGGAAGGCAAGTGCTTCCTTTTCGAATTCTGCGAGTGTGATGTCAGCCATGTGAATTCCCCTGTGTGAGATATGTGGTTGAGGCACTCGCCAGCCCTCGGGGGGATGGCAATTGCTATCGCTACGGTACCCGCCAACCGATTAGTAGGCGAAGCCGACCCGCGGTTGACTAGCGTGACATATATGGGTCAGCCAGTGGCAGTACAGCAAAAGACAGGCGGCACCCCCGCCATCGTTCGTTTCGAGACCAATCGTTCCCTGACGGGCAGTGGTCATGAGCGCTTTAGTAGCGCCGCCGAGGCCAAGGGCCCACGCCCCGCAGCCGTGTTGTCGCGCCTTCTTTTCGAGTCTGGCCAGGTCTCGTGGGTGCACGTATACAGCAACATCGTCACTGCTGGCTTGGCTTCGGGCGCATCACAGGCGGGTCTCGACACCATTGTTCGCGACATGTATCAGTACTGGAAGCCGGGCATGACCCCTCCATCGCTGGAAGAACTCTTGGCCAACATGCCAGCCGAAGCAGCACCTGCTGCTGCCGCGCCATCAGCTGATGGTGGTCCTGCTCTTGATCCGCGAGTGCCTGCGCACTTGTGGGAGCGCAGCCGCCTTGGCCGCGAGCGCTGGATGGCCAAGCAGGGTTAAGCCACCTGAATCCATTCTCGGCTGAGGCCGTAATGGTGGCTCAAATCAGATTCCCATTCGTTGAGTGAATCGGGAAGTTCGATTGCTTCTCTCTCGGCCGCTCGTTGAATTTTGAATGCATCTGACCAATGGTCGGATCTGGTGAATGCAATCCATGTGTTTTCCAATTTGAACGCAACTGTGGTGTCGGCAACATTTTCAAAATATGGCTCGTTGTTTTGATCGCAGGTGACTGTTTCGCGAAGAATCCAAATCTCCGAAATATTTTGGTCTTTCTCGTGAAAGTAAATGTTTCCTCGTCGTGCTGCGCCAGGGGACTTTTCTGGAGATTCCAAAATGTGCAGCACTGGATAATCGTCAGCGTCACCATCAATGTCGAGAACTTCCATTTCAAAGAACATTCGGATGGAAGGGCCATCTGTCTCGATACGAACTTCCATCCAGGCAAAATCTTCGCTATCAAAATCTTCTCCAGAAATATCCAGCCATCGGTGGCCGTGCAGGGATGAGAGCAGAGATATTTCCGATGTGCTCAAAATTTGTGCTGTTTTAATCATGGCGTGCTCTGTTGCACTGTTCTCTTGGGAATTAGCGGTTCAACGGCTTTGACCGTAGTGAGAGGGTGTTTCTGTCCCCAATAAGGGGCTTTGGAACATACGAACACCTGTTCGCTATGGTGACCGCGTGGGTCATCTTCTCCTTCCTGAATTAGCAGGCACGCATTCTTCTGGCATCGAAACGGGTGCGCAGTTCGCGCAACGTGTGTCGGCGCGTGCTGAAGCTGGGTTTGGTCCGGTTCCTGTTGCACCTGCGTTGGCCAGTCTTCTTCCATCATCGGGTTTAGAGCGTGGTGGTGTGTACGCGTGCGCAGGTGATGCGCCTATGTCGTTGTTGTTTTCTCTTGTCGCCACTGCAACATCGGTGGGTTCATGGTTGGCGTGTGTTGATGTGCCGCGTGTTGGTCTGATGGCCGCGCATGAATACGGCGTGGCGTTACAACGTGTCATGTGTGTCAGCACGGGTGGGCATACGCAGTCGTACGCACAAGTCGTGGGTGCCTTGGTCGATGGCATTGATCTTGTGGTGCTGTCTTCGCCGGCATGTTCTGCTGCAGAAGCGCGACGCATTGTGGCGCGTGCAAAAGCATCAGGCTCGGTGTTGCTCATCTTGGGTCGTGCGGGCCAGTTCTCTCCCGATGTTGTGTTGTCCTCGTCTACTACTGAATGGCATTTCCATACGCATGCATCGTCACGCACGATGTCGGTACAGGCGCATGGTCGTCGCGTGTACAACCAACGTGCGCTCACTGTGCAGTTGCCCGCAGCAGATGGTGCGGCGTCGTTATGAAGGTGCACGCATGACGCGCTCGATTGCTGTGGTGTTTCCGCAGTGGCAACAGCAATATGGCGCACTGGGGGAACAACATGCGTTCACGATGTTCGAACATGTCGTGCGCAGTATCACCACCATCTCTCCGTTGGTGGAAGTAGAAGAAGTCGGCACTGTTGTGATGGCAGCGCGTGGCCCTTCGCGGTACTTCGGTGGCGATGTTGCTGTGGCACGCATGTTGCACGAGCTCTGTCGTGTTGTTGATTCACCATTTGGTGTGGGTGTTGCCGATTCTCGCTTTGCTGCAATAGCGGCGGCGCACTTGGCGGTATCGCGCGGTACGCCATGCGTGGTGGAATCTGCCATTGCACAACAGTTCTTGTTTGCGCTGCCCGTCGCTTCGTTGGCACATGTCGGTGGCATCAGTGTCGACACGGTGGATCTTTTGGGTCGCTTGGGTTTGCGCACCTGCGAGGCAGTGCATGGCGTAGGTGAGGCAGCACTGATCGATCGCTTCGGCACCGAAGGCAAGCATGTGTGGCAACTGGTGTCGGGTGCAGAGGTGCGCTATCTCGCACCAGGTGCGCCACCGTCTGACTTTGCACGACACATTGAGTTTGAGTCTCCGCTTACATCGGCAGATCATGTGGTGGCGGCAACACGGCCCACCATTGATGCACTTGTCTCTGCCATTGCCGGCCAGGGTCAGCAGTGTGTGCGCATGTTGGTCATGTGCGAAACAGATCATGCAGAAGCCACCTCGCGTATCTGGGGAGAACCACGAGGTTTTGGTGCGGCGTCACTGGCGCAACGTTTGTTGTATCAACTCGATGGTTGGTTGGTGACGAATGAAGCAGACCCCGATGCGCCCACTAGTGGTGTGGTGCGCGTTGAGTTCACACCGTTAGAAACACGTGAAGTGTTGGTGGTGCAACCGTTGTTGTGGGGCGGTAACGAAGAAAACACTGAACGTGCAGCACGCGCTGCGGCTATGGCGTCGGCAGTGAGTGAACATGTGCAAGTCACGGTGCCGCGATGGGAAGGCGGCCGTGATGTCGCCACGGTGTTTTCGCACGTACCGATTGCATTGGTGGATTTATCTGATCAACACGAATCGGAACAACGTGTGAATACTGGCAAAGGTGTAGCGCGTGATTGGAGTGGTGCAGTGCCGCGACCATCGCCGGCATCCATTGCTGTGGTGCCGCCCGAAGCAACAGTGCTGAACAAAGCTGGCGCACCTGTGGGTGTGACAGGCCGACACGAACTTGATGCTGAACCTGCTGTTGTCACTGTGTCAGGACATACCTATGTTGTGATGCGTACGGCCGGGCCATGGCCTGTGGAAGAGCGATGGTGGGATGCACGCCGCAAACGCCGACATGTTCGATTGCAGTTGTTGGTACAAAATAAACGCGGTGCATTGCGTGTGTTCCTCATGGGGCTTGAGAATCATCAGTGGCGGTTACTGGCGCGCTACGACTAGCTGCATGGTCGCCATGTGTGGGTTCACAATGTGGTGTGGCACAGTAGAGAAGTGCACAACAACGCCGATATTGCTCACATTCTCTCCGTGTTGAGCACGCGGGTGCCTGTTGACGAACGCGAACGTGAGTCAATTGCAACATTTCTTGCAGTTGTTCCCACATTGACAGAGCCCTATGACGAAGCATTAGGTCTTGTGCATGTGACGGCCTCGGCGATTGTGGTGAGCGATGCAGGAGACAAAGTGGCGTTGCACTTACACAAACGTTTAGGCATGTGGTTGCAGCCAGGTGGGCACATTGATGCAGGTGAGACACCAGCACAAGGTGCATTGCGTGAAGCAGAAGAAGAAACAGGGTTGCCTGTGCGCCACGAAGACGGCGATGGATTGTTTGTGCATGTTGATGTGCACGCGGGTCCGAAGGGGCACACGCACCATGATCTTCGATATGTGATTCGCGCCCCCGAGGTGCCGATGAACCCGGCGGAGGGGGAGAGCCCCGATGCCCGGTGGTTCACCTGGGATGAAGCCCTCGAGATTGCTGATATTGGCCTGCACGGCGGATTAGTGGCGACAAAAGCCTTACTGGGCTTGTAACTACCCCTTTTCATACGAACATATGTTCGGTACGCTTATGGAGTGATTCGTGAGGCCCCCGCACCCCAATATGCAGAGCTGCATTGCCGGTCGAACTTTTCATTTCTGGAAGGTGCGGCTCACCCTGAAGAACTAGCCGAGGTCGCATCGTCGCTGGGGTTGGGTGCATTGGCGATCACTGA
>WLGW01000039.1 GCA_009703055.1 Actinomycetota bacterium
CGTTCCCTGCTTCCAGTGCCCATGCAAGAAAACCTTGTCCTGCAAAAAGTCGATGACCGATTGATGACATCGCAACGATTCCGATTCCGAGTGCAATAGCAATCAGTGCACCTTGCGCAATAGATGCGCTCTCGTAGAGACCATTGATGACCCCGGACAAGATGATTGCTTGGATGAACATTGAACCCACCAAGCTGGTGAAGATGGCGCCCATGTTCGTGCCCTTGCCAGGCACTTCATCCGCGGGCTTTCCCAGGGCACGCCACCACATCGGGAAGAAGGTCTTGGGGCTAAACCACAATGCACCCGCGGTGAAGCCAGCCACAGTGGCCAAGAAAATGGCAAATATGTTGAAAGAACTGAAATCCATGAGTACCCCTTGTCGGGCGCTCAGATTAGAGCGCTGATTCGATGGCTGCTGTGATGACGGCGTCGTCTGGGGCAGTCTTTGGGTGGAAGCGAGCGATCACTGCGCCATCACGACCGATGAGGAACTTTTCGAAGTTCCAACGAATGTCACCCTTCTCACCTTCTGCATCTGCAACGGGTGTCAACGATGCGTAGAGAGGGTGCTGGTTCTCGCCGTTGACGTCGATCTTCTCGGTGAGAGGGAATGTGACGCCGTAGGTGGTGGAGCAGAAGGTTGCGATTTCTTCTGATGTGCCGGGCTCTTGTCCAAGGAACTGGTTGCAGGGAACACCGACCACAGTGAAGCCGCGATCGCCATAGGTCTTCTGCAAGCCCTCGAGTTGTTCGTACTGCGGGGTGAGACCGCACTTGCTAGCCACGTTGACGAGCAATGTGACTTTTCCATCGGCTGCAGCCAATGCGTTTGGTTGGCCGTTAAGTGTTGCGATGGGGGTTGCGTAAATGCTCATGCAGAATGCAACCCCTAATGTGGGGCATGGATTCCCGAAACGGGAATATTTATGCGCGGTACGCGACAGCGAGCTCTGCCACCTCGAGCATGATGCGTGAGATGTCGAAGTCCTTCGGTGTGTACACGGCGGCCACACCTTGGCTCATGAGCAATTCGCGGTCTTCTTCAGGAATGATTCCACCCACGATGACGGGTGCATCAACACCTTCGGCACGCAGTTGACGCACGACTTCTGGAACCAATTGCATGTGTGAACCAGAAAGGATGGAGAGTCCGACGACATCGGGATCTTCGTCTCGAGCGCTTGCAACAATCTGCTCAGGCGTCAGACGAATACCGCTGTACACAACTTCCATTCCCGCGTCACGAGCAGCAACAGCAATTTGTTCGGCTCCATTGGAGTGACCGTCAAGTCCTGGCTTTGCAACGAGGAAACGAGGTGGGCCTCCGGCAATTGACTTCACAAACTCAGCAACTTCAGCGAGTGCGTGGGTACGACGACCGACTGCAGCACCGACACCGGTTGGTGCGCGGAATTCGCCGAACACTTCGCGGAGCACAGCTGACCATTCACCAGTTGTGCCACCGGCTTCGGCCAACTCAATCGATGCTTCCATGATGTTCTCGTCGGATTCAGCAGCGGCACGCACACGAGCAAGTGCTGCCTGCACTCGCGCGTTGTCACGTGATGAACGCCATGCTGCAACATCGGCAATCATTTCGTTTTCTACAGCTGGGTCAACAACAAGAATGTTGCCAGGCACAGCAAGTGGGCTGTCTTCAGACTCGGTGTATGAGTTCACACCAACAACAACTTGTTCGCCGCCCTCGATGCGACGAGTACGAGTTGCCATGGAACGCACTAGGCGACCCTTGAGTTCGTCAACAGAATTGAATGCGCCTCCGAGAGACAACACTTCTTCAAACTCTGCCCAGGCGGCATCACGAAGTTCTGCAGTGCGTGCTTCGATGACCTTTGATCCGTCAAAGATGTCTTCGTACTCGAGAAGGTCTGATTCGAATGCGAGAACTTGCTGCATTCGCAGTGACCACTGCTGGTCCCACGGACGTGGCAAACCAAGAGCTTCGTTCCATGCAGGCAACTGCACGCTTCGTGCACGAGCATTCTTCGAAAGCGTGACTGCGAGCATCTCAAGAACGATGCGCTGGATGTTGTTCTCTGGTTGTGCCTCAGTGAGACCAAGCGAGTTCACCTGCACGCCGTAGCGGAAGCGACGAGCCTTTGCGTCGGTGACGTTGTAGCGCTCGCGACCAATGCGATCCCACAACTCTGTGAATGCACGCATCTTGCACACTTCTTCAATAAAGCGAATGCCGGCATTGACGAAGAATGAGATCGAACCAAAGACTTGGTCGAACTGTTCATCATCGACCTGACCGCTTGCACGAACAGCATCAAGAATGTCAACTGCTGTTGCAAGTGAATATGCAATCTCTTGCACTGGTGTCGCGCCTGCTTCTTGCAAGTGATACGAGCACACGTTCATGGGGTTCCACTTCGGTGCGTTCTGTGCACACCATGCCACCATGTCGACGATGAGTCGCTTTGATGGTGCTGGCGGGAAGATGTACGTACCGCGTGAGAGATATTCCTTCACGATGTCGTTCTGCGTTGTGCCACGAAGTTCTTGTGATGTGGTGCCTTGTTCACGTGCATTGGCTACGTAGAGAGCAAGCATCCATGCAGCAGTTGCATTGATGGTCATCGACGTATTCATCTTGCCGGGAGGAATGGAATTGAGCAGTGTGCGCATGTGGCCGAGGTGGGCGACTGGAACGCCAACCTTGCCGACTTCTCCGTGCGCCAAGATGTGGTCGGGGTCGTATCCGGTCTGCGTGGGCAGGTCGAATGCAATAGAGAGACCGGTCTGGCCTTTGGCCAAGTTGGTGCGGTAGAGCTGGTTAGAAGCCGCGGCGGTGGAATGGCCCGAATAGGTGCGCATTAACCATGGGTCGTCACGGCGGGGGGTGCTTGCGTCAGTCACGGGTTCAGTATGGCAACGGGTGGGGGCGTTCCCCACAGCAGGGCTATGGCTGAATGGCTGACGCCAGCAATTGCAGGTATTTCTCGCGTGGAATAGCAATACAGCCGAGGCTCTCCAGGTGGTCGGTGCGCCACTGAGTATCGAGCAATTCCATGCCGTCAAGAGTCATCAGTTGCACGAGATGCATCAGGGCCACTTTCGACGCATCGGTCTCGATATGGAACATGGATTCACCTGCGAAAAACTTGTTGATGCGCACTCCGTAGAGGCCACCCACCAATTCACCTGCTTCATTCCAGACCTCGACACTGTGGGCATGGCCTTCTTCGTGCAGTTGGGTGTAGGCGTCGATGAAGGTCTGATTGATCCAGTTGCCATCAGTGCGCATGGAGCCACAGAGTGTCATCACTTCAGTGAATGCCTGGTTGACCGTGCACGTGAACTTCTTGGCGCTTTGCTGCATGGACCGAGTGATGCGAAGTCCATCAAGTGGGATCACTCCGCGATCAACAGGTGACCACCATGCAAGGTTGCGTTTATTGACAAACATCGGAAACATGCCATGCGCGTACGCATACAACAAAGTGTCCGTTTCTAAATCTGCACCAGCAGCAACGATGTCATCATCGTCGGGCCAGAGTTCAGGCGATGGGAAAGTCCATCGGCATTCTGTCGGCGGCTTCATGTCACCGACCTGAATTCATCAGTACGTGTAGAAACCTGAACCGGACTTGCGACCGAGTTTGCCAGCGGCAACCAAACGGCGAAGTGTTGGAACTGCTGCGTAGTTCGCATCTGCGAACTCTGCATACAACGCATCAAGAATTGCAAGCGATGTGTCGAGACCAACAAGGTCGAGCAATGCGAATGGGCCCATTGGGAAGTTGCAGCCACCCTTCATTGCGGCGTCGATGTCTTCCATCGTTGCGGTGCCTGTTTCCCAAATGCGAATTGCATTGTTGAGGTACGGGAAGAGCAATGCGTTCACGATGAAGCCTGCGCGATCCTTCACCTGCACGCCATTCTTTCCGCACTGTGCAGTGAATGCATTTGCAGCGTCGATGGTTTCGTCTGATGCAGTGATTGGACGAACAACTTCGACCAACGGCATTGCTGTTGCAGGGTTAAAGAAGTGAATGCCACACACCTTGTCAGGACGACCGGTGGCCATTGCCATTTCAACAACAGGAAGTGTGCTGGTGTTCGTCGCGAGAATCGCACTTGGCTTCACTGCCTTGTCGAGTTCTGCGAAGAGAGCCTTCTTCACGTCGAGGTCTTCAACAACTGATTCGATCACGAGATCGCAATCAGCAAGATCTGAAATCTTGTCAGTGGCTGACAAACGGCCAAGGATGGCGGCTTTGTCGTCAGCGGTGATCTTCTCGCGGGACAACTGCTTGTCAAGACCCTTTTCGATGGAGGTGATCATTGCTTGTGCTGTTGCAGCGCTGCGTGAGCGAACGATGACCGTGTAGCCAGCCTTCGCAGCAACTTCTGCCAAGCCTGAACCCATGATGCCTGAGCCGCAAATACCGATTGTCTTCATTTCAAACCTCCCGAATGAGTACTCGCGAGGCTAACAACAGGCCCTTCTTTTGAAAGAACCCGCAGGTGAAAGCGCTTACTTCTCGGCGATGGTGATGGTCTTGACGGTGACCGTACGGCTGGGCTTGCCGCCAAGGCCGTCAGTGGTTGCTTCGTGAAGACCAATGATCTTCTTCAGGACATCGAGACCCTGGGTCACCTTGCCGAATGTGACGTAGGTGCCTTGGCCGTCGAGGGCAGATGCCTTCGGACCTGTCACGAAGAAGTACTGGGCTCCGGCCGAATCTGGAGCTCCGGTGCGTGCCATCACGAGGTCGCCCTCGGAGTAGGAGTAGGGGCCGCCCTCGTCCTTGATGGTGTAACCGATGCTGTCTGAGGCACTGAATCCGCCACCTTGGATGATGTCGATGGAGGGGTCAGTACGGAAGATGGTGGTGCCGTCGTAGTACTTATAGCGAGACAAGGAGACGAAGTTGTTCACGGTGCCAGGCACGGCTTTTGCATTGAGTGCAACCACCACTGTGCCTTCAGATGTGTTGAAGGTTGCCGTGTATGACTTCGCTGGATCGATGCACTTCTTCATCGAGTCACTGAATGTGTCAACACGCTTCTGAGAGCCGTCGGTCTTCGGGCAGTCAGTGGTGCCTTCGACGATGGTGAGGGGCTTGCCAGCCACTGTTGTGACGGGGGCATTGGAGGAATCTGTTGGTGCCGACGTCTCGGTCGGAGCAGCCGTGGTGACTGCAGGAGCCGTGGTCTCACTGCCTCCACCCAGCTGAGAGATTGCGAAGAGCGCAATCACAAGAACGGGGATACCCACCCCGAAGATCAGCCCGCGCTTGGTGAGCTTGCTGCGTTGTTGTTTCCGGATGCGTTCCTGGCGAGCGCGTTCACGGTTGGCTTTTTGGCGTTCTCTTTTATCTGTTCCCACGAAGTCGGCAGGTTAGTACCTCACGGGTATCCTCTTCCATCGGTGGCACTCATTGTTCAAAAATATGGCGGCACGTCGGTCGCAGACCCTGACCGCATTAAGTCGGTGGCGGACCATATTGCCTTTACGCGCAAGCACGGAAATGACGTCGTCGTGGTCGTTTCTGCCATGGGCAAGAGCACCGACAACCTTTTGTCCCTTGCCAATGCGGTGTCAGATGTGCACCCCGGCCGCGAGATGGACATGCTTCTCAGCACTGGTGAGCGCATCTCGATGGCGCTGTTGTCTATTGCCCTAGCCGGAATCGGCGTTGAGGCAGTCAGCTTCACGGGCTCCCAGGTCGGAATCATCACTGACACCATTCACACCAAGGCCAAGATTCTAGAAATCACTGGCGAGCGCGTTCGCGACGCATTGGCAGAAGGCAAAGTTGTTGTCGTTGCCGGATTCCAAGGTGTGTCGACGAGCAATGAGATCACGACACTTGGACGTGGCGGCAGTGACACGACTGCAGTCGCAATTGCTGCGGCACTGAATGCTGATGTGTGTGAGATCTACACCGATGTGACAGGTGTGTTTTCTGCTGACCCACGTATCGCACCACAAGCACGCAAACTCACACGTTTGCAGTTTGATGAGATGCTCGAGATGGCCGGTGTCGGTAGCAAAGTTCTTGCGCTTCGATCAGTCGAATTCGCTCGTAATCACAATGTTCCTATCCATGTTCGTTCCAGCTTCACCTGGGAACACGGCACGTGGGTGAGCGCAGAAAAATCACAAGGAGACACTTCAATGGAAGAGCCAATCATTTCTGGCGTTGTGAACGACGCCAGCGAATCGAAGGTCACTGTTGTCGGTGTGCCCGACCGCCCCGGTATCTCCGCTGCACTGTTTGAAAACCTTGCGAACGCAAACATCAACGTTGACATGATCGTGCAGAACACATCGAAAGATGGTCTCACCGACATTTCATTCACAATGCCAAAAGCAGATATGAAAGTTGCAGAAGAAATCGTGTCGCGTGTTGCATCTGAAATTGGTGCTCAAGGCGTGACGCACGATTCTGAGATTGCCAAGGTGTCATTGGTGGGTGCAGGCATGAAGACCAGCCCTGGCATTGCAGCCAAGATGTTCCGCGTTCTTGCAGACAACAACATCAACATTCACATGATTTCGACGAGCACTATTCGCGTATCAGTGGTGGTGTCCTCTTCCGACATGGAATCTGCTGTTCGTTCGCTTCACACAGCGTTCGATTTGGACTCGGGTACGGCGTATTCGGCACCATTGCCCGAACGCAAGTAACGAGCCTGCAATACTCAACTAATGGCTCTTCGTCGACAAATCATCCCGTGGCGTGCCGCTGGCACTCGCGCCGAGATGCGACGCAACGCTGACGAGGTCGTTCGTGACACCGGTTGGGTGTTCAACAATCAGACTGGCTCATCTCTAACCTTGGAAGAATTCGTTCAGACCGGTGATGCCGAAGTGGAGATTTATCTCGATCGCTTTCAGTGGTCCGAGATGGCACCTCAATCATCAGTTCTTGAAATTGGGTCGGGTATCGGTCGAATGACTGCAGCTCTCACGCGACGTTTCGCTTCTGTGGTTGCGACTGACGTTGATGCGGCATTCCTCGAGCGTTGCCGTGAAACCGTGGCACGCTTTGGCAAAGTCAGCGCTCTGCGCACGGTGCACATCGCCGATGGCAGTTCCATCAACGCGGCTGATGATTCCGTTGATGCGGTGTTTTCCTACATCACGTTGCAGCACTGCAAAGCCAGTGATGCGCTTCGCCTGACCACGGAGGCACTTCGTGTCGTCAAGCCCGGTGGTTACATCGCATTGAATTACCGCACCTGGGTACCGGCCGACATCATCTTGGTGCCTGCTGGTGGCGTGATGCGTTGGTTGTGGCGTATCCCCGTGGTGGGCCAACGTTTGTCGCAGTGGCGTTGGTCAACCCGTTTGGGCTGGCAGGCCAATCGCCTTGACCCTCGTCGCGTTCTTGCATTGTTGGAAGCCAGCAATATCAGCCTGAAAGACCCTGTGATTCTTCATCATCCAGGTCGTCCTCAGCGCAGTGTTTCGCTTGATGGTGCAGTGGTTCGCCAGCGTGATCTCGACGTGGCAAATAAAAGTCATTGGTGGCTGGTCGCACAAGCCCATTAGCCTCAACACCCATGCGCGTAGGTGTAGTAGGAGCAACCGGTCAAGTGGGAAGCGTGATGCGCTCTCTGTTGGCCGAACGCCAATTCCCCATTTCAGAACTTCGTTTTTTTGCGTCCGCTCGTTCAGCGGGCAGCACGCTGCCATGGAATGGTGGCGAGATTGTGGTGGAGGATGCATCAACGGCAGACCCTTCTGGTCTCGACATCGCATTGTTCTCAGCAGGTGCAACATCATCGCGTGAACTCGCACCAAAGTTTGCCGCTGCTGGCGTCACGGTGATTGATAACTCCAGCGCATTCCGCATGGACCCTGAGGTGCCATTGGTTGTCAGCGAAGTAAACGGCGAGTTGGTGCACAACTTGGCAAAGGGAATCATCGCAAACCCCAACTGCACCACGATGGCTGCAATGCCAATCTTGAAGCCACTTCACGATGAAGCCGGTTTGCTCAAGATGATCGCGAGCACGTATCAGGCAGTAAGCGGTGGCGGACTTGCAGGTGTGGAAGAGCTTGATGTGCAAGGTCGTGCAATGGCCGAGCGTGCAGCAGAACTCACTTTTGATGGTGATGCTGTGATCTCACCAACTCCGAAGAAGTTTGCTCGCACGATTGCATACAACGTGTTGCCACTCGCCGGCTCGTTGGTTGATGATGGTGAAGGCGAAACAGATGAAGAGAAGAAGTTGCGCTTTGAGAGCCGCAAAATCCTCAATATTCCTGGGCTTTTAGTGTCGGGCTTGTGTGTGCGAGTTCCTGTATTCACGGGTCACTCCATTGCAATTAACGCAGAGTTTGCAAAGAGCATCACAGTTGCTCGTGCTCATGAACTGCTTGCTAATGCACCTGGTGTTCGTTTGGTGGACATTCCAACACCGTTGGAAGCTGCAGGCAAAGACCCCAGCTATGTCGGTCGTATTCGTCAAGACGAAACAGTCGATGACAATCGTGGTCTCGCGTTGTTCTTGAGTAACGACAACTTGCGTAAGGGTGCTGCGTTAAACGCAGTGCAAATTGCTGAATTACTGATTAAGTAATTTCGTCGCGCTATGGCGCGACTGTTTCAGTAGCATCTGCCGTGACTTCTTCGGTCACGGTTGCATCTTCTGCAACTGCTTCTTCCACGATCTCTTCTTCAAGATCAGATGTAGGAATACCTTCTGCGTAACAACCGCCACCAGCAATTGCGGTGACTGCCTTACGTAAGCGAAGTGAGTCGAGAGGCTTGATGGTCCAACCATCGGCACCGCTACGGCGCGCCATGTGAACATCGGCAACGCGATCGAGAAGCATGAGAACAGGAACCTTGGGCAACGCTCCACTCGACTGGTCGAGGCGAAGATCCATCGTGATGGCCATGCCGCCCATGCTGCCGACCTGCATATCGAGGATGGCGATGTCGGGGGTGTTGGCTGCAACAGCGGGTGCAACTTCACGGCCGTTTGAAAGCACGGCAAATGTGGTGGAGGGGGAGTCGAGCGCGGCTTTGACCTCGTTGACGACCCACTGGGCATCGGTTGCAATCAGGATGTGCACGGGAAGAACTCTACTGCCGAGGCTGTGGGGCTGCGAGTTGCTGGGCCAAAACCACAATGGATTCCATGTCATGGATGTCGGAGGGCATTTCGGTGGCAGTGGAAGAAGGGACTCCAGCAAACTTCTCTTCAGCACGGGCGAGGAAACCATTGATGCCTGCTTCGGCACGTTCGGCGTCCTCGCACAATTCAGCCAACAAGGCATGTGCCAGTGCGATGTCGCCACTGCTTGCCGTGGCTGCAAGGTGCTCGGCTGTTGAGGTGGTGGAGCCGAAACGAGGAGGCATGCGATTCGCAACGATCATCTTCAACGTGATGCCAAGACGCTTCAGTTCGGAAACGAAATGATCTGCTTCTTTCAATGCATCAGGCGACGGTGCAGTGACAACAACGAAGCCGGTCTTATCACTACGGAGTGTGTCGGCCACCGCAAGAGCACGGCGCGAGAATTCGTTTTCCATTCCGTCGAATGCCTTGAGGAATGCAGCAACACCAGAAAGCGCATCAGAACCGACAATGTTGGAGATGAGTTTGAGAACGGGAGTGAGTGCAGCATTGGCAATACGGAAACCACCGCGACTCGGTGCGATAAGCAGACGCACAATCGGATGTTTCAGGAAACGCGCAAGTCGTTCTGGTGATTCAAGAAAGTCCAAAGCATTTCGTGAGGGTGGAGTATCAACAATGATGAGGTCAAATCGTTCGTCGTTACTGAGTTCGTAGAGACGTTCGGCTGCCATGTAATCGCGAGTGCCAGAGATGGAGCGAGAAAGATTCCGATAGAAGGAGTTGTCCATCACCTCACGTGCGCGTTCGGGTGTGGGCGATGTACTGCGCACCAAGTTGTCGAATGTTTCGCGCACATCAAGCATGGTGACCCACAATTCACCAATGGAATCAGTTACAACTTGCTGTGG
Source organism: Actinomycetota bacterium (assembly GCA_009703055.1). Taxonomy (GTDB): domain Bacteria; phylum Actinomycetota; class Acidimicrobiia; order Acidimicrobiales; family Ilumatobacteraceae; genus UBA2093. The sequence continues at coordinate 9,984 of WLGW01000039.1, forward strand.
TTCATTGCCAAGATCATTTGTAAGGCCAATGGCATCAGCGAGTCGTTTCGCAGGGTCAATGGTGATGACGCACACGCGTCGACCTAATTGAGCGGCACGCACACCGAGCGCTGCAGCAACACTTGTTTTGCCAACCCCACCTGTGCCACATGTGACAAGAACGCGAGCGTCGGCGCAGAGCGCATCAATCGTGGTCATGGCAGTGCATCAATCGCGAGAGCAAGGTCTTCCACCATTGCAGTGACAAGTTCGCCACCATCAAGACGACGTCGAGTGATTGTCATTTGTGGAAGATCAAGTGTGGAACTGAGAACAGCGATTGCTTCTTGTTGTGCTTGTGAGCGTTGTGATGCATACGTATACGCATCGACAAGTTCTTGCGACATGTCTGTCGTCGACAACGATGGAACATCGGGTTCTTTTTTGTTGATCACAACGGGTGCCAGAACAATGTGGACGTCATCGCGTAATTCAGTTGCTGCCTCCACAGTTTCTTGCACCGGCGTCATCGCTGGCGTTGTCACCATCAGAATCTTGCAACGAGTGCCGTCAGCGAGCATCGCGAGGACTTCATCGGCTTGTTGCGCAATCGGCCCCGAGGCGAGCGCACGCTTCAGTTGCAGCGGGGCGCGAACGAGGTCAATGGCATGACCAGCTGCCGGGCCATCCACGATGATGATGTCAGCGCGCAGTTCCTTTTCGAATGCCTTGATGCGACCGAGAACCAGAAGGTCGTCGAGGCCAGGAGCCGTCGTGGCGACCAATTCCACGATTCCGGACTTGGCCAGCTGGCGTGAAATAAGTCCCATGCCCTTCGAGGCCAAGTAGTCGGTGAGGGCATTGCCAGGGGTGACAGTGACCCTTTCGAGGCGTTCATGGGCAGGAACTTCAATGGTTTCAGCATCAAAAGAGACCAAAAGGGCTCGAAGGCCACTTTGGGCAGCCAAGAGCGCCAGCGAGCCTGCCACTGCGGATTTCCCCACGCCGCCTTTGCCAGCAACAATGAGGACACGCTGTGCCGTGAAAAAGTGGTGTGGTTCCATAACGCAAGGAGAGACCTTTGAGGGTAGGCGCAAAAAGACGCATCATGTGCGGACTTGGTCTGGTTCTTGTCGGACCAGTGATGGGAGTCCTGA
>WLGW01000004.1 GCA_009703055.1 Actinomycetota bacterium
AGTAAGTCTGGAGAAAGAAGGTTGGGTCACAGAATCCGGCTCACGCCGGTTGCCTCCGCGGACCGCCCTTCCTTCGAGGACTGGTTTTTCGCACGCAAGCTCAGGCGACCGGACTTGTCAGTGCAGAGTTACCTCTGTCTGAACCACCGTTGCGGGACAGTGCCGGAATCTCACCGGACTTCGCTGTTGCTTGCGCAACACCCCTATTGGGATGCGGTTATGACCGTAGCACTTCCGAGAGAGTCCGTAGAAAAACAGACTCTATGAAATTCAAAAGCGATACAAAGTCTGGTTACTTCACGAGGTCGATGATGCGCTGGACGCCATCGACCAAGTCTTCATCGCTGAGAGCGAAGGAGAAACGCATAAAGCCTGGGGTACCAAAAGCTTCACCGGGAACAACCGCGACCTGCACCTCATTGAGAATGAGATCGGCGAGTTCCAATGTGGTGGTGGCTTTCTTTCCGCGGATGTCGCGATTCAACAGCGCAGAGAAGTTTGGATAGCAGTAGAACGCACCTTGTGGCTCCATGCATGTGACGCCAGGAATGCTGGTGAGCATCTTGTGCATCAACTTGCCACGACGCTCAAACGCTTCGCGCATCATGTACACGGCTGAGAGGTCACCACTAACGGCAGCAAGTGCGGCCATCTGCGCAACGTTCGACACGTTCGATGTTGCATGTGACTGGAAGTTGATGCTCGCCTTAATGATGTCCTTCGGACCGATCATCCAGCCAACACGCCAGCCTGTCATCGCATATGTTTTTGCAACACCATTGAGGATGATGCACTGCTCAGCGAGTTCAGGAACAACTGTGGGCATCGACACAAACTTGTTGTCGCCATACGTGAGATGCTCGTAGATCTCATCGGTGATGACCCAGACCTTGTTCTTCACTGCCCATTCACCAATGGCGCGCACTTCTGATTCTGGATACACAGAACCTGATGGGTTGTCAGGCGAAACGAAAAGCAATGCCTTCGTCTTTGGTGTAAGTGCAGCATCAAGTTGTGCAACGGTGACGCGGAAGCCATTTACTTCCTCAGTGTCGATGACCTTTGCAACGCCACCGGCAAGCGAGATTGCTTCAGGGTATGTGGTCCAGAACGGAGCGGGACAGATGATCTCATCACCTTCATCGCACAATGCTGCGAATGCTGTGAACACTGCGTGCTTTCCGCCGTTGGTGACGAGCACCTGGTCTGCGGTGCATGCAAAGCCGCTATCGCGCATTGTCTTGACTGCGATGGCTTCACGAAGCTCTGGCAAACCAGCAGCGGGCGTGTAGCGATGGTTCTTCACCTCGGAGCACGCCTTGATGGCTGCTTCCACGATGTGAGCCGGGGTTGGGAAGTCGGGCTCGCCTGCACCGAAACCGATGACATTCTCGCCCTTGGCCTTCAGGGCCTTGGCCTTGGCGTCCACCGCAAGGGTGGCGGACTCGGCAATAGCGCCGAGGCGGGCGGAAATACGTCGCAATTCTGTTGGACCAGGCATAAATGAAAGGATGACAGGGTGAGCGATAAGAACCAACTTGATTTCAAGATTCCTGCCAACCTTCTCCCTCAAGATGGTCGATTTGGCTGCGGACCTTCCAAAGTTCGCCCCGATCAGCTGACTGCGGTGATGGATCGAATGACATCCGTCATGGGCACCTCGCACCGCCAGGCGCCTGTGAAGAACATCGTGGGCTCGGTTCGCAGCGGTCTCATGAGTCTCTTCAATCTTCCGGAGGGCTGGGAGATCGTCATGGGTAATGGCGGCTCCACCGTGTTCTGGGATGTTGCAACGTTTGGCCTTATTCGCGAGCGCAGCCATCACCTCGTGTTCGGAGAGTTCTCATCAAAGTTTGCTGAAGCATCTGCTGCAGCACCGCATCTGGGCGACCCTGTTGTTGTCTCTTCCGACCCAGGCATGCATCCAGAGCCATCCGCTGACGCATCGTGTGATGTGTACGCATACCCGCACAACGAAACGTCGACTGGTGTCGCGATGACACCGGTTCGTCCTGCAAAAGACGGACTCGTTGTTGTTGATGCAACATCTGCTGCAGGCGGTCTTCTGTGGGACCCAGCAAATGTTGATGTGTACTACTTCGCTCCGCAGAAGTGTTTCGCATCTGACGGTGGCTTGTGGCTTGCTGCATGCTCCCCTGCCGCGATTGAGCGCATTCGTGAAATCAAAGCATCGAAGCGTTGGATGCCTGCATCTCTTGACCTTTCCATTGCACTTGACAACTCTGTTGCGAATCAGACGTACAACACACCCGCGCTTGCCACGCTCATCATGTTGGACGAGCAGGTGAAGTGGATGAACACAAACGGTGGTCTTTCATGGGCTGCTGGTCGTTCTGCACAATCTGCAGAAACCCTGTACTCCTGGGCTGCTGCCAGCAATTACGCCACGCCGTTCGTGACGAACCCTGCGCATCGTTCTGATGTTGTGGGAACAATCGACCTTGAAGGCGTTGACGCCAACCAGATCAGCGCCATCCTTCGCGCCAACGGTGTTGTTGATACCGACAGCTACCGCAAACTGGGTCGCAATCAATTGCGCGTGGGTATGTTCCCCGCCATTGACCCCGCTGATGTTGCCGCACTGACGAAGTGCATTGACGTAGTGGTCGACCACTTACGTTCGTAGATTGTTACGCAATGCCTCTGTCAGTCGAAGAAGTCCTCGAAACCTATTGGGATGACATTGAGCCATTGCGCAACCCTGTGATGTTGGTGGCACTCCGTGGCCTCTTCGACATCGGTGGTGTTGCAACATCGGCACTTGATTGGATGTTGAAGGAACGCGATTTCGCCGTTGTTGCAGATATCGACCCTGACCCGTTCTTTGACTTCACACAAGAACGCCCCGAAGTATTCACCGATACTGACGGTGACCGCCAGATTCGTTGGCCAGAAAACGAGTTCACCGTTATTCGTTACCCCGAGGGGGCGCGCGACATGGTGGTACTCAACGGCGTGGAGCCACATGTTTCCTGGGCTGTCTTTACTCAGTCCGTTGTGGAAGTCGCAAAGGGCCTTGGTTGCACATTGGTGATCAGCCTCGGTGCTGCTGCCGAGCAAGTGCCGCACTCACGTGTTCCTTTTGTTGTGGGCAGCACAACAAACTCAGATTTGGCTTCGCGACTGGGGCTGAGCCGTCCGCAATACCAAGGCCCTACTGGTGTTGCCGGCGTATTGCTCGATGCACTTGATCAGGCAAAGATTCCCAACATCAGTCTGCGCGTCGGCGTTCCGCATTACCTGATGCATGCACAACATCCGAAGAGTGCAGCTGCGTTATTGCAACACCTGCAACACGTATTGGGCATTCCCACTGATCACGCGAACTTGCAACAAGAGATCAGCCGTTGGCAAGAACTGCACGATGCTGCTGTTGAAGGTGACCCACAAGCGTCTGCGTACGTGCAGATGCTTGAGCATCGTCACGACCAACTTGTCGAACAGAACATGCCTTCTGGCGATGACTTAGCGGCAGAACTTGAAGAGTTCCTGCGCAATCAATCCGACGACGAATAATCAAACACCCAAATCCGTGCATTGATGCACACATGCTGTTTGATGACAATTCAAATCAGTTCTATCCTTTCCCCTATGCAACTCACTGCCGTTATTTGGCCAGATCCATCCGGTGGTTATTGCTCGCTCAATCTTGAGACTGGCACCACAACACAAGGTGTTTCTGTTGAAGATGCACTCGCGAATCTTGAAGAAGCCACGTCGCTGTATTTGGAGGAAAGTCCGTTAGACGGCAAGCCTTCAATCACAGGCGCATTCGTGACTACCTTTAACGTTCCGACAATTGGTTAGGCCGCCCCTGAAACAGGGAACGTTAAAGGGCGTCTGCGAGCAAGCCGGTATTACCCAGCAGCAACTCACAGACGCCCTCAAAAAGCGTTAGTGCTTAGCGGATTGCGGCGAAGCCCAATTCCAAGTCAGCGATGATGTCGTTAATGGATTCAAGTCCGACCGACAAACGCACGAGTCCTGGAGCAACACCAGCGGAGCGCTGCTCTTCTTCCGTGAGCTGGCTGTGTGTTGTTGATGCTGGGTGAATCACCAAGCTGCGCACATCACCAATGTTTGCAACGTGGCTGTGCAACTGCAGTGCTTCGGTGAACTTCTGGCCAGCCTCACGACCGCCTTCCAACTCAACTGCGATCACGGAACCGAATCCCTTGCCGCCGAAGTACTTCTTTGCACGCTCGTGCCATGGGCTTGTTGGCAAACCTGCGTAGTTGATACCGACGACTTCGCTCTGCTTCTGCAAGAAGTCAACAACCTTGGCTGCGTTCTCCCAGTGACGGTCCATACGCAACGACAATGTTTCAACACCCTGCAAGATGCTCCATGCATTGAATGGGCTTGCCGACATACCGAGGTCGCGCAACATCTGCACGCGTGCCTTGATGATGTACGAACCTGCACCAAGTGCTGGCCAGTACGACAGACCGTGGTAGCTGGGGTCTGGCTCGGTGAAGTTCGGGAATCGACCACTTGCGGCGAAGTCAAACTTTCCGCCGTCAATGATTGCGCCGGCGATTGCTGTGCCGTGACCACCAAGGAACTTGGTTGCAGAGTGCACGACAATGTCGGCTCCCCACTCCAACGGACGAATGCCGTACGGAGTTGGAACAGTGTTGTCGAGCATCAATGGAATGCCCGCTTCGTGTCCAACCTCTGAGACGCCTTCGATGTCGAATACGTCATTCTTTGGGTTTGCAAGAACTTCACCGAAGAACAACTTGGTGTTCGGACGAATAGCTGCTTTCCACTGTGCAAGGTCATGTGGATCATCAACGAAGGTGACCTCAATTCCCATCTTCGGGAATGTGTAGTGCAGCAAGTTGTATGTACCGCCGTACAGCGATGGCGAAGCAACAATGTGCGCGCCAGCTTCAGCCAACGTGAGGATGGCGAGAGTTGCAGCGCTTTGACCCGATGACACAACAAGTGCTCCGGGAAGACCCACTGCAGTGGCGGTGCCACCTTCGAGGTCTGACAAGCGAGCTTCAAGAACACCGGTGGTGGGGTTCATGAGGCGGGTGTAGATGTTGCCGATCTCTGCAAGTGCGAAAAGGTTCGCAGCGTGCTGACTGTCGCGGAACTGATACGAGGTTGTTTGGTAGATGGGAACAGCGCGAGCACCTGTGGTGGGGTCTGGCTGCTGTCCTGCGTGAATCTGACGGGTTTCAAAACCCCAATTGGCGTTACTCATGGCGCGAACCCTATCTGCCAATTCCCGACCTAACAAGTCGGAATTAGCCAGCCGTCACATTTCCACTGCTGCGCGGCGGCGTCGACGTTGGGCAGGTAACAACAGCCCACCCACGACCGCTAATGCGATGGGCAAAACAATGAGCCAGACGGCAACACCAGGACCAGAGTCCCACTCACCCACATTGATGCCAATAGCCAACGTCGCCGGTTTGCCATCAATAGTTTGAGCAACGATCACCACACGGTGCGCACCCTCTGGTGCATTCTTCGGAATGGTGAACGATCCCGTCACTGCGCCATCCGCGCCGACTTTGGATGTACCCAACAACACCGGAGTAGAGAACAACCAAGCTTCCATCTTGGTTCCCGGCTTGAAACCTGCGAGCTTGATGCGCACCGTGTCACCACTGTTTAATCGCACGTTGCCGTCATCATCGAGTGCCATCTGAGAACCATCGGGGTTCAACCCACCAACAACTGCTTTCAATGCGCCAACAGAAACAACGAGTTGGTTATTCGCACGTTCAACTGTTGCAGTTTCTGTTTTCCCACCAACGTTCACAGCAGCAGACCCTGCAACAACCGATGGAGCAGACGGCGCTTTGGGCACAACTGTGCCTGAAGGCTTCACAGTCGTCGTGGTTGTTGCTGCAGAGAGCAGTGGCGTCTTTGTTGACGGTGATGATTTTGATGTTCCAGTAACCAACGGGATTTGTGATTGACCAACAGGAACAGTCGTGACAGGAACCACTGATGTTGATGGCGCAACTACAACAATGTCAAGTGCCGGTGGTGCAGTTGTGGTGGTGATAGTGGAAGACACTGCTGGTGCTGTTGTAGTGGTGACAACTGATGACGCTGACAATGTAAGAGATACTGCGAGCCATTTGTATGTTCCTCCACAGGGATCACCAAACACTCCGTTATCAGCACTGATAGTTACCGAGTTTTCGCCAACCACTAACGGAAGCAAGATTGCTCGTGTGTTCGACTCGTGACAATCGCCCGCCGCATACGAGCCATATGCTCCGCTCGGCGTGCCATATGAGGCGTAGGCAACATCGGTAAACGTACGCCCAGCGGGAGCTGTGAGAGTTGCGTTATATCCTTCATAGATCACCGCATAGGTGGAAACGGTGCGTGTAAATCGAAGAATGACAACACCAGAGCCTCCGCGTGCTCCAAGACCACCGGCCACACTTCCACCAGCACCGCCACCGCCACCGCCGTGTCCATTCAGTCCCGCAGTAGGAGTTTCATCTCCTCGACGGCTTCCTGCGCCACCGCCACCGCTACCGCCATCTCCAGCATTGTTGCTATCGCCGCCGCCACCACCGCCGCCACCGAAGACGAGCAGTTCTTGAAAATTCAGATCAATGTCGCTGGAGAAACCATCTCCTCCGTTGCCGCCCACGTTTGATCCGCCGGAACCACCTGCAGAGGAAGCGCCGCCGCCACCGCCACCGCCAAAACCGCCGTTGAGTTTTGCGCCACCGTTGTTTCCTTGTGATGGAGAAGTTGTTGCGATTGCACCTTGGGCCCCGCCCCAACGGTTCGCAGCTCGTCCACCTGCAGATCCGCCATCGGCGCCAGCAGTATTGTCAATGCTTCCGCCACCGCCACCGCCGCGCGCAACCAAAGAGGCAAAACTCGAGTTACCGCCATTGGATGCGACAGATGACGCGTTCACCGCACCGGCACCACCATTACCAACAACAATGTTCATGGAAGCGCCAGGCGTCACCGTGATGTTCTGATCGTGAATGACGCCACCGCCGCCGCCACCGCCACCGTTGTCGGAACCTCCGCCACCGCCACCTGCAACGATTAAGGCGCGCACAGAGGTCACTCCCGATGGAACCGTCCATTGACATGTTCCCGTCGTGCGAAAGGTCAAAATTGTTTCTGTATCGGTACCGCGCTCATTAGGGACGCAGGCTGCAGCGTGCACCACCGAAGACGACATGACCTGTGCAGTAAATGGCGCAAACACGACTGCAGAGCATGCGAGTACCTTGCGAAAACCACGTGAGCGATGAGTGAACATTTGCTCAGTATAGACAGACCTTGACTGTTCGAATTTTGGTGTGTGTTCTTAGGGTGGTGGTGAGAGCGAAAAGCAAAAGGAGCGCCACCCGAAGGTGACGCTCCTTTGGAAAGTCTTCGTTGTGCGAAGAGGAAGCGAAATCAGCCGCCGGAAACTTCCGACACTGACTGCTTGCCTGCCGACAACCACGGCATCATGCCGCGCAGGCGCTTGCCCACTTCTTCGATGGGGTGCTTGGCGCCAGCTTCACGCAATGCATTGAAGTTTGCACGGCCTTCTTCTGATTCCTTAATCCACTCACGAGCAAACTTGCCGGACTGAATTTCCTTGAGAATCTTCTGCATCGACTTCTTGGTTGCTGGTGTGATGACGCGAGGACCACGTGTGACGTCGCCGTATTCAGCGGTGTCAGAAATGCTGTAACGCATTCCGGTGATGCCCTCTTCGTACATGAGGTCAACGATGAGCTTCACTTCGTGCAAGCACTCGAAGTACGCCATCTCTGGCTGGTAACCAGCCTCGGTGAGAGTTTCGAAGCCAGCCTGAACGAGGGCTGCAACGCCGCCGCACAACACTGCCTGCTCACCGAACAAGTCGGTCTCGGTCTCTTCGGTGAAGGTTGTTTCGATCACACCTGAACGTGCGCCACCGATTGCATCTGCGTATGACAAAGCGAGTGCCTTTGCATTACCGGTTGCGTCTTGCTCAACAGCGATGAGGCAAGGAACGCCGCCGCCTTCTGTGTAAGTACGACGCACCAAGTGACCTGGACCCTTTGGTGCGATCATGATGATGTCGACACCCTTTGGCGGACGAATGCGCTTGAAGCGAATGTTGAATCCGTGTGCGAACGCAAGAGCCTTACCGGCCTTCATGTAACGCTTGATGTGATCGTTGTATGTGGCCTTCTGCTCAGTGTCAGGCATTGTCATCATGATGACGTCTGCCCACTTGGCTGCATCAGCGATGCTCTTGACGGTGAGACCAGCGGCCTCTGCCTTTGCTGCAGAGGATGAACCCTCACGCAGACCAACGACGACCTGTACACCGCTCTCCTTGAGGTTGAGCGCATGAGCGTGACCCTGTGAGCCATAACCGATGATTGCGACCTTGCGGCCACGAATGATCGATGGATCAGCGTCCTTTTCGTAATACATCTTTGCTGCCATCAGCTTGCCTTTCCCTTTGTGACACCTTTTGGTGCCTCGCGTTCCAACTTGGGCAAAGCGACTCTGCCCGTTCTTTGGCTCTCAACGATGCCATATCCACGTAACAATTCCTCAAAATCGTCAAGTTTTTCGGGCGTGTCGTCAAGAGAAATTGTGAGGGAGGCGGACCCAACGTCCAGAACCTTTGCCTCATATATGCCGGCGAGGTCAACGACCTGTGCACGGCGATCCCCTTCCACCTGAATGGAAGCCATGAGCATCTCGCGCTCGACGGAATGGCGGGGATCAAGTTCGGTGATTTCAACAACATCGATGAGCTTGAACAACTGCTGCACAATTTGTTCGAGTGGTGTTGCGGAGATGTCGACCACCATGGTGATGCGACTGAAATCGGGATCGTACGACGGTGCGACTGCGAGCGAATAGATGTTGTATCCGCGACGTGCGAAAAGACCCGACACGCGTGCAAGCACACCGGGACGGTTCTGCACGATGACCGACAAGATGTGATGCTTGTGCGAATCGCCGTAAGGATTATTCGTGTTCAGTGTGCTCACTTGAGGAACTCCCGACGGCTTTCTTGCATCGGGTGAAGAAGCACATCATCATTCCCTGCGCCTGCAGGAACCATGGGGAATACCTTTTCGAATTCCTCAACGCGGAACTCAATCACAACACTGCGGTCATTGATGCTGTTCGCGCGTTCAATTGCTGCATCGATTTCTTCTGGTGACTCAACACGGATTCCGACACAACCCATTGCTTCGGCCCACTTCACAAAGTCAGGGCAACCAGACAAATCAACTTCGGAGTAACGCTCTCCGTAGAACATCTCTTGCCACTGACGCACCATGCCGAGGTACGTGTTGTTGAGAATTGCAATCTTCACGTGAATGCCTTCAGTGGTTGCAGTCACAAGTTCTTGTGCAGTCATCTGGAAACAACCGTCGCCGTCAATCGCCCACACGGTTTTGCTTGGTTGACCAGCCTTTGCACCAATTGCTGCAGGTACAGAAAAGCCCATTGTTCCGAGACCACCGGAGTTCACCCATGTGTATGGCTCATTGAATTCCCAGTACAAGCTTGTCCACATCTGGTGCTGACCAACGCCTGCGCACACGATGGTTCCTTCTGGAGCAAGATCACGCAAACGCTCAAGGCAGAACTGTGGCTTCAAACGTGCTCCAGGTTCTGATGGTTCATACACAAGTGGGAACTGTTCACGCCATCCGTTGACACGACTACGCCATGGTGTGATGTCAACTTGTGCAGTGCCTGCAGCCTGTAATTCCTTAATGGACTTAATGATTTCTTCAACGATGACGCGACAATCGCCTGTCAACGGCACATCTGGCTTGCGAACTTTTCCTTGTTCTGCTGGGTCAATGTCAACGTGAATGATCTTTGCTTCAGGAGCGAAGCCGGCGACCTTTCCTGTGACGCGGTCGTCAAAACGCGCACCGAGTGCACACAAAAGATCAGCCTTCTGCATTGCAGTGATTGCAGTTGCGTTGCCGTGCATACCCGGCATGCCGTAACACAATGGATGGTTATCAGGGAAGGCACCGCGTGCCATCAATGTTGTGACAACAGGTGCTTGCAACATTTCAGCGAGTTCTCTCACTGCTTCTGCTGCACGTGCCTTCAACACGCCACCACCCAAGTAGAGAACAGGACGCTCAGATGACAACAACATCTTTGCTGCAGCTTTGATCTGCTTTGGGTCGCCTTCTGTGACGGTGCGATAACCAGGCAGTGCAGCAAGAACTTCTTCGTCTGTTGGCCAATTCCATTCCATCGTGTTCACGAGGATGTCTTTAGGAACATCGAGCAACACAGGACCAGGACGGCCGGTTGTTGCGATGTGGAAAGCCTGACGCACTGCCATCGGAATGTCTTCGGCACGCATGATGAGTTCGTTGTGCTTCGTCACGCTGCGGGTAATGCCGATCGTGTCGCACTCTTGAAAGGCATCGGTGCCGATTGCAGTAGTCGCAACTTGACCAGTGATGCACACCATCGGAATGCTGTCCATGAATGCATCGCACAATGGCGTGACCATGTTCGTTGCGGCAGGACCACTTGTCACCATGGCGACACCAGGGCGACCGGTGACATGCGCGTATCCCTGCGCCATGTGACCTGCACCTTGTTCATGACGAACGAGGACGTGGCGGATGCTGGATCTCAGCAAAGGGTCATACGCAGGAAGAATGCAGCCACCAGGGAGACCAAACATGGTCTCCACGTTTTCCATTTCAAGCGAACGGATGAGCGCTTCAGCTCCAGTGAGTATCTCTTTGGCCGACATCGGGTGTCTCCTGAATCCTTGGGCGTCTCTCTATTGAATTGCCTTTTCGGGCAAAAAATGCCTCAAAAAGCGAAAAAACGACCAATTCTCACGGATTTCCCCAGGTTGGAGATTCTCCTCTAGGCCCGAAGAGGCCAGGCACCTCTATTTCTCCCGCCGCGAGGAGCCCAGCTACTCCGAAAAAGAAGAGCGTGATACCAAGGATGACTTCACTTTGGAATCAGCTGCCCGTAGATACAGCTACTACAGCAAGCACAACAATGAGGGTCAGAATCCCGATCCAAGACCACCCGAGGGCTACGCCCGCAATAGCGAATCCCTTCCCTCGAAAATTATTGCTTTGCTTCATCTGCTTCAATGCAAGATGACCGAAGACCACCGCCAGAATTGAACCAATCCAATAAACCCAGACGATTCCAAGAACCATCGAGGTAATTGCAAAACCAAATGCGCTACTGGAGTCAGGGCTGCCCGAGGATTGAACACTTGGTGGAGTTGGCCATCCGGGTTGAGGTTGTCCAAAACCCTGTTCGCTTCCGCCATCGGTTGAACTATTCATCACTCTATTTCTTTCTTAGAACACTTTGTCAAAGGCGCACATCTCTACGCTCCAAATGACTCTCGTTAATTTATCAAAAAAATAGATCACTATTCCCCGATTGCCGACAGGCGGAGATTGTCTAGTTTTGTGAACGCAATGCACTCACAGATGAGTGAGTAAAAGTTGTTTAGGTTTGTTCTATGAAGTTCGTTCGCACACCCGATGACCGATTCAACAATCTTCCCGATTGGCCCTATAGCCCTATATATACAGACGTTTCTGCGGGTGATGAAAGTGGCGTCTCACTACGCGTTCATCACATTGATGAAGGTCCCCGCGATGCGGCCAACACGATTCTCCTCATGCACGGCGAACCTTCGTGGGGTTTCCTCTATCGCACAATGATTCCTGGCCTCATTGACGCAGGACATCGCGTGATTGTTCCCGACCTCATCGGTTTTGGTCGCAGCGATAAGCCAACGCAAATGAGCGACTACACATACGAGCGCATTGTCGCCTGGATGTCGGAATGGTTAGTGAAGAACGACTTCACCAACATGACGTTCTTCGGACAGGACTGGGGTGGTCTCATTGGACTGCGTGTTGTGACCGCATTCCCTGATCGCTTCCGTCGCATTGTTGTCTCGAACACCGGCCTCCCCACTGGCGACCGACAGCCCACAGAGGCATTCATGAAGTGGCAGAAATTCAGCCAGACCTCTCCCGAGTGGCACATCGGCCGCATGATTGAAGCATCATCGAACTCCAAGCCATTGGGTGCAGAGATTGTTGCTGCTTACGACGCCCCCTTCCCCAGTGATGAATTCACTGCGGGCACTCGCATCTTGCCGTCCCTCGTTCCGACTGGCCCCGAAAACCCCACATCAGCTGCAAACCGCGAAGCCTGGAAGGTTCTTGAAGCGTGGACCAAGCCACTCCTCACCGCATTTAGTGATGGAGATCCCGTCACTGCCGGTGGACACCGAATCTTCCAAAGAAGCGTCCCTGGAGCACAAAATCAGCCCCATACGACGATTATCAACGGTGGACACTTCGTTCAAGAGGACAAGGGACCCGAGCTCACAGCCATCATTAACGAGTTCATCGCCTCTACCCCGTACTAGCCCAACTAGCGTGGGAGCCATGTCTGAAACCCGCACTATTGCCCCCGCCGATGGAAAGCTCGGTGTTCTCACCGTTGGCCTTGGCGCAGTGGCATCCACCCTCATCGCTGGCGTTGAACTCGCAAAGCGTGGACAGGGCCAACCTATTGGCTCCATGACCCAGATGGGCACCATCCGTCTGGGCAAGCGCACCGAAAAGCGCAACCCTCTCGTCAAGGACTTCGTTCCCCTTGCTCGCCTCGAAGACATTGTCTGGGGCGCATGGGACGTGTTCCCCGACGATGCGTACGTTGCAGCCTCTCGCGCTGGCGTGCTCGAGCAGGGCAAGCACATCGAAGCAATCTCTGACGTGCTTCGAGAGATTCGCCCGATGAAGGCAGCCTTCGAGCGCAAGTATGCGCGCAACCTTGATGGCGAGCACATCATGGCCACCACAAGTAAGCGCGCAATGTTGGAAGGCATCCGTGCCGACATCAACCGCTTCCGTGATGAGAAGAAGGTTGATCGCGTCGTGATGATTTGGTGTGCAAGCACTGAGATCTTCATCGAGCCAGGTGCCGAGCACGAGACAGTCGAAGCTTTCGAGAAGGCCATTGATGCCAACTCAGATGTCGTTGCACCATCAATGCTCTATGCATACGCAGCAATTCTTGAAGGCGTACCCTTCGCAAACGGCTCCCCCAACCTTGCGGTGGACATGCCATTCCTTCGCGACATGGCCACTGAAAAGGGTGTTGCAATCTCCGGCAAGGACTTCAAGACAGGCCAGACCCTGATGAAGACAGTTCTTGCACCAATGTTGAAGGCTCGTCAATTGGGTCTTGCTGGTTGGTACTCCACCAACATCTTGGGTAACCGTGACGGTGAAGTTCTTGATGCTCCAGAAAACTTCAAGACAAAAGAAGAGTCAAAGCTTGGCGTTCTCGAGGACATCCTTGACCCCGCCAACAACCCTGATCTCTACGGCAACGTCTTCCACAAGGTCAGCATCAACTACTACCCACCACGTGGAGATAACAAAGAGGGTTGGGACAACATCGACATCTTCGGCTGGATGGGTTACCCCATGCAGATCAAAGTCGACTTCCTCTGCCGTGACAGCATCCTTGCTGCACCTCTTGCACTTGACCTCATTCTCTACTCCGACCTTGCACAACGTGCGGGTCTCGGCGGCATCCAGGAATGGTTGTCGTTCTATTACAAGAGCCCACAGGTTGCACCTGGTCTTCATGCAGAACACGACTTGTTCGTTCAGCTCGAGAAGTTGCACAACACGCTTCGTTGGATCATGAACGAAGACCAGATCACACATCTTGGTCGTGAGTACTACGACGATCCAGCCTGATTCAGCCATGAATCGCGTTGCGCTTCGCAGTCTTGCTTTTGACTGGGTGTGCGTGTTGGCCATGGCCATCATCGGCACCAACAATCACGAAACAGATAACGGAATCTCCGGGGTTTTGTTTGTAGCCGCACCTTTCCTCATCGCCACCACACTCTCGCGAGTGTTACTGCGTGCGACAAAGAAAGATGAATCAACAGTCGTCGATGGTGTCACTGTCGTTCTGTTCACCGTGGCCATCGGCATGATCTTGCGACGCTTCGCATTCGATCGTGGAACTGCAACGGCATTTGTGATTGTTGCAACCGTGTTCTTGGGGACAACGATGCTCGCTTGGCGTGGCCTGATGGCTCGCCGTTCAACAGCGAAGTAGACACCAAAAAATGGGAACAGAGGCCTACTTAAGAAATCAGCCTTCTCTTCATTGAAAGAAATTCCTCTTCTGTGAGTTCCCCAGCGTCACGAAGGGCTACCAATTTCATTAACTCGTCTGCGAGAGAATTCTGATTCATAGGAACAGAAGCCTGAGCGACCTCTAGGGAACTCTCTGCACGAGCAATTGGGATTCGGCTTCTTTCGAGCATGTCCAGCACACCTTGCCCCGCTGTTGCCAACTTATGCATGGCCTTAATATCCCGTTCGGTTGGGGGCGAAATATGAATCAGATGAGTCTCACGATCAGTTGAAATAGTTAGATATAAGTCTCCTCGCTGATTTGAAGTGGTCGTGAGATTAACTCCCAAAGTGACCCCAGCCATGAGGGTGCGTCCCAATCCGGTCTTCTTAGCGACTTCTGCTGAACTTGAAATTGCATTTAATCTCTCAAAAATCGCACGATCTTTTAGAAAGATGCCAGACACTCTTACAAATCCTTTGTCATAAATCCGAACACATTTAGTTCCACAATCCTGTTCAATCACAAGTCGGCCATACTGCTCAATTTCACGTTGCTTACGTAGGCGTTCCGCCACTTCACGAGCCTCTGCTTCAGAAGCTTTCTGCTTGGCTTTTTCAACACGTTCAGCAGATTTTCTTTCTTTTGCCTCAGACTTCAGTCGATCCCGCTCTGCGCGTTCTTGCACCTTCAGCAAATCTTCATCTTCATTTTTGCGACCAAACGGCATATCAAATCCCAGGTAAACCTTTTCATTTATGGAGACAAAACCGCATTGGGCTTGCCTGCTGCTAACCAAACATTAATCACATTCTTGACATCAAGCATCTCAGTTAGATCTCGCGGAACTGCAACTGCGTTTGTGATTGTTGCAACCGTGTTCTTGGGGACAACGATGCTCGGTTGGCGTGGCCTGATGGCTCGCCGTTCAACAACGAAGTAAATCACTTCGTTGCCGTCAGGCAGCCATCGCCATCAGGTCACAGACTGGTATCCGTTATTCAGCGAATAACGGCAAGAAGGTGTGTATGTCCTTGCACCAAGCCAACGCTTTTGTGAATGTCAGTAAGTGCGCTGCCATGTTGGTGATTCCCTCAGCCGGGAACTCCACAACAAGACGCACCTCATCGTCACGCAATGACACTCGTGCACCCACCAAGGCGTCATTCAGCTTGTTGATCTCGCCATAGACCGCCAGAGATTCTGGAACATCATCCGACAAGATTGCCGTCAGACGCACAGTCACTGACAAATCATCCGACTCATGCAGTGAGACGTAACACGGATCGCTCTGATTCAGAGTGAACGTCATAAACGATGGAATCTGCTGAGACTTCCAGTTGTCTACTTCCACACCAACGTTCTTGAGTTCACGCACCACTTTGTGGTTCCAACGTGCCAGATACTCAGCATCCAACAAGATACGAATACCCCAATCGTCTCCAACGAAGTATGCGTACTCTGCATTCTCACCATCGATAAAGATGCGTGCATCGCCATCACGATCTTTTGTCAGCAACACTGCCGCCAACTGGTACGGATAGAACGTGGCTGTGATGGCTCCCACGGTGCTTGCCGGTACAGAACCCGTAAAGCGACAGGAGTCTTGACGACGCCAGTCCATCGTCCATGCCAACGTGTCCTTATCCAGTGCCACCGCCACAAATGGCATTACGTCATTGGGTGGCCAATCGACGCCACTCGGAAACTTGAACAAAAACTTCGCAAATTGAACGATGTCGAGCATTCCGACAGTTGCAATAGCAGGAGTGCTTTCATCGCGATGAGGATTTCCGAGATATGGGAGATCCTGACGCCTGAACTCCACGTTCTGAGGATGATCAATGGAGAGATACGAACCATTGTCCGACCGCGCAACGATTGTGCCCTCTACCTCATTGCAGAAGAGATCAATTCCATCTCCTCCAGCAATCATCTCCATGAGCTGATCAAGGAACAGTTCCGGAATAGGTAGTGCAAATGCTGGATCGGTTGATTCGCCGTCAGCTGTCACCCAGGAAAGGATTGAGCGATCACGGATAATCCACAAGCGCTTCCCGTTCTCTCCCTTCGTCAACCACACCACATGGTTCGGACGCATCTTCTGATTTATTGCACTGAGAGTGAGATGCACTTCCAAGATTTCACGCAGTGAAATACGGATGCGCCAATCGGAACAATTTGCTTCAAAATCGGGGATCATTACTTGCGCACCACACGAACATGGGTAGAAGGAACGAAACGCAATGTCGCTGCATCGCCAACAATGCTCGGCCCGAGGTCGGGCTGGTACTGGCTCGATGTTGGAGCTGCTACATCAATGTCATCAAGGATGCGATAGACGTCGAGGAAACGATTAGACAACTTCAGCCCAGACTTGATGGAGACCTGCTCAAAGCCGATGACGAACTCGCCCGACTCTGTGCGAGCCAGATATGCCCAATTACCGGTCTCGTTCTCAGGACAAGCACCGAGCACATCAATCATGTGACGGTTCAGATCGCGGATCTTTGGTTCGAGGTCGAGAACTACTTTCTCGATTTCCTCGATGCTCTGAGAGGGGTCAAACGGTTCGAAACCGTCGCCAAATGGGGAAGACGAATAGGACATGCTGATGCTCCTTGTGTAGGGAATTCGGTTTGGTAGTAAAAGAAAGTCCGAAAACTGAATCTCGGAAATGTCAGGCCGAGGCTTAGTTCTTGGACATTCGTTTTTGCCGAATTATTCGCATCAACATTCCTTTCTGTGGTGAGGGGCTTTCGCGGGGGACGAGTATTTAATCATCAATTAAAAGTCAATGCAACCTTATTTAGCGACGAAGTCAACAAAATATCTGACGACGATCTCTGTAGACGATTGCTAGAGAAAAACACCGACAACCTCTGCAACAACTTTTGATTTCATCACCAGATCAACGACAGCTTCTGGTGTGAACTGCATCTCTTCTGCCACAACATCACGTATTGCAACAAGGTCAGATTCATGACGGACCAACTTCACGTTTGTCCATTGGTTGTTCCAACCATTGATTTCCGATGCAATCTCCAAGTTCCACGGAGAACCGGGAAGAACGACTGTGGAGAGACGGAAGTAATCCGGCTGCCCATCGAGTCCCTTCACGATTTCCACCGCAACATCGGTCCCCTCGAAATGACAATTCACAATCGGGCTCCACCCGATGCGCTCATCTTTGTCAACATCAATCTCATTCTCAGACAGAGTGTGCACCAACGCACTGCGATATTGATGCACGGTTTCATTGCCTAATTCAATGCGCACTCCCCAATGAATGCCGTCAAGAAAGGCAATATTTGGGGTCTCATCAGAAAAACACAACTTCACTGATTCATTTCCATATGTATCTGAATAAAACAGTTCACGCGGGAGTGCACTGGGGTACGAGGAGAAAGTTCTCGGAGTTGCGCCCTCTGCAATGATCGAGACTGAAATCGTAGGACCTCCGAAACTTGACCAATCGCGCTTTGCAATCAGCAATCCGTCTGCAAAAGAAAAGTCAACGAACGGAAGTGGTTCCTCCTGGTGGTCAAAATCAATTGTCACGGGAAACATCAGATGGGAGTGGCCCAACTGTTGAAGTTCGGCGACATCAACTGTGATGTAGGAAATAGCTGCGAAGGAAAGATCAATGGGTGCGATGTCTTGCTCTGGAAGATCTAATTCAACATTGAGCAAACCATTGGCAAGCTCAATTTTCCCTTTTTTGAAATCAACACGGACAACAGTGGGAAAAACTTCAGGGAAAACATTGGTGACGAATTCCAACACGTTGATGGGAAGAGTGAGATAGCCCTCTCTCGGTCCACCATCTCGCTCGAATTCACGAAACCCTGTGATGTTCTGCTCCCGCATCACCCACCGACGAGTCGTGTCACCGAACTGCAGCTGGAATCGGAAACCCATCCAAGGGTCTGGTGCGTAGCGAACCGCCAACTCCAAAATGTTCTTTGCCTCCTCATGGGAGATCTCGAAAGTGAACTTCTCAGGTAGCCCAGCGGGATTATTGACAGCAGTAATGGAGGAAGAATCAGACATTGGATTCGCATCTTGACAAAGGGGTGCAACAGGGTTTGAAACCCTTATCCAGCTTGGATTTTCTTCAGTAGGGCCGGCCAGCAGCCGACTATTTATGCAGACGGGTTTGTAATGGCGCCCTTGTCGGCACCTTGCACCAGCATCGCGAACTTTGCGAGTACTCCAGTTGTGTAACGCGGTGGGTTTGGCTTCCAGCCAACCTTGCGCTTTTCCAACTCAGCAGCATCAACGAGAAGGTCAAGAGACTTCGTGGGCACATCGATTCGGATGATGTCGCCTTCGTTCACGAACGCAATCGGTCCACCATCAACAGCTTCTGGAGCAACGTGACCAATGCAGAAGCCCCACGTACCGCCCGAGAATCGACCGTCAGTAATGAGAGCAACTGTGGCACCTAAGCCTGCACCCTTCAATGCGGCAGTGACTGCCAACATCTCACGCATGCCAGGTCCGCCCTTCGGGCCTTCATACCGAATCACAATCACGTCACCGTGCTTGATCTCACCGGTCATAATTGCGTCCATTGCGCCGTCTTCACCATCAAAGACTCGTGCAGGACCTTCGAACTGCAACTGATCTTTTGTGAGACCAGCAACCTTCACCACACTTCCGTTTGGCGCAAGTGAACCAGTAAGAATGTTGATGCCACCTTCGGTGTGAATCGGATTGCTGAGCGGATGCACCACGTCACCGTCTGGTTGAGGTGGATTGATGTCGGCCAGATTCTCAGCCATCGTCTTGCCAGTACATGTCATGACGTCGCCGTGCAAAAGACCTGCATCAAGAAGGTGCTTCAACACAACAGGAACTCCACCAATGCGGTGAATGTCTGTCATGTGGTACTTGCCGCCTGGCTTTGTGTCTGCAATGTGCGGCACTTTGTCAGCGATGCGGTTGAAGTCTTCCAACTCCAAATCGACACCTGCTTCATGCGCAATCGCCAACAAGTGGAGCACTGCGTTTGTGCTTCCGCCGAGTGCACTCAAGATTGCAATTGCATTCTCAAATGCTTTTTTCGTCATGATGTCGCGCGGACGAATACCGAGGCGCAACAAGTTGACAACAGCTGCACCAGCGCGACGCGCATCATCTTCACGTGATTTATCAACTGCAGGCGCAGACGCCGAACCAGGAAGACTCATGCCGAGTGCTTCAGCGATTGACGACATCGTGTTCGCTGTGAACATGCCGCCACATGCACCTTCGCCAGGGCATGCAGACTTTTCAATCTCCGTCAACTCTTCTTGAGTCATTGTTCCAGCAGCAACTGCGCCAATTGCCTCAAAGACTGTGGTGATGTCAATGTTTGCCCCATCGTGATGACCAGGCATCGTTGATCCGTTATACACAAAAACACTGGAGAGGTTGAGTCGAGCAGCTGCCATCAACATGGCCGGGATGCTCTTGTCGCATCCAGCGAATCCGATGAAGCCGTCGAAGCGTTCGCCGTGAATCACTGTTTCAACAGAGTCAGTGATCACTTCGCGAGAAACAAGAGAAGCACGCATACCTTCGTGCCCCATACTGATGCCGTCCGAAACGGTGATGGTGCCGAACTCCAGCGCAATGCCTCCGGCAGTGCGGACGCCTTCCTTGGCTTTATCCGCGAGTCGACGCAACGTCATGTTGCATGGCGTCACTTCATTCCATGCGTTTGCCAAACCAATCTGAGGCTTTTGCCAGTCATCATCAGTGAGGCCCACTGCTCGCAGCATTGCTCGGGCTGCGGCCTTCTGGTTGCCGTCTGTGACGTCGCGGCTGCGGGGTTTGATGTCGATGGGGGTGCCGTCAGAAAAGGACATAAGAGCAACGGTACTCCCGAGGTCAAGTCGCCCATGGAGAATCGGGGGTTGCAATCGTTGTTAGGTGCACCTATCATCAAGGTTGTTAGGAAGACCTAACACACGGAGGCACTCATGAAATCTCTTCAGAAGAAAATTGCAGCGGTCACAGCGCTCATTCTCATCACCTCTGCCTGTGGCAGTTCCAGTTCAAGTTCAGACACCACAGAACAGGCGGCTGATACCAAGCTCACCGTTTACTCCGGTCGTAGTGAAGAACTTGTGAAAGACCTCTTCACTGCTTTCACAACCGAGACTGGCATCACGGTCGATGCTCGCTATGGCGACAGCGGAGAGATGGCAGCTCTCTTGATGACTGAGGGTTCGTCCAGTCCTGCCGATGTCTTCTACTCACAAGATGCAGGCGCGCTCGGCGCCGTGGAGAACATGTTTGCTGCACTTCCCGAGCAGACTCTGTCCACTGTTGATTCGAAGTACTCCGCCAAGAGTGGCAAGTGGGTGGGCATTACCGGACGTGTCCGTGTTGTTGTCTACAACCCATCACTCGCTCCCACTCCACCCAGCACCATTGATGGACTTCTTGATTCGCAGTGGTCGGGCAAGATCGGATTCGCTCCAACCAATGCTTCATGGCAATCGTTCGTGACTGCACTGCGAGTTCTTCGCGGTGAAGAAGCAGCGGAGAAGTGGCTGACAGCATTTGCGAAGAACAAGCCTGTGGCATTTGAGAAGAACAGTGCTGTACGAGATGCAGTCAATGAAGGCGAAGTAAGCCTTGGACTTGTCAACCATTACTACTTGCTTGAAAAGATCGCTGCCGAAGGTGCTTCCGCCGTGAAGGCAAAGAACCAGTACATGGCAGCTGGCGATGTTGGCGGATTGGTGAACATCTCAGGTGCAGGAATTCTTTCCTCAGCCAAGCACTCGAATGCTGCTCAGAAGTTCATTGACTTCTTACAGAGCGAAACAGCGGCCGAGTACTTCAGAACAAGAACATGGGAGTACGTCTTGACAAAGGGTGCTTCTCAAGCAGAAGGCTTACCAGTCTTCTCTGAACTCAATGCACCCTCCATTGACCTCTCCGACCTGAAGTCAGTCGACGTGACACAAGAGTTGCTGCAGAAGGTTGGCTTGCTCACGAAGTGAGTGGCCAAAACGAACACAAAACATGCGACAAACGCGAGCCTCACTGATCCCTTTGGGTCTCGCGTTTGTCGCTGCTTTCATTTCTCTTGTCCCACTCTGGTACCTCGTTACGCAATCGCTCTCTCAGGGCATACAACCATTTCTCGATGAGGTATTCCAAGAGCGAACACTTACTCTGATTATTCGCAGCACAGTTCTTGTCGCTGCGGTGACATTGATGAGTGCCATTATCGGAACCTTTACGGCGTGGGTGATTACGTTGTCTGGAGTACGAGGGCGACTGATTCTCACAATCGTTTTCTCACTTCCACTCGCGATCCCCTCCTACCTGTCTGCTTTTGCATGGATTTCCTGGAAGCCAGAGATTTCGGGCTTCATTGGTTCATTCATCGTTCTGACGTTTGCGTGTTATCCGTATGTCATGCTCCCCGTGTCTGCAGCAATGAGCAGACTCGACCCAGTCCATGAAGACATTGCCCGCACGATGGGACGTTCTTCGTTTCAGATTTTTGGTGAAGTGGTGTTGCCACAACTACGTCGCTCCATTACGTCGGGATCACTCCTCGTTGCTCTCTATGCCTTTAGCGACTTCGGTGCAGTCGCCGCAATGCGCCATGAAGTGTTCACATGGGTGATTTATGGGGCATACCGTGCGGGCTTTAACCCAACGCGCGCAGCATCACTCTCCATCGTTTTGATCCTCGCGGCACTTGCATTAACGTACGCCGAATCCATCTCACGCGGACGCGATGATTCCGCAAAGAAAGCAACAACGGCTCGACGTCGTCGTCGAAATACATCATGGCCGCTCGCGCTGCTCACATCAGTAGGAACGCTTGCCATCGTTATCCCTGGTGTAGTCATTCCGGTTGCCAACATCGCTTCGTGGCTCGGACGCAGCTCGACGCGTTCCATTGACTGGGGTTCCGTGTGGAGCGCAACAGGACAGTCCTTCTTGAATGGCAGTGTCACTGCAATTGTGACGTTGCTGTTAGCCATCCCCGTTGCATGGAGTGCAGTTCGCCTCACAGGGCGTCTCGCCAACATTCCTGAACGGTTGACCTACATCACTCATGCACTTCCCGGAATCGTTGTTGCGATCTCGGTTGTGTACGTGGGAATTCGAGTCGCACGGCCGTGGTATCAGGAATTTCCACTTCTTATCTTTGGGCAAGTCATCATCTTCTTGCCTGTAATGGTTGCTTCCTTACGTGCTGCCTTTGAAAAGACTCCCGTTTCACTTGAAGAGGTTGCGCACAGTTTGGGAGTAGGAAAGATCTCCACATTGCTCCGCGTCGCACTTCCCATTGCAATGCCCGGAATCCTGGCCGGCTCTGCACTTTCCATGCTGGCTGCAGTGAAAGAACTGCCCGTCACACTCCTCTTGAGACCCACTGGCATGGACACACTCTCCACCAAGATCTGGGACTTCAGTACGATTTCTGACTATGCCTCAGTGGGCCCCTACGCAATCGCAATGCTGATACTTGCTGCACTTCCCACTGCACTTCTTGGCACACTGTCCGTTATGAAAGATGCGTCTTCATGAGTGACTCTCCTGCTCTTGAACTGAACAACGTCTCCCATTACTTCGCTGACACTCGCGTATTGCATGACATCAATCTGCAGGTGCAACACGGAAGCATCACAGCACTGCTCGGACCTTCTGGTGGAGGCAAGACCACACTCCTTCGCATCATTGCCGGACTTGAACGCCCTCAGCACGGCACAGTGCGTATCGATGATGTTGTCGTTGCCGACGAAAAGACATGGGTTCCGGCCCATGAGCGAGGTGTCGCACTTGTTCCACAAGAAGGCGCGCTCTTTCCTCATCTCACCGTTGCAGAAAACGTGGCATTTGGACTGAAGAAGCGACGCTCTCCTGCTGTGAAGAATCGCGTTGCAGAGATGCTTGAACTCGTGGGGCTCCCACAATCTGGCAACGTCCGACCTTCTGAGTTATCAGGCGGCATGCAACAACGCGTTGCACTTGCACGTGCTCTAGCGACACAGCCCACTTTGGTTCTTCTCGATGAACCCTTCTCCGCACTCGACGCGGGCCTTCGTGAGTCATTGCGAGATCAAGTCGTCGACATTCTTCGAGCAGCTTCGGCAACCGCTATCTGGGTGACCCACGACCAAGACGAGGCGCTATCTATTGCTGACTCTGTTGCGGTTCTTCTCAACGGCCGCATCGCCCAGAAATCAGACCCTGTCAGTGTGTACCGAACACCGCAGTCAACTGAAGTTGCGCATTTCATCGGTGAGACTGTTCCCTTCGAAGGGTCGGTCTTGGGAGACAGCGAATCCGTTCAGTCACGATTTGGACAGATTGGGTTGCTACAACCACATCAACCAGGACCAGCGACAATTCTGATTCGTCCTGAGCAGTTTGAGATTGTTGCCGCAGATAGTGCCGAAGCAACTGTTGTCGGCGAAGTGACTGCAACTCGTTACTTCGGCCATGACGGCACAGTTGAAGTTCAGTTCTCTGATGGAGTTGTCGCAACAGTTCGACTACACGCACGACTTCTTCCCGACGTGGGATCAACAGTCGGAGTCATCGTGAACGGACGCGTACTGGCTTTCCAGCCGTCGTAGTCCTATCGACGATCTTTAGATCCACCGAAACCAAAGAGATTGCTCGCAACCTTGCGCATCTGAATCTCTTCGGAGCCTTCCGTAATTCGGTAACGACGGTGATGTCGATAGATGTGCTCAAACGGCATATGGCGGCTGTACCCCACCCCACCACATGTCTGCATCGCGCGGTCCGCGGCATCACACGCAAGTCGGTTCGCGCGGTAGTTACACATCGCTACAAGGTGAGTGACCTCCATGTGATGTTTGTGATCAAGCATCCATGCGGTGTATCGAATCATCTGGCGCAACATTGCGGCTTCGGTATGAAGCTCCACTAATGGGAATTGAATGCCCTGATTCGTACTGAGTTTCTTGCCCCACGTGATGCGTTCGTTTGAATACTTCACTGCTTCATCGATACAGAACTGCGCGGCGCCTAATGAACTTGCTGCCTGACGAATGCGATTCTCATGAACAAAATGTTGTGCAAGAGCAAGACCTTCTTCAAGTGGACCGAACACTGCATCGGCGCCAACACGAACATCAGTCAGGCTGACCTCTGCATGATCGGTGGGCATGTTGAATGTCCACCAGAAGAACTCCACTTTGAAACCAGGTGCATCAGTGGGCACAAGGAACGCGGTGATTCCCTTTGCGTCACCCTTGTTGCCGCTGGTGCGAGCAAAGATGATGTCGTGCGTGGCGTGGTGCAAACCACTGTTCCAGCGCTTCATGCCATTGATGACCCACTCGTCGCCATCGCGATATGCGGTGGTTTCTAAATTCGTGGCATCACTGCCGTGATCAGGTTCTGTCAGACCAAACGCGAGGCGCTTTGTTCCATTGAGGAAACCAGGCATCCAATTCTTCTTCTGTTCTTCGGTACCGAAATCACGCATCATCAGAACTGTCGGGAAATTACCCACAATGCTGCTCTCATTTTGTAAGTCGTTATGAAGTCCAAGACCTTTGCTCGCGAGATGTTCGCGAATAATTGCCATCGTGAGATTGCTTGCACTCTTGCCACCGAACTCTTCAGGCAGTGCAAGTCGCAACCAACCAGCTTTGTCTGCACGTGCACGCATCTCGCGTAACAACGCTTCCCAATCAGCCGTGGGAACGCCGTCATTTTCAAAGTCGGTTCGTGACCATTCGCGACGATGATCAAAGAATCGCTCGTTATCGTCCTGAGCCTGCAATGGCTTGATTTCTGCATCGATGAACGCATCAATCTTGTT
The DNA here is from genome assembly GCA_009703055.1 of Actinomycetota bacterium. Lineage (GTDB taxonomy): Bacteria > Actinomycetota > Acidimicrobiia > Acidimicrobiales > Ilumatobacteraceae > UBA2093. Next base: position 24,989 of record WLGW01000004.1, read on the forward strand.
GAGGGTGTCCTGAATCTCTTGCGGTACGGCGAAGTCCATACGCGAAGAGTACGCCCCTTCTCTTGAGTGCTAATTACTGAGTGCTCTACCCGCGGCGGGATTGCATGATGGCGGAAACGACCTTGCCGTCCGCCTTGCCCTTGCTGGCTTTCATGATGCGGCCCACGATGGCGCCGGCAGCTTTTTCTTCTCCAGCGCAGTATTTCGCCCATGCATCGGGGTCTGCAGCAATGGCTTCATCGACCATGGCTTCAACAGCAGACGTATCCATCGCTTCAAAGCCCTTTGCAGCAGCAATCGCAGCGGCGTCGCCACCACCGTTGGCAACAATTTCCGCGAGCACTGTCTTTGCCTGAGTCGCCGACAACTTGTTGTCGCGCTCGAGAATCGTGAGAGCTGCAATATCTGCCGCGGGAACAGCCGGCGATGCACCTGCTTCGGCGAATGCCTGCGTGACATAGATAAGAGCCTTCACAGGATCTCCACCTGCATCAATAACAGCTTTGACGTACTCATGCTGACCACGCTCAACGGCAACAACAACTGCTTCACTGCGAGCGTCGTACCCAGTGAGTTCGTGCAACATGGCCCGACGAGCTGCAGGCAAAGGGGGCAGTGCTGCGCGCACTTCTTCAATCCATTCTTGTGATGGATCTACCGTGACAAGGTCTGGCTCAGGGAAATATCTGTAATCATCAGCATCTTCTTTCGTGCGCAATGTATGCGTACGACCTTCTGCATCATCCCAGTGACGTGTCTCTTGGCGAATGACTCCACCTGAATCTATGATGTCAATCTGACGACGTGCCTCGTAATCAATCGCACGGCCAAGCGCACGAATGGAGTTCACGTTCTTGATTTCACAGCGCGTTCCGAAGGGAGTACCTGGTTTGTGTACCGACACGTTTGCATCGCAACGCATCGAGCCTTCTTCCATTTTCGCGTCAGACGCACCAATGGCTTCAAGAATTGAACGCAACTCTGAAACGTATTCGCGTGCTTGTTCGCTGGTGCGCATGTCGGGACGCGACACGATTTCCACCAGAGGAACACCGGCACGGTTGAAGTCCATCAGTGAGTAATCACTGCCGTGAATACGTCCTGTTGCACCACCGACGTGCGTGCTCTTCCCTGTGTCTTCTTCAAGATGCGCGCGCTCGACACCAATGACAACACCACTGGGCAGTTCCAAGTGTCCGTCTGCATTCAGAGGCAAGTCGTACTGACTGATTTGGTACGCCTTTGGCTGATCGGGATAGAAGTAGTTCTTGCGGTGGAAGATGCATTTTTGAATACGGCAATTAAGTGCAAGGCCGATGCGCATTGCAAGCTCAACCGCTTTCTTGTTCAACACTGGCAATGCACCAGGCAAACCAAGCGTGACAGGGTCAATGTTGATATTGGGTTCATCACCAAAACGGTTCGGTGAACCACTGAACAACTTTGTGGCCGTTGCAAGTTCAACGTGCACCTCAAGGCCAACAACCATCTCCCAACCGCCGGGCAGCATCTGCTCTGGCGTTGCAACGATGGAACTAAGTGGACTGTCGCTCATTGTGCGCCTCCTGCTGCTGCCTCGAGTGCTCCACCAACGCGGAACATTGCTACTTCGCCTAACGCTGGTGCTAACACCTGAATACCGACTGGCAAACCATGCGCACCGGTTCCGAATGGAATACTCATTGCAGGGTGTCCCGCAAGGTTGGTAGGGATTGTGTAGATGTCGCACAAGTACATCGACATTGGATCATCGGCCTTTTCGCCAAACTTGAACGCAACCAAAGGCGAGGTTGGCATCAAGATCGTGTCGACTGATTCATATGCCTTGTCGAAGTCTTGCGCGATGAGACGGCGCACCTTCAATGCTTTGCCGTAATACGCGTCGTAGTAACCAGCTGACAATGCATAGGTGCCCAACATGATGCGTCGCTTCACTTCATCGCCGAAACCTGCTGCGCGAGTTGCTCCGTACATCGCATTTGTGTCCACAGCGTTCACACGCAATCCGTAGCGCACACCATCAAAGCGAGCAAGGTTGCTGCTCGCCTCTGCAGGAGCAATGAGGTAGTACGCCGTGAGTGCGTACCCAAGGCTGGGCAAAGTGACATCAACAATCGTTGCTCCGGCAGCTGCAAGTGCTGCAAATGCTGCGTCAAGACGAGCAGAGACTTCAGGTTCTGCACCACCAGGAAGATCAACAACGCGACCAATACGCATGCCGGCGACGCCCTCGGACACCGCACCCACCAAAGATGGTGCTTCTTGCGGAATTGATGTGGAGTCCATCACGTCATGGCCGGCGATCACTTCAGTGATCAATGCGGCATCAGACACTGTCGTCGCGAACGGACCAATCTGATCAAGCGAGCTGGCGTATGCAACTAGGCCATAACGGCTTACGAGTCCATACGTCGGCTTCACACCGACAACGCCACACAGCGCAGCGGGCTGGCGAATACTGCCGCCTGTGTCAGAGCCAAGACTCACAGGTGAGAAACCTGCAGCAACAGCCGCTGCACTACCACCGCTCGAACCACCAGGAACACGTGACGTGTCAAGAGGATTACGCGTTGTACCGAAGGCAGAGTTCTCGGTACTGGAACCCATTGCAAATTCGTCGAGGTTTGTCTTGCCCACCATCACTGCACCAGCAGCACGCAAACGTGTCACCACTGTTGCGTCGTAGGGCGGCTTCCAGCCTTCAAGAATTTTGGACGAGCATGTCGTCTCAATGCCATGCGTACACATGTTGTCTTTAATTGCGATCGGAACACCAGCAAGAGGACCTACGGGGCGACCCGCAGCGATGTCTGCATCAATTGCATCGGCTTGTGCACGTGCTGCATCTGCAGTCACCAAATTGAATGCGTGAATATCTGCTTCGCGTTCTTCGATACGCGCAAGGTGTGCTTCCAGTACTTCTCGAGCAGTCAATGCGCCCGATGCAACTGCTGCAGCGATCTCTGATGCGGTGGTGGGGATTGTTGCCATGATCAGCCCTCTGTTCCCACGATGGGTGGAACACGGAATCGGCGCTCTTCAGTGGCAGGTGCTGAAGCCAAAACTTCATCGGTACTGAGCGTGGGCATCTCAACGTCTTCGCGCATCACATTCACCAACGGATAGGGCTGGGTCATTGGCTCGACTCCAGAGAGATCGAGGGCATCGATGTCACCGAAATGGCCCATCACTTTGGCTAATTGCTCGGTGAAGTGCACCACCTGGGCGTCGTCAATATCGAGTCGCGCGAGGTGAGCCACTTTGGCTACGTCGGCTGCGGAAATGGGGCTACCTGACTGGGTCACAGTTCTCAAGCCTACGAGCCATGCGGGAGGACACCCCGCCTGATTCCCTCTTCGGGACTAGGCGGAGGGGTCGACAGGCGGGAATTGTGCCTGTCGTTTCTGCAGATAACTCACAACGCCCTCTTTGAAGTCGGGCCGCGTGAACGACTGACCCATCAGTTTCAGAGCATCGAGGCTGGCAGTGGAGACATCCTTGTCGTAGTCGCCATACACCTGACGCTTCATCACCGACATTGATGACGGAGACACGTTCATCGCAAGGTCAGCGGCGTAGGCCATCACAACATCCATCAGTTGGTCAGCAGGCACAACCTTGTTCACCATGCCCAACTCTTGTGCTTCTGCTGCCATCACAACACGACTCGACATCAAGAGGTCCAATGCATTCGCTTGACCAACGAGACGAGGCAGCACCCACGAGATGCCGTATTCAGCGATGAGGCCGCGCTTTGAGAATGCGCACGTGAATTTTGCAGTGTCAGCAGCAAAGCGCATGTCGCACATCAACGCTTGCACTAAACCAAGACCAGCTGCCGCACCGTTCACGGCAGCAATCACCGGCTTTGAGATGCGAGTGATCTCATCTTGCATGCGACCTTCAAGAATGTTGCTGTCTTCCTTGCCGTCGTCACTCGACGTTGTAGGAATGCCCTGCAGTGTGCCCATGTCTGCACCCGCGCAATATCCCTTGCCTGCTCCAGTTACGACAATGACGCGTACGGACGAATCAGCAACAGCTTTATCGATTGCATCGAAGTATTCGACACCCATGCGACCTGTCCATGCGTTCAAACGCTCAGGTCGATTCAGGGTGATAACGGCGATGCCGGGCTCAACAACGTTGTACAGAACTTCACTCATGTTCAGTGACCGTAGACGGTGCAGAGGCCTCCCGAGAACGCCGAGCATCAAAAATCAAGAAGCCAACAGAAAGAGCAAAGACGACCAGTGATACCCACTGATTCAGGCGTAATCCGCCCGCTGAATGCGCCGGATCGATCCGAAGACCTTCGATGAAGAAACGAAGTGCCGTATAGCCCGCGGCGTACCAGGCAAGAAGACGACCTGGTGCTGGATCCAACCGACGTTCAATGAGAATCAACAGTCCCGCAAGAACAACGCACCCAATGGATTCGTACAAAAAGGTCGGATGAAACGTCGTCCCCGCAGCTTCTCCCGCCTTCATCGCTACAGAGTCCGAAACACGCAGTGCCCACGGCAATGTTGTGGGGCTACCAAAAAGCTCCTGGTTCCACCAGTTGCCCCATCGTCCAATCGCTTGTGCAATAGCAATTGCTGGTGCGGCACAGGAAAGAATCGCCCATGCATTGAGGCCTCTGACACGTGCACGCCAAAATCCAACAGCAACGCCAAGAGCAACGCCACCCCAAATGCCCAAGCCTCCGTGCCAGATCATGAATGCCTCAGCCCAGTTGCCCCGGAAACGTTGCATGTCTGTGATCACGTGATAGATCCGGCCGCCAATAACGCCCGCAGGAACAGCCCACATTGCGATGGAAGAAAAATCCTCCACTGTTCCGACGCCGCGAGCTTCTGCTCGTCGCCCTGCAATGCGAACGGCAACGATGACGCCGAGCGCAATCATCAGCCCATAGGCATTTAAGCGAAGTGGGCCTAGCTCAATTGATCCACTTGATGGACTGGGGATTGATGCGAGCAACGTCGTCGAAAAAATCATGAGGTCACACGACGGGCAAAGGCAACTGCACCTTCAAAGATGATGCCCTTGTCAAAATCCTGTGTCGCCACGTGGAAGCTGCGCTCCAACATGACACGTTCTTTGGGTCCGCCGTATTCCGCCATCAATGCATCGCCGTCAGTTGGGCTCACAACATGGTCTTGCACTGAAGAGAACAAAAGCAATGGCATCTTTGTTGATGCATAACGCTTCGCCAAAGGAGTCAGACCATCCAATTGGAATGAGTACAGCGCAGCGAGTGGTGTTCCGGGGTATGCCGTCTCGACCACGCCTGGCTCAGCAATATCAGAGCCGATGCCGTCCATCACTTCTGCACCACTGTCGATCATGCCCTTCAACATTTCCATCACTTCAGGTGCTTGCGGCTGTGTCGCCGGATTCACGCAGACCAAACCTTTGACCTCGGGGTGCTCTGCTCCGACCCACAACGTGAGTGCGCCACCCATCGAGAGACCCATCACCACAACCTGTGAGACCCGCTTCGCGAGAACCTGATACGCAGTTTCAGCGTCTGCACTCCAGTCGGCCCAGCGTGTGGGAATCATGTCCTCCATCGCGGTGCCATGGCCAGCAAGCTGAGGCATTTCAACGTGGAACCCATCAGCAACACATGCCTCAGCAAGTCCGCGCATCGAGCCCGGGTTGCCAGTGAAGCCATGCAACACAAGGACACCCGCATCTCGGGATCCGACGACGGAGAGAGGCTCAGCGCCTGGAATCGTTGGTGCAGTCATGTCAATGCTCCTTAGGTGCAGTCATGGAAGAGACTTTCAGAGTGTATGTGAGGTGGCCTCACCGCTATGACGCAGGCGAGCCGACACAGCATGGTCATTGACCCCCCACCTCTTTACTGGTGGACTAGGGGGGCTTATGCCATCTTCATCTCGCCTTCAACGCCAACGCAAGGTGGATGGTTATGCGATAGCAGCTATTGCTCCGGTCATTGCTCTAATCCCTGCATGGTTAGTTGCCATTGCTGCTGTGTGGTGGGTCTTGCAGTTATTCATCACAATCAATTTCTTCCTCTTTGCTGTTGTGCTCTTCTTTGCGGGTGCTCTGTTATTCGTACGACCAGTGCAGCGCATTGTTTTACAACGACTTCTTGGGGCACGTACTCCCAATCGCACTGAACATGAAGCTCTTCACCGTGCGTGGAATGTCGTGGCACAGGCAAATCACATCTCTCCTGGTGACTTTGTTTTGGCGGTCTCTGATTCTGAAGATCTCAATGCGTTTGCATCGGGAGGTCACCTTGTCGTTGTCTCTAGTTGGGCAATCGCAAATCTGTCCCATGAAAAACTGTGTGGAGTACTTGCACATGAATTAAGTCATCACCTCGGCATGCACACGATTGCTCTCACCGTTGGTCAATGGCTCACTATTCCCATCATCCTTCTCGCTCGCATTGGTTTCTTCCTGCAAAACATTGCACATGCGGCAACCGACACATTTGCCACGCGCGACAACGCCGTTTCATTTGCCGGACGAACGATTGCGGGAATACTCACCATCATCTCGTGGCTCTTTCTCTCGATGATCACCGTTTCCCAACTCATTGGCAATGCAGTGGGCAAAGGCGCTGAGTTCAAAGCTGACGAAACTGTCGTTGCAATGGGGTTCGGTAACGAACTGCGCGATGCTCTGCGAATTGTGGTCCAGTCGGGAAATGGTGAGCGTGCAGCACACTGGCGCGACAGGCTTGTGACCGCCCACCCTCCTGCTCGCACCCGTATTGCACGAATCGATGCTCAGCTTCGAAGGAACCCCAAGGGCCGACCCCGATAGCGTTTGGTACATGACCTACGCCATCACCGCGAACAACCTCGCTCGCGCCTTCGGTGACAATCTTGCAGTCAATGGGGTCGACCTCGCCATCAAAACAGGCGAGATCTACGGATTTCTTGGGCCCAATGGCGCGGGTAAGTCCACCACCGTCCGCATGCTCACTACCCTCCTGAATCCCACTTCAGGGTCTGCCACAGTTGCCGGGTACGACATTGTCGCCGACACCGAGAATGTTCGCCTTCGCATTGGTGTTGCTCTGCAGAATGCAGCACTTGACCTCAAGCAAACAGGACGTGAAATTCTCGATATGCAAGGCCGTCTGTATGGGCTCACTGCAACACAACGCAAAATGCGTATTGATCACCTCTTGGGTCTCGTCGACATCGGTGATGCCATCGATGACATGGTGTCTACTTACTCAGGCGGCATGAAGCGCCGACTTGATCTCGCTGCGTCACTCGTGCACCAACCTGAAGTGCTGTTCTTGGACGAACCAACAACAGGTCTCGACCCAGTCAGTCGTGCAGCCGTGTGGGCAGAAGTTCGCAAACTGAACACTGAGATGGGAATGACCATTTTCCTCACCACGCAATATCTCGAAGAGGCAGATGAACTTGCAGATCGCGTGGGAATCATCGCAAAAGGCCGCATCGTTGCAGAGGGAACACCAACAGAACTCAAGCGCTCCATCGGAGCTGACGTCATCATCGCGAAAGTGTCAACAGAAGATGCCGCACGTGCTGCCCAGGCATTGCAGACAGTTCCTGGGCTCGATCACATTGAAGCGAAGGGTGACAGCATTGTCATTGGCGTGACGAATGGTGGCTCTGCATTAAGCCCGGTTGCTGTTGCACTGAGCAGTGCAGGAATCACTGTGAATGAGCTCACCATGCGCACACCGACACTCGATGATGTGTTTCTTGAAACCACCGGAACACGCATGCAAGAGGAGGCCACACAATGAATGCATCAACACCCGCTCTCGCACGTCGCGCCGGATTTCTTCATGACCTCATGTCTGTTGCACGTCGCGCACTGCGTCTTTCTCTTCGAGACAAAGAGGCAATTATCCCGGGACTGATGGTCCCTCTCTTCTTTCTCATCGTCAACATCGGGTCTCTGCAAACACTTGTCGAAGTCAACCTTCCATCAGGTTTTGACTTCAAGGGCTTTCAGTTGCCCGTTGCGATCATCTTTGCGGTGACTGGTATTTCACGTGCAGGCTCTCTCGTCATTGACATTCAAGATGGATATCTCGACCGTTTGTTATTGACGCCGGTTAATCGCGCAACTCTGCTCTTGGGTTGCATGATCGCCGACTTTGCAGTGGTTGCCCTCCTCGCCATCCCCGTGCTCATCTTGGGACTCCTCATCGGCATCTCATTCCAAACGGGCATTCTCGGCATGATTATGTTCATCGCCTTGGCCGTTGCATGGGGTCTGGCATTCACTGGTTTCCCCTATGCCATCGCACTGAAGACAGGCAACCCCATTGCCGTCAACAATGCGTTTCTCCTCTTTTTCCCCTTTGCATTCCTCACGACTGCCTATGTTCCTCAAGAGCAGATGACGGGCTGGCTTTCCACCGCAGCTGATTACAATCCTGTGACCTACCTGCTTGCAGGCATGAGAAGCCTCATTTTGGAGGGATGGGATGCCTCCGCATTGGGTCAAGCTTTCCTTGCTTCCGCCGTTGTTGGTGCGATTTCTTTCACTTTGGCCTTCACCGCTTTGCGCGGACGGGTTCATCGCAAGTAACCAATAGGTATGACAAGTCTCCCCGGCGATCCTTTCCTTGCAGCTGCACGCGGCGAGCAAGCAACACACACCCCTGTGTGGTTCATGCGTCAAGCAGGTCGCAGTCTTCCTGAGTACCGCAAGATTCGCGGCGAGGGAAGCATTCTCGAAGCCATCAAGCAACCAGAGTTGGCGGCTGAGTTCACATTGCAGCCTGTTCGCCGACACAACGTGGATGCCGCAGTTCTCTATTCCGACATTGTTGTGCCACCACATGCAGTTGGATTCGGAATCGATGTAGCACCAGGGACCGGCCCCGTTGCTTCACAGCCTCTTCGCACTCGTGATGACTTCGCACGACTTCGTCCTTTAGAAACAAGTGATGTTTCTTATGTGATCGACACTGTGAAGATCCTCGCAAACGAATTGAAAGTTCCTCTGCTTGCATTTGCCGGAGCACCGTTCACTGTTGCTAGTTACCTCATTGAGGGACGCCCCAGTAAGACATATCAAAACACCAAGTACATGATGCATGCCGACACGCAACTGTGGAACGACGTCATGGAACGTTTGGTGCAACATTCAGTGGAGTTCATCTCAGCGCAACTTTCTGCCGGCGCTGAAGCATTCCAAGTGTTTGATTCGTGGGCTGGCTCGCTTTCACGTTCCGATTACGACACCTTTGTGAAGCCACATACAACTTCCGTGTTCGCGCAACTTGCCGAACGCCACCCCGGGGTGAAAGGCATTCACTTTGGTATCGGTTGTGATCATCTTCTTGAATCAATGAACTCTGTCGGCAATGCAGTCATCGGACTCGACTGGCGTACAAAGATTGCTGATGCGCGCACTCGACTTGGTGCACAGACTGTGGTGCAAGGCAACCTTGACCCAGTGCTTGTACTCGCTGGTACCGACATTGCACTGAAGGGTGCCGCAGAGGTGCTGAAAGATAATGGTGGTCACGCAGGCCACATCTTCAACCTCGGTCACGGCGTTCAACCAGACACCAACCCAGACGTCCTCACGGCCGTCGTCGATTTCGTACATACGGAGACAAGCAAATGAGTAACGAACAACGCACAGCAGTTGTGCTGATGGCCTACGGCACTCCGCGTACAAAAGAAGAAATTCTTCCGTACTACACCGACATTCGTCGCGGTCGTCCACCCACAGAAGAGGCATTGCAAGATCTCATCGATCGCTATGAAGCAATCGGTGGCCTTTCTCCACTCAAGCAACTCACAGAAGCACAGCGTGATGCGTTGCAGCGAGAACTTGATGACATTAAGCCGGGTCACTACCAAGTGTTTCTTGGTCTTAAGCACGCCACACCATTCGTTGAAGAAGCTGTTGCAGAAGTTGCAGAACTTGGCTTCAAGAAAATTGTCGGTCTCGTCCTTGCGCCGCACTTCTCTTCGTACTCGATTGGTCAATACATCGGCCGCGTGCGCGAAGCTGCTGCTCCATACAACATCGAAGTAGTGGGAATCGACTCATGGGCTCGCGAAGATGCATTTATTGAATTCCTCGCCGACGACATGAAGAAGAAATTGGCAACGATGCCAGAACGCACCAAGGTGCTATTCACAGCACATTCACTTCCTCAGCGAATCATTGATGGCGGAGACCCATACCCCGATGAGTTGCGCGCAACCGCAGAACTCGTCGCCGAAAAAGTGGGGCTCACTCGCTGGTCACAGTGGTCCATTGCCTGGCAATCAGCAGGCAGAACTCCCGAGCCATGGATTGGTCCCGACATTCTTGAAGTGATCGATCAGGTTGCCACCACTCGCACCACCGATGAACCAATCGACGGTGTTCTTGTGTGTGCATGCGGCTTTGTTGCTGATCACCTCGAGGTTCTCTATGACCTCGACATTGAGGCGGCACATCGTGCAGAGCCACTCGGTCTTGCATTCGCACGTATTGAGTGCGTGAACGACAATCAGAAAGTAATGCATGCACTCGCGCAGCGAGTGATCTCCGCATGAGCCAAGGACATCGCGTTGTAGTGATTGGCGGCGGTATCGCCGGCCTCACTACTGCTTTGTCCCTTATCGCCGATTCACCTTCACCCATTCACGTCACGTTGCTTGAAGCGAAAGATACGGTCGGTGGCATCATTCGAACATCTCCATTCGCCGGACTTCCCGCGGTGGACGAAGCAGCTGATGCATTTCTGGTTCGAGTACCGCATGCACAACAACTTGCCACCGAATTAGGACTCGGTGCTGCACTCACTGCTCCTACTGGCGCACATGCATCGGTATGGCACAACGGCATGCACGATATTCCTAGCGACTTACTGTTGGGAGTTCCCGCAAAAGCGCGAGCGTTTGCACGATCGACTCTTTTCTCGCCATACGGAAAAGTACGCGCGGCGATTGAACCACTGCTCCCCCGTACCATCGACAACGATTCGGTTGGTCATTATGTGCGCAAACGATTTGGTCGTGAAGTGCACGAACGTCTCGTTGATCCACTCGTGGGCAGTATCTACGCTGCTGATACAGATTCTTTTTCTATGGCTGCGGTTCCCCAGCTTGCTGCTCTCACCAGCGAACGCAGCATGTTGCGCGCGGCAGGCCGTGCACGCGCAGCTGCAACAAAAAACTCCCAACCCGGCGCTCCCATATTTGGTACACCGCTGCGCGGTATGGGTGCACTCATTGACACTCTCTCGTCACGAGTGACTTCACTCGGAGCCAGCATTGTGTTCAATGCGCGTGTACATAGTGTGACCAAATCAGGTCACCACTACACCGTGCACACTGACAGCAAGGATTACGAATGCGATGCAGTTGTGGTTGCATCTCCCGCACGACACAGTGCACCATTCATTCGCGATCTTGACTCACATGCCGGAGAACTACTGGCCGATTGGACACATGCATCTGTTGTGCTCATCACTTTGGCGATTCCTGCATCACAGTGGCCAGCGCATCTCACGGGTAGTGGCTATCTCGTACCAAAACCCGATCAACGATGGGTCACTGCTGCAAGTTTTGGCTCCAACAAATGGGCTCATTGGCGTCCCACAGATGGCTCCATGATTGTTCGCGTGTCCCTTGGTCGTGACGGACTCGATGTCATGCATTTCGATGACGACAAGCTTGTGAACTTGGCATTGGCCGACATGAAACTGCATCTCGGCGTTGATCTTCAGCCGTCGGAGATTCGTGTTTCACGATGGGCCGAGTCCTTCCCGCAATATCGACCTCATCATTCTTCAAAACTGGCCGAAGTGGAGCAATCACTCGCCGTACATTCTCCCGGCATCGTCTTCGCTGGAGCCAGCTACCGAGGAATTGGTATCCCCGCCTGCGTGCAGCAGGGTCGGGCAGCCAGCACGGCGATTCACGCTCACCTGTCAACGCTGTAAAGATGTAGCAATGCGTTGCCGCGCCCTCCTACTTGCATTTGTTGCTGGTCTCATTCCTGCAGTGGCAACAAGCACCCCCATGGCGCACGCTGCTCCCGCGCACACCGAACACCTTGTCACCTCATCTCGTCCTCAAAAACAGATGGGCTTGCTGCACATACCGAGGATTCGAGTCACGGCACCAATCTTCAACGGGGTCACTAATGCACAATTTGATATTGGTGTCGGTCAATGGCCAGGCAGTCCGAAACCAGGTGCCAATGGCAACATCGTGATTGGTGGTCATCGCACCTCTGCCAAGCGCCCCTTTGCCGATATCGACAAGCTAAAGAGTGGTGATGAGATGTTTCTCTATCGCGACGGGAAAAAGTACCGCTATGTCGTCTCGAAAACGTTAATTGTCACGAGGACAGCTGTGTGGATTATCAACCCAACGTCGACTCCCACATTGACGCTCTTCTCATGCCATCCCAAAGGGAAAACCTCACATCGGTATGTCATTAGAGCAACTTTTGCTTCGTGATTAAGAAAATCTTCTTACCGCTCGTCGCTGGCTTACTCGTCGCGGCATCGATGCCACCGTGGGGTTGGTGGCCTCTGAGCATCATCGGAATCGCGTTGTACGCGTCTCTCGCGCGTCAACGTCGCACCACCTTGCCATTCACGACTGCGTTTTTGTTTGGCGTTGGTTGGTTTCTGCCAGCAATGGCTTGGATGTGGTTCTTGACCGCACCGGGTTATCTCATCGTTGTTGTTCTCTTCGCATCCCTTCACGGGGTTGCAGCACGTGTGGCCGCACTCATTCCAGACGAAAAGACCCACACCGCCGCGCTCATCATTTTTCACGCCTTAGCTGAAACAATTCGACTTTCATTGCCTTTTGGTGGAGTGCCCCTGGCAACTCTTGCCATCGCCCACGCCGATAGTCCGATTGCACATCTAGCACCGTGGCTCGGTGTGATTGGCATCACCACTGTTGTGCTGTGGCTCAGCATGTCGCATCATCGCGTCCGCGTTGCGTTGATACTTCTCGTTCTCATCGGAGTGGCATCACGATGGGACGGCACGACAAACACTGGTCGCACTGTTCATCTCACTGCCATTCAAGGAGGCGGTGAACAGGGAACACATGCCATCGACACCAACCCTCGTGATGTTTTCCTGCGTCATCTATCACTCACAAAATCTCTGCAACCCGATGTGACTCGAACCGCCGTTGTATGGCCTGAGAATGTCATCAATGTCTCGGCCACTGGACTCTTTTTTGACAGCCGCGAGTACGACGAGTTACTCGCAGAATCTCAACGACTCAATGTTCCCTTTGTTGTTGGCATCACCGAGGATGCAGGAGGCAAAGAATTTACGAACGCACAAGTTGTCATCGACCCGGCTGACGGCATCACATCTCGATACGACAAAGTGCGTCGCGTTCCATTTGGCGAATACATGCCGATGCGATCACTTCTCACACGACTGGGAGCACCCACCCATCTCGTTCCGCGTGATGCTCGATCTGGTGACGCACGTGGATGGATCGACATCGCTAATGAGCGCGCGTCTGTCGCCATCTCGTGGGAGGTGTTCTTTGGCGGTCGTGTCAACGAAGGTGTCGAAGACGGCGCAGGCTTCATCATCAACCCCACAAATGGTTCGAGTTACACCTGGACCATCCTGCAAACCCAGCAAGTGGCCTCTTCACGATTGCGGGCACAAGAGCAAGGGCGGTGGTTGCTCCAGATTTCACCCACCGGCTTTAGTGGCTTTGTAGGCCCCGATGGCACCGTGTACGAGCGCACAAAGGTCTCCGAAGCGGCGATCATCGACAGCACGATTCCCGTCCGTACGGGGCGAACGCTGTACTCATGGCTAGGGAATGATGTCTACATTTACCTGTTAATCGTGGCGGCATTTCTCATTGCCCGACGAGGCCGACGAGCCATTCCACGGGGTGCCAGTTAGCCTCAGACGCCTATGTCAGGCGCGTACGACCCCAACGGCCCATTGCGCATTGCGTATCTCACATACCGCGGCAAGCCGCATGTCGGTGGCCAAGGCGTCTACACCCGCCATCTCACGAAGGCTCTTGTCGATCTTGGCCATTCAGTCGAAGTTTTCGGTGGCCAGCCCTATCCCATCTTGGATGAGCGCATTGAGATGCACAAACTGCCGAGCCTTGATCTGTTCAATGATCAGTACCCCGGCCGCATCCCCGGATATTGGGAGATCAAGACTCGCCCCGACTTTGTTGAAGCTATGCGACTCTTTCGTGGACAATTTGCTGAACCACTTACCTTTAGCAAGCGTGCGTACGGCGAACTGAAACAACGCGTCAACGACTTTGACCTCGTGCATGACAATCAGTGCCTTGGATGGGACATTCTCAAGATTGAAAAAATCATTCCGACCATCGTGACGTTGCATCACCCCATCACGCGCGACCGTGAATTGGAAATGACACACGCTGCAACACCAAAGCGTCGCCGTTCGTTGAAGCGTTGGTACTCCTTTGTTGAGATGCAAGGAAAAGTTGCCAGCAAGATGCCACGCATTGTTGTGGTGAGTGAAAACAGCATCAATGACATCAACAAAGACATGGGTGTTGAACGTGACCGTATGCGTCTCGTACCCGTTGGTGTTGACCCCGACTTGTTCACACCGATGCCACACGTTTCACGTAAGCCTGGCCAACTCATCACCACTGCATCTGCAGACGTGGCGCTTAAGGGACTTTCTTTCTTGCTTGAGGCAATGGCTGAACTGCGTAAAGAACGCGAAGTTCGTCTCACCATCATTGGCAAGCCTCGACCCGGCCACAGCATGGATCTCATTGAGTCACTCGGACTCATGCCCTACATCGACTTTGTTTCCGGCGTGAGTGATGAACGCATCGTTGAGTTGTACGCAGAAGCGGAACTCGCAGTAGTTCCCAGCCTGTACGAAGGCTTCAGCCTTCCTGCCATCGAGGCCATGAGCACAGGCATATGCCTAGTCGCCACTGATGGTGGCGCACTCCCTGAGGTAACCGGAACAGATGGAGACACTGTTCTGCAATGCCCAGCCGGAAACGCACCAGCATTAGCCGTAGCTATTCGCCGTGGTCTCGACAGCCCTGAACTACGTGCACGCGTCGGTGAAAACGGTCGTCAACGCGTGGTGTCGCGATGGAGTTGGAGACATTGCGCACAACTCACCGTTGAGCAGTATCGCGAGGTGCTCGAAATGCCGCACAACCAAGCCAAATTGCAGAAGCGGGGATAACACCATGCTCACTATTCGATTCAACAAACTCGGTCTTCGTCCAGGAGACAAGTTTCTCGATGCCGGCGCAGGCTTTGGTCGTCATGCTTTTGAAGCAGCCCGCCAAGGCGCAACCGTGTATGCCCTTGACTGGGCGCAAGAAGAAGTCGTTGGCACCCGTGCAGTCTTTGGTGGCATGGTGCACGAACGCGAGATTCCCCGCGCCAATTTTGGTGGCGTTCTTCGCGGCGATGCGACTCGTCTCCCCTTTGCTGACAACACATTTGATTGTGTTGTCACCTCTGAAGTGTTGGAGCACATTCAGGACGATGTCACTGCAATCTCCGAACTACACCGAGTCTTGAAGCCAGGTGGATCTCTCGGTGTCACTGTCCCCACATGGTGGCCAGAGAAAATCAACTGGATGTTGTCTGATGAATATCACGCTCCCAAAAGCGTTGGTGGACACGTGCGCATCTATTCCGCAACAGAACTCAAGGCCAAATTGCAATCAGCCGGATTAGAAGTGCGCGACTCGCACCATGCACATGCTCTTCATTCACCGTATTGGTGGCTGAAGTGTGCAGTAGGACCTCGCAACGAAGATCATCCACTCGTGACCAAGTATCGCAAGCTGTTGGAGTGGGACATCATTGAGGGTCCAAAGTCAATGCGTATCGCAGAGCGAGTTCTGAGCCCAGTGCTTGGAAAAAGCTTCATCGTGTATTCAACGAAGCCAGTCACAGCAGGTGCGCGCGTATGACATCACGCATGCCCCACCTCCCAGGCATCCTGACCACAGCCGACCTTGCAAAAACGGCCGATTCCATTGAAGCTTTACAGCTTTCTAACGGAATGATTCCTTGGTACCCCAACGGACACTGTGATCCGTGGAACCATGTTGAGACAGCAATTGCTCTCGACACTATGGGACGCCATGACGCAGCTTTTGCTGCCTACACATGGCTCGCAAACAATCAAGATGCATCTGGCTGGTGGTTCAACTACTACATGCCGGATGGATCAATTGAAGATCGCAAACTTGATACCAATGTGACGGCATACATCGCCGTTGGTGTGTGGGCGCATTGGCTGTGCACCCGAGACACAAAAGCCATCACTGCACTGTGGCCCACAGTGCGCAATGCGCTCAATTGGGTGATGGACATGCAGCGCCACGACGGCACCATCACATGGGCACGTGAAGTGAACGAGAAGCCATGGGACTATTCATTGCTCACCGGCTGTTCATCCATTCGCCATGCACTGCATTGCGGTGCTGCACTGGGTGATCTCCTCAACGACCCACAGCCACAGTGGACATCAGCAGCTGATGCAATTGACCGTGTCATCAACACCGACCTCAGTGCCTTTGAATCAAAAGATCGCTGGGCAATGGACTGGTACTACCCCGTTCTGACCGGCGCGATGACAGGTGTGCGCGCAAAGGCACGTCTTGCAGAGAGCTGGGACAAATTTGTTCTCGAAGACCGCGGCGTTCGTTGCGTCTTCGATGAGCAGTGGGTGACAGCGGCAGAGACCAGCGAATGCTCCATTGCACATTGTGCGGCTGGTGACAGAGAAACCGCATCGGAACTCTTGCTGTGGACAATGCCGCATCGTCGTGAAGATGGCGCGTACTGGACTGGCATTGTGTACCCGTCCGACCCGGACAAGACAATGGTGCACTTCCCCGCCGATGAGTACAGCGCATACACGGCTGCTGCCATCATCATGGCTGCCGATGCAATCAGTGGTGGCTCACCTGCATCGTCTCTGTTCACAAAGCCGATGGCGCGTAAAAACGCCCATCTCCAAGTGCCCGCGCTCTAGTTACACGCGGCGCAAGACACGCAAAGAGCCTTCGACACCAATCTCTGTGAACAATCCACTGGCGAGAGCCGGAAGATAAATGTTCTCGTACGGTGGCCGGCCGCCGTCGGCTGGGTCCGGGAACACGTCATGGATTGCAAGGGTTCCACCTCGAGCAACTCGAGGTGTCCACAACTCATAATCAAGAGTAGCTGGCTCGACACCATGGCCACCATCAATAAACAAGAAGGACAATTCGGTTGTCCAACTGCGAGCCACTGTTGGCGAATCTCCAACCACGGCAATCACAACATCGGTCAGTCCCGCGTCAAGAATCGTGGCACGGAATCGCGGCAATGTGTCCATCCGTCCGGTGCGCTCATCCACAAGGTCAGGTTCATGCCATTCCCATCCGGGCTGATTCTCTTCGCTGCCCATGTGATGATCAACAGCAAACACTGATCGACCCGTGTCACGCGCAGCGCCACCTAACCACACAGTGGAACGACCGCAATAGGACCCCACTTCGAGAAATGGCCCAGCGGCATTCGCAGCAGCGTCAACAGCAGATGCATACAGCGCATCGCCTTCGTTCTCGGGCATAAAGCCTCGCGCAGCAAGTGCATGTGCGCGCAGAGCTGTATTCAGGCTCACCATGTATCCCAGTGAATAATGCTGTCGGCAGCGGGGCGCGCAGCTGGTTTGAAATCAGTGCCGACTGTGTATGCCAACGGAGACAAACATGCCTGCTGCACTGTTTCGAATGGAATTCCCACGATGTCAGCCACCTGCTGTTCCATCATGAGGTGCACTGTTGTCCACGCCGTACCCAGTCCACGTGCTCGTGCAGCCAACATGAAGCTCCACATGGCGGGCAAAACATTGCCCATCATCGACGCGGCCATCATCGCTGGCGCACCTTCAACACGTGACCCCACGTTGCATGCAAGAACAAGCGCAGGCGCATCTCCCATTCGCTCACCAAGGAAATCTGCCGACGATGCGGAGCGTGACTGTTGGGCGTTCTCCGCAGCATCGCCCTTATCAATGGAGCCGATGTAGATGCCGTCAAGTGAGCGATAAATTTCGTAGCACTGGCGGTACACCTCGCCAATGGCTTTGCGCTTTACCTCGTCACGAACAACGACAAATTGCATTGTCATATTGTTCGAGCCTGACGGTGATTGCATCGCCACTTCAACACACTCGCGAATCACAGAATCTTCCACGGGGCGGGAAAAATCAAGACGCTTTCGTACTGCGCGTGTTGTTGTGAGCAATTGGTCTGCATCCAACGGTAAAAGAGCCATAAAACGACCCTACTATGGGGTGATGGCCACCCCACTTGACGCACTTGTTTCCCTGCTCGATCTCGAAGTCATTGAAGTCAACATGTTTCGTGGACATTCCCCTGAAGAGAATGCTGTCCGCGTCTTCGGTGGCCAAGTCGCAGGGCAATCACTTGTCGCAGCGTCACGCACAGTTGACGAACCCTCTCGCCACGTTCATTCACTGCACGCATATTTCCTTCGCCCAGGCGACCCCGGTGCCCCCATCTTGTATCAAGTCGATCGCTTGCGTGACGGCCGCAGCTTTACAACTCGACGTGTGATTGCAATTCAGCACGGTGAAGTCATCTTCAACTTGCAGGCCAGCTTTCATGCGGCAGAACCCGGGCTCGACTGGCAAATCCCCGCACCGCTCAACTTGCCCGAACCAGAAACCTTGCCCGACTTCAAGACCCGCATGGCTCCGTTCAAGGAACAGATGGGCGAGTGGTACGACCGCCCTCGCCCCATCGACCTTCGTTACATCGATGGCTCCCCTTATGAGCGCCAAGGCGTGGAGAGCAACGGACAAAAAGTGTGGTTGCGCGCCGACGGAGTGTTACCTGAGGACCCTGTGCTGCATGCGTGCATCGCAACCTATGCAAGTGACATGACTCTTCTCGACACCACCTTGTTGCCTCATGGACTTGGCTGGAACGAAGGCGGTGTCCAGATGGCCAGTCTTGACCATGCAATGTGGTTCCATCGTCCGTTCCGCGCCGACGATTGGCACCTCTACGACCAACATGCAATCTCTACATCGAATGCTCGCGGTCTCGCTGGTGGCTCCATTTACACACAGGACGGCCACCTTGCCGTCACTGTTGTGCAAGAGGGCCTCATTCGAGTTAAGCCGGCTGAATAATGCGTCGCCTTGCCCTCGTCCTTTCAGTCGTCGCACTGACTGCCTGTTCTCAGGGGGCTGAGGTCCTCACATCCACATCCTCAACATCCTCTGTCGCTCCCAACGCAAGCGTGTCGTACTCAACGCGTGTCATCGGAAAACTTGAAGGTGTTGTCGATTTGGTCGAGCGGTCTGCCGATGACAACTGGTTCTATGTCGTTTCTCAAAAGGGCACCATCGAACGTTGGACACGAGACGGACAACGAATGGACACGGTCCTTGATATCTCGGCAATGACAACTGGCGAAGGAGAACGAGGTCTCTTGGGCTTTGCGATTCGCCGTTTACCTTCGAAGACAGACGCATTCATTAACTACACCAACAAAGATGGCGACACTGTCATTGCATGGATTGCAGTCAATGAAGATGGAACTCTTGATAACTCGCGCAGCATCACCGGAACAAAGTTTCTGACAATCGAACAGCCATATGCCAATCACAATGGTGGGGGACTTGCCATCGGTCCTGACAGTTACCTCTACATCGGCACCGGCGATGGCGGTAGTTCCAACGATCCTGAACGCCGCGCGATGGACACGTCGTCACTGCTTGGAAAGATTCTTCGCATCGACCCCAACAACATTGATGGCGTGGGCAACGACGGATACACAATCCCATCCGATAACCCGTATGTGAATGTTGCAGGAGCCCGACCAGAGATCTGGTCTATTGGCCTGCGCAACCCATGGCGCTTCACATTTGACGAGTTCGGCAACCTCTGGATAGCCGATGTCGGCCAAAACAAATGGGAAGAAGTCAATGTCGCAGAAGGAAGTCGCACCCAAGGCGGCGGCAAGGGAGCGAACTTCGGCTGGAGCGCTTACGAGGGTTCACAGCGTTTCAACTCTGATGTGATCGCAGTTGACCCATTGATGCCTGTTTACGAGTATCCACATGACGATGGAGCTTGCTCCATCTCTGGCGGTGCAGTAGCCACCAACACCACTGCGATGGGCCGCGCCGGGTGGTTCTACTTTGGCGATTACTGCACGGGAGAAGTCACGGCAATCCTCACCAATGGTGACAGCACTGTAGGAACCGAAAAAGTTCTTAGCGACATGGGGAACATCACGGCAATTCGTTCAACGAATAGCGCAATGTATGTCTTGACGCGAAAGGGTGAAGTTCACCAACTCATCGTCACGCGCAACTAGTTAGCGGCGAACACCCATGAACATGCCACGCAACGCTTGGTAGTTCTCAATACAGTGCCCGGCTCCCAGTACCACTGCTTCCAGTGGCTGAGATGAAATCTTGACAGGCACTTCTGTTTCGCGTTCAATGCGCTGAGCAAGACCGCGCAACATTCCGCCGCCGCCTACTAGATACATTCCGCGTGCCAAGAAGTCTTGTGCAAGTTCAGGTGGAGCCTTTGCCAAACAACGCTTCACCGACAACACCATCGCTGCAACCGGTTCATCAATTGCGAATCGAACCTCTTCTGCTGTGAGGCGCACAGTCTTTGGCAAACCAGTGACTAAGTCACGACCACGAATATCTGCGCTTCGATCTTGCGGACCAGGTTCTGCAGATCCAATTTGAATCTTGATTTCTTCAGCTGTGCGCTCACCGATTGCTACACCATGTTCACGGCGTACATAGTTCTGAATTGCCGCATCAATATCGAAACTGCCGACACGAATGGCCTCTAGTGCGACAACGCCGCCAAGACTGATCACTGCTGTCTCTGTGGTTCCACCACCGATGTCAATCACCATGTTGCCAACTGGTTCATCGATGGGAAGATTCGCACCAATTGCTGCCGCCATCGGCTGTTCAATCAACTGCGCATCAGATGCACCAGCACGACGCGTCGCGTCCGTCACTGCTCGACGCTCTACTTCTGTAATTGCCGACGGCACGCAAATAACGACCTTGGGTCGAGTAAATCGGGACACACCAACACGCTGCAAAAGCAAGCGAATCATGCGTTCTGTGATGTCAAAGTCGGTAATTGCACCACCGCGCAAAGGACGCACGGCCACGATGTAACTCGGCGTACGACCAATCATGTCCCACGCTTCGTGTCCCGTCGCAAGAACCTCACCGGACTGACGGTTAACAGCAATCACGGATGGTTCATTGAGAACGATGCCACGACCTTTCATGTACACCAGCGTGTTCGCGGTGCCAAGGTCAATTGCGAGGTCACGTGCCATTAACGGCTCCACCGATCATCTTGATTGTTGTGATGGACAGAATTACGACGCGCTTCAGGAGACAATGCATCAATGTGTCGACGAAAGTGCGCAATGCCGTCATCAATACGACTCTTGCGATTGTCGAGATACACAAGGACTAACAATGTGCCACCCGAAACGATCGCCATGAACGTAAAGAATTTCGTGATGAAAGATAAAGCGATCATTTCTGTCCTCCGACTTTGCGAGGCTGCACGATGTCGTGCGCTCCAGTACCCCAATCGGATCCACCCGACCAGTTCTCCTTCTTCCAGATAGGAGCACTCTCTTTCAACGCATCAATCGCAAATCGCGCTGCATCAAATGCAATGGGTCGATGTGCTGATGACACTGCAACAACAACTGAGGACTCACCTAACGCAAGTTCACCAGTGCGATGCAAAATTGCAATCCGTCGTGCATCGGGGAAACGCACTCGTGTTTCAGATGCAATTTTTGAGAACGATGGAATCACTGCATCCTCATAAGCCTCGTACTCGAGCGAGGTGACATCATGACGCCCATCGGCATGGTCGCGGACCGTGCCAGAAAACAGGACAACCGCGCCGCAGTCGGGACGAACTGCCCACTCATAGATGCTGGCAATGGGCAATTCATCAGCGGTCAAAGCAAACCACTCATCCCCTTGTCCTTGTGCCATCACCCTGTCATCGTACTCCTACCCACCTGGGGTGAACCTGCGATGGCGACATCACTTGCAACCTCATTGCGATTACTCTCTTCTCTTCGTGACGCCTGACGAATTTGAAAGAGAACATAAGGCTCCTCTCTCGCCCGACGAACGCTTTTGGCGACACCCCACCGAACTTGCCGATGTCGAACGGAATAGGCACCTATCGTTTGTACCACCCCTTGGCCGCCGGCTGACCGCCATCACGGCAACAGTCAGCGTGATCGCCTCTCTCGCAATCCTCAGCGTCGCCATTCCTGAGGGAATCAGGGAGTCTTCGGAAGCTGAAGCCATCGCGGTCACCACCACAATTGATGTCCCACATGTCAAGGGGGCTATGTCAACACTGGTTGCAACGGCAACGAGTGCCAAAGGGACCACCACGGCAATCTCCATCGGCTCCGATTCATGGGTAGTCGCAGCAGAAGCAGTTGATCTCAACAAGGCCATCTGGTTGTCCAGTGGCACAGGGAAAAAAGTTCGGGTGCCCTATATCTCCGTCAACGATGATGCCACTGTCGTTCTATTACGCCTCACCAACAGCCAAAGCGCAGCAGCGGCACAACAATGGGATAAGTACCTGAATCCCACGTCACCAAATGAGCTTGAGAAGTTCTCGATAGTGGACCGATTCGGAGTTCATCATCTCGGATATGAGCAAAGTGTTCGGCATATGGCCAAGCCAAAGGAACTCCCACTCTTGACCGACTCCCCTATCGATGGTGTCGCTGCCTTCATTGACAAAATGATGAATGTCGTGGGCGTCGCTTTCGACAGTCATCACAGCACGTGGTATTTGCCGAAGGACTCACTTCTCTCCCTACTGGCAGAAGCCCCTCAAAGCGCCCCCCGTTAGAGGCCGTACTCACATAACCTGAAGTACATGGCGGACGACGACCCCACCCCATTTAACCCCTTTGGTGGCATGCCGTTCTTCAACGACATGATGCGAGCAATGGCCCAGCAGGGCCCACTGAATTGGGACTTAGCCCAGCAGTTTGCACAACTCGGAGCAGTGGGCGAAACAAGTGACCCCGAACCTGATGCATCCACTCGGATCGCCTACAACGCACTGGCTGATATCGCTGACATGCACGTGCGCGAGATCACCACACTGTCCACCGGACCGCGAGATCGTCATGTTGAAATTCTCACAAC